>JAZNLK010000152.1:0-32702 GCA_045579055.1 Clostridia bacterium
TGAACGTGCCACAATGCGGTAATCAAGAGTGAACTGTTCGGGGTTTTCTTTTGTATATCTCTTTGTTCTTATCCACACAATTGGGTCACGGTCAGGGTCACCCGGTTCCACAAAGTACATAAATTCAACTACTTTTTCGGCATTTGAATGAACCGAAAACATAATAGGCAGTCTTCCATCCAGCAAAAACTGTTTTGGAGTTGATTCACACACCTCGGTTTCCACCATTGTGGGTGCAAAGATAGGTGAAGGCTTTCGGTCATTTGCCATACTTTGGGGATAAACATTACCTGTTTCACTATTAACCATAACACCGCTCCAGCTTGCAAAACCGCTGAGAAAAGAATATCCCATTTCCTTCGTGGGCGGCAAAATCTTCTTCACCTCATCAAATCTGGGCTCACCGTTTTTCAGAAGTTCCTCACCCAATATATCACGACCGCTATCCATAAGTTCTTTCGGGTCGTGACCATTATACAAATTCAGTTCAGGCTCTTTGGATAAATCTGCAACTGAGTATACTGCAAATTTCTTTTCTTCACCTTTGTTTCCAAATGTCATTTCCCACGCACCGTCGGCAAAGACTTCCCGCAGGCTCTCGCCACGTTTGCGTGTTGTTTCAAATACGTCAAATCTCATTTTTCTTCTCCTTAATCCCTACATTTTTTCAACCTATTAAGATGTTCAAATATTTCGTTTGCTGCAAAGAATAACCAAAAAAATACAATTGTTAAGGTTAATTATATAGTGTCGCCGATTCAATTACAGCCTTTGAATTTTCATCCCAGATAAAAGCTTTGAAGTATGCAGCACTTTCGATATCACTGAGGGTAACTTCTGTTCCGTCATTATCAAAATCCGCGAGACCTGCAGCAATCATTCGATCGCTTGCATCATATGCCGCAATATAAACCTTTTCGCCCACATATTCGGGAGGAGCTGTTGCCTTGAGAACATTCTCTGCCTTTGTGAGACGAAGTCCGTCATCAACAGTCATCATAAAATTATCGAAAAGCATTTCTGACTGTCTGATTTGTTCATTGGTTGTTGCATAGCTGTCCTTTGTCAGCGAGAAATGTAGATAATCATGACCGCTTGACGGACATGTTCCTCTTGAATACGGAAGAATACTGTATATTTTATCAGTTTTCTTCTTGTAGTATGTAGTATATGCACCGTTATACACAATCTTCACATCATACCATTCGTCGGTTGCAAAGCTGTTTGTGTCAACCTTTACAGCATGCGTGCTATATTCATTAGTATAGAAGTTCACATTGAGGGTTTTGTATCCCACATCAGATGTTCTGCAAACATCAAATGAGAATGTAAATTCCGTCTGGGGAACGGTGAAATATGCCGCCTGAGCTGTTGGCCAGAGACCTCCGATGAAGCCGTCGGTAATACCGTCTGCATCCAATTTAAGAATCCAGTTTCCGTCCTCATCCTGAACTCGTGTCCAGCACTTGTCACCAGCAACAGATCTGTCAAGAAACATAGTATTTGTCTCATCCTCAAAATCCTGCTCCATAAGGATTGTACCGTGTACGTTGACTGTACAGGTTGCAGAAACACCATCCTTTACGCTTGCTGTGATTGTGGTTGTTCCCACGCTTCTTGCTTTGATTACACCGTTTTCGTCAACTGTTGCAATCTTTTCATCTGCCGATGTATAGGTAACTGTCTTGAAGCTTGCATTTTCGGGAAAAATTGATGCAGAAACTGTTGCTTCGCTCATTGCTTCCATATTGACCTCGGTTTTGTCAAGGGTAACCGATGTTACGGGGATTGCATTGACTTCCACAGCACACTTGGCAGAAACACCGCTACCGTCAGCCGCTGTTGCAACAATGTTTGTTGTTCCGGGGCCTACCGCTGTGATTTTGCCATCTTCATCAACTGTTGCAATCTCCGCATCCTCGGATGTCCAGTTCACAGTCTTCACAGAAGCATCTTCAGGTGAAATTGTTGCTGTGATTGTTTCTGTTTCGCCAACATTCATTGTTGTTTCACTCTTTGAAAGTGTTATACCGCTTGCAAGTGTTGCACCGCCAACCGTCACTTCGCAGGTGTCGGCAAATCCGCCATCAAGAGTTTTTACGGTGATTGTTGCGGTTCCGTTGCCCTTGCCTGTAACAACTCCATATTTATCAACTGTTGCCACATTTTCATCAGATGAAGAATAAACAACATTGATATCTGTTGTGTTGCTCGGAACAAAAGTGAGATTCAAAGCAATTGTCTCATTGCTGTTGATTTCAACCGTTTCCTTGTCAAATTCAATGCCCGTTGCCTTGACTTCCGATGAAACTCTGAAGTTATCGAACTTCAAATATGTTGCACGAACTGCGTCGCTTGAAGTGAGGTTTTCCGGTTTCAGGTATCTGCTGTCACAATCAAGCCACAAAGCCAAACGGTTTGTACCGCTGGAAATTCCGTGAGCATTTTTCTTTACGTCAACACTTACATATTCAGCATCTCCCGACTTTCTCATATAAGCTGTGCCGTTCTGGTAGAACTTCACATTATACCATTCACCGATTTCAAGGTCTCTTGCATCAAATGTATAGTAATTTCCTACCGAATTATTGTCATAGGCGTGAATACTAAGGAATGCCGCACCATCAGCCGACATATTGCAGATATCAAAGGAAATTACAAAAGCACCTGTCGGAAGCGGAACCATCCCCTGAGCATTAAGTGATGCAGGATAATAGTCTGATGCAACATCTGTGTTCTCATCAATCACAAGCTGCATAATCCAGTTACCGTCTTCGTCCTGAACACGTGACCAACCGTTTGTGGTTGATGTGAATACTGTATTTGTGCCATCCTCATAATCCTGATTAAACAGCCAACCGCCTTCAACTGTTATGTTGCACTCTCCCGACATTCCGTTGGCATTTGTTGCTGTTATGATTGCAGTTCCCTGCTTGAGAGCCTTTACATTACCCTTCTCGTCTACTGTTGCAACCGTTGAATCCGAGGATTTCCATATAACATCACGATATGTTGCATTCTCAGGATAAACAGTTGCCGTAAGTGCTGCTTCACCAAGAGGCAGCAATGTCAGGTTGTTTGCATCAAGCACAACCGATGTTGCAGGAATTGCACTTACTGTAACCACACAGGTTGCCTCTTTTCCGCCATCCTTTGTTGTTGCGGTGATTGTGGCTGTGCCTGCCTTGAGTGCTGTTATTGAGCCGTTTGCAGATACCGTTGCAACTGCATCGTCCGAGGATGTCCAGATTATGTCCTTTATGGTTGCATCAGCAGGTGAAACCGTTGCGTAAATTGTCTTTACATCATCAACAAAAAGTGAAAGAGTCGTCTCGTCGAGGCTTACGCTTTCAACGGCAGTGCCTGCTATAACAGTAACCCTGCATATTGCGGTATACCCGCCGTCTTCTGTTGTGACTGTGATATTTGCTGTACCCACAGCCTTTGCTGTCACAACGCCGTTTTCAACAGTTGCAACCGCTTCGTTATCCGACTTCCAAGTTACATTAGTGTTATCGGGGTCAACAGGCGAAAGCTTTGCTGTCAGTTCTTCAGTCATTCCAACAGGAATTTCTGCTGTTTCGGGAAGTGACACGCCCTTAACCTTCACTTCAGCTGTCTTTTCAATGGTGAATGTGTCAAGAACATTGGCTGAAGGGTCAACGTCTGCCGAGCTGTTGCCCAAACCGTAGTTTGTGAATGTCATTGTTGTGGGTGTTACGTCAATTCTCATTGCCTGACGTCTGATTGCCGTTGTGTGACCAACCTGAACTGCCGCATATGGGTGGAAGAATTCCGTACCGTTGCATTGCGAGCCGGAGCTTGAAGATGCCGTGATGTGAACAATTCCGTCAGGATTTGTCACCTTTACAGGTGTTGAGATTGTACGTACTTTTGTATGAACAATACCGTTTGCATCGGTAAAATCCTTGAATGTGGGAGTTGTTGTTCCGTCAGCATATGTATAGTCACCGTCATAAGATGTGATTGTTTCGTTTCCGTAATACATTCCATTGGTATCGATTGCTTCGTGCTTCAGAACGTGGGTTCTTGTGTAGCAATGGTCGTGACCCGAGAGGACCACATCAAAATCTCTGTCATAGATACCGGGGAAGAAGTATTCTCTTATATTAATGAATGAATATTGTTCATTTCTTGCAGTGTATGCACCGTTGGCATCCATTGTGTAGTTGCCGTGATAGCTTGAACCGTAGGGTGATTCGTGGAAATAGAGAACCTTCCAGAGGATATCATCGTTGTCCTTGTTTATTTCAAGAACCTTGTCAATAAACTCAAGATGCTTTGCAAAGGTAGCCTTGTCTGCCGCTCTGCCTGCCTCAGTTGCCGCATTTGCCGAGCTTGTCATATCGTGGGGATTGATTGCAATAAACAATACCGAATTATATGTGTACCAATAATCCGCACTATTAATGTAATTATTATACTTGGTAACTCCGTAATATTCGCCTGTTTCTTCATCAATGATATAGTTGGGTTCATTGAAGTGCTGGTAGTGACCGCCTCGTGACCAGTTATCGTGGTTACCTAAGAGGGAAGCCTGAGCAATGCCCGAAACCTGAGGATGATTGATATACGCATCATACTGAAGCTCGTTATCGGCATAGTTTGGAGAAGAAACGTTTGTGTTGATCTGATCACCTGATGATGCCATAAATTCAATACCCTCAAATGCAGGGTCGGTGGTGAGCTGATTGATGGTTCTCTGCCAGTCAAGAGCATTCTGCGTAACACCAAGTGAGCCCGCTCCTATCTGTGAGTCACCAACATATGCAAAGCTGAACGATGAAGATTCCTCTCCCAATTCAAACTTATACATCGGTGTCACATCTGTACCGTTTGAAAGCTGATAGTAATATGTTGTGCCGGGAACAAGGTTTGAAATTGTTGCCTTGTTGTTATAATATCCCGATTTGAGAGATACACCATTACCGTCACGGTTTGCCGCAACTTTTGTTGCTGTTGAAGGGATTTTCCCGTCAATAAGTTCATCAGCTGTTGCATAGGTTATATATCCTGTTTCAGAGCTTGTTGAAAACCATGTGAAGTTTCTGTCGGTAAGGCTACTGCCAAGCTGCATTACGATGTTTGTAATTATTCCTTTTGGAGCTTCTTCATAGAAAACCTTCACGTTGTCAACCTGATAGTTTGTCAAAGGATAGTATGTGCTTGAATCGTGAAGTCCTAGGCTTGCCTGATCTGCACCCCAACGTGTGTTACCCTTCTGTGTTACAAATGAAACACCATTTGGAGTATCGGCAGGAGTATAACCCGTTGATGCAAGACCAAAACGCACACCTGAACTCGATGAGCTTCCTGCATTAAAGCTGAATTTGTTGTCGGAAGCACCTGTGTCACGGTTCTTTCGGGAAAGAGTGATAAACTGTCTTCCCATGCTTTGGCTTTCGGTAAGTGTGGTACCGTTCATATTTGCAACGTTAACATCAACCGTGTATGTATACCAATTGTCGTCAACAACCGACAAATTTCCGCCTGTTCCTGTTGAAACAAATGTACCGGGAGCAATCAGAAGGGAATATCCATTGGAAAAGCCATCATTTTCTTCGTGGTAAGGGTTCTTCACAACAATTGTGAAGCCTGCATTGGGGCTCACTGCACGCATATCAAAGGTTAGAGTATACTTGTCTGTGGGGATTTCTGTTGCCGTACTTGAAAGTATGGTGCTGACAGCCGTTCCCGGAGTTATGTTCATAACCCGATTTTCGTTTTCGGTTATGATTTCCCCATTTCCGTACATAGGAGTTTTCATGTCTGCCGATGTGCAATCATCCTCATAGGTCTGGTTAATCAGAGTGATTATTTCGGCATCACTTGTTGTTGCGGCAGTTGTTGTTATGCCAAGCCCTGAAAACATAGTCAAAAGCATAGCAAATACCACTACAATACCTGTTAATCTTTTCATTTTTGTACCTCCTGAAAATACTTTTTTTTATTATATCATAGATTGTTTTTAAAGTCTTTGCACAATCGTAAATTTTTTTACAAAAGTCTTTGCACAATCGTAAATTTTTTTACAATCGCAAGGGTCAATCTATTCGAACTCAACTGTTACTTCTGTTACTCTAGGCGTTCCTGTACCGCAGTATGCACCAAGCTCCAGTTTATACTGAATGTAACCGTGCAAGTTCAATGCTGAAATATCCGCTCCGTTCTCAAAAGAATCCGACCATTCAGCTGTTTCAAGTACTTCAGCCGTATCTGCACACCTGAACTGAATCTTAACCCAGGTCTTTTTGCCGTTTTCTGCAACCCATGATACCTTTGTTGCTTTCGAATCGGTTTTATAAGCTTCAGAATAGTAATATTCAGAATTGCTTCTGTCCATAATATTCCCGATGTCAACCGAGCACATTCCGTGGGGTCCGATACAAGGAAGCTCGGTATAGCGTTGCTCATTTATTCCGTCTTCACCGCCCCAGAATATGTATGCATTGTTTACGTGCTTTCCATAAGCCTTGTGTGAAGCCACCGCAAGGTCAATATATCCGTCACCATTAAAGTCGCCCGAAAGACAGCCACAACCGGAATGGTTGAAAATGTCCATAAAATTGTCCGTATGGAACATTCTGTCTGCACTTTGGAAGTACATCTTTGAATCAATATCACGGCATCGACCATTGTTATAGGCTGTTCCGTAAATATCAAGCAATCCGTCACCATTGAAATCATTTATTGTCAGGGAATTTGAACAAAATGTGGGCAACTGAGTTTTTCTGTGTTCTTCAAAGCCATTTGGACCGCCCCAATAAATAACATACTTTGCGTTTTCCCTGGGCATTTTATCTTTCTTTGATATATGACAAGAGCAAACGAGATCAAGATAACCGTCACCGTCAAGGTCTGCGGCATTTGCCGAAATCATACCGTCTGTTGCAAGCTCGGTAAAGTTGTGATGATTGAACCCACCAGGTCCTCCCCAGAATATAAACGCATGATCACCGGCTGTTTGACTAACGAATAAATCAAGCCAACCGTCACCGTTGAAGTCTGCCGTGAACAACCATCTTACGGTCTGGAGATTTGCCCTGTCGTCCGGGTCCACCATTCCATCACACTTTTTTCCGAAAAGCTCATAAGACGGGGCCATACCCTGATACCTTTTCACAAATCCGTCAGGGTCAGGACCCATCACAAGAAGCTTGGGGTTGTCAAAATCATATCCATCGGGACCACCTTCAAAAACCTTTACATCACGGCTGGAAATTCCGCAGATTGCTATATCCAGATAGCCGCTTTTGCGAAAATCCCCGATTGCTGCTCCGTGCCCCAATTCAGATGCCGGAATATGCTTGAAAGCCTTTGATATATCAAAGCCCTTCTCTCCGTTCCAGTATATTGTTGAACCGGGAGACTGGGAAGGTGCGTTTTCTCCGCAGTTGACTACCAAAACATCAGGATGACCGTTATCCGAAAAATCACACATGAACATATCCGTTGAAGCACAGCCGGGGAATTCAAGTCTGTTTTCCGGCTTGTATCCGTTCTCGCCGCCAAGATAAACATAGGTATTTTCAAATCCCAGATGTCTCTCACCCTCATGGTTTATAACAACAAGCTGATATCTGCCGTCGGTGTATGTCCTTCCGCTGATTATAGCTGTTGGTTCATGAGCATTAATAAGCCACTCCTGCTTATAATTTTTGTTTTCGTCAAAGCTGAACACCGCTGTATCAATTGTAAGGCTGTTCCTTTCACAGGCCTGACACACAAACAGATAGTTTTTGCCATTCTCTTTCAGTTTGCCAATTGAAAGAGTTCTTCCGGCACGTATGGGGATTCGAGTCGCCTTTTCAAGAGAGTATTCCTCGTCCTCCCAGAGAACAATCACATCCTCAATATTATGGAAGTCCGTTGCAACAGCAATGACAATATCATTTGTTCCCCTGCCTGTCAGGTCTCCCGAAACAGAGTGCATGGGACCCTTTCCTGCAAACATAACGTCAACATTAGCCTTTTCGGTTTCCTGAGTATCTGTCGTGAAAATTCTGAACACTTCAACTGCATTGCGGTTTTCATCAAAAGCTTCAAAAACCGCATATTTATCTTCAGCACGGAATGTAAGCATTTTGTCTTTTGCTTTCAGAATATTGCAACGCCATGGAATCCAACGATAGCTTTTTCTGCCTTCCGTGGTGGATTTTGCTCTGCCGTCGTCAATTACAACAGGCTTTCCGAACACGGTTTTTCTTTCAGGATTGATGCCGTCCTCGCCTCCCCAATAGATGGCAAGCTCACCGGTTTCCGCATGAACAACGTACAAATCGTCATAGCCGTCACCGTCAATATCCCCTGCTGAAATTGAGATTGCACCGATATCAATTTCCTCAAAAATTGATGCTTCAATTCCGTAAGCGGTCTGTCTGAACATACGAAGCTTGTTTCCGCTTATGAAAACCAGCGACTTCTTCCCGCTACCGTCAAAGTTTCCCGCAACAACTCCGTAAGAATTGGGAACCCTAAGCTCCATTTTATATTTTTCACTGAGACCATTTTCCGAGCCAAAATATATTATTGCCGAAACATCCGAATGAACACCGTTATGCTGACAAGCAACAACCAAATCCTCAACACCTCTGTCATAAAGGTCCACCAAAATACCGTCAAAAGAGCCGTTTGTTGGAAGCTCAATTGGCTGTTTCTGTCCCAATTCATCATAAATATGAATAGGCGGTTTTTCGTTCATACTGTGACTGTTGGCAATTGGAATATCTGGATATCCGTCACCGTTCACGTCAAAATTGAAAATTCTCTGAAGGACTCCCTTTGCAGAAACATATAGATTCTGTCCTCCGTTGCCCATTGTACCTTTTGAGAATTCTTCAAAGCCTTTTTTTGTCCATTTCATTTTATATTCCTCCATTTTTTTGCAAATCATTATCGATGAAAACGGAGCTTAGCCGTTGTCGGCGATAATGATTTCACTTTAAAGCTGTCTTTGTTCCATTCGAAAGCTTTGCAACGCAAAGCCACCACAATTATTCTTTATTCTTTCTTCTTTATTTTTTCAATGTCATTCCGAGCCTGCCGAGGAATCTTTTCAGATGCTCCGGCAAGCTCAGCATAACAATTATAATTTATCAAAAGTTCAGAGTGGCCGGAACTCTGAACCTTTGATTACTTAGGATTATTCAGCAATAATATCTGTAATATTCCAAGGTGTAGCCATAAGAGGTGTGCAGTTTTCAAATCCATCCCAAATGAAAACAACTGCCTCGTCATATTCGCCTGTGGCTGTAAGCTCTGCAGAAACGCCCTCAACTGTATTGTCTTTTGTATCCCAATCAATATCAACCAGTCTGTTTTCTTTATAGAGCGCAAGAACAGGCGCTACTGTTTCTGAAATTGCATCAGCACTAACCGTTACAGCTACTTCATCAGCTGTTGCATTGATTTCAGGAAGTGAAGCAGCAGCTGCTTCTGTGAGGACAATGTTGTCGAGACTCCAGTTGAATATACCCTGATTGTTAAATGGTCTGACAATAAGAGAGTTTTTACTGGTCGTAATATCAGTAGTACCTCTTCCGAACGCTACACCTTCAACAGAATCTCCTGTTTCCAAATCAACAAAGGACAGTGTTTTAACAACGCCACAATTTACGTGTACTTTGGCTCTGTACCACTTTCCAACCTCACATTTATCTGCAGTCACATACAACTGACCCCAATGATCTTTTACCTTAACTGAAGTATTTTTTTCGTCATAATATTCCAAATTAAAGTTTTGTTCATTGCCGGCGTTTTGACAAATATCAAAGGTTATAATAAAGTTCTCGGGAACTCTTTCGATTGCCCACATAGTAGAACCTGCAAATGTTCCGGCAATCCTATCATCATCAGCATCCTCATCATTAAGAACTGTCAGATAATAGTTTTCAAGGTCACCGGCAACAGTTGCCTTTTGACCCTTTAGACTTTGTGTTGTGCCTTCATAGTTTTCATAGGCAATAACACCCGTTGAGGGGTATTCTGACTGTGCTGTTCTGTAGTAAAGAACAACATTGTCAATTTTGTAGCGTGTGTTATCAACCGTTTCAGAGTTATTCACATTGTATCGTGTTTCTGCACCGATAAAAAAGGTGTGTCCGCTCAACATTACCGGACTATATAACCCGGTATGAGCTATCTTGGTGTAATCAGAATCTACCGCACTCTTTACATAAACCGAAATTGATACTTCCGGGTTTACGTAGTTTTCAGCCACAACCATTTTCACAGAATACCACTGATTCATTGTGGGAAAAGCTGAAGCAGGTATTGCAATACCATATCTGGCATTTTGATTAGTGGTGGTATCACTGTTGTAGAGAACACGCAGACTTACCGAAGTATCAACAGGATAAACATCAAAGGCCATTGTGTAACCTTTATTAGGAACAGCCCCATCAAGGTTGCCTGAACCTATATAAGCAATGTCCAGTGTTGTGTCAAGCTTGCCTCCAAGGTAAATATCCGCAAAGCTGTTGTCATCAACGGTTTCAACAGCGACAGCACCGCTTCCGTTTTTCCAAGCAATGGTTGTGAACATAAGATTATCCGCATCCTCAAAGCTCTGGTTTATGGGATAAGCTGTTTCCGGCATATCGCCGATTGCAACACTTGCCGATGCGTTCATTGCAAAAAGTGATGAAATCATCATTATGCAAAGAACCAAACTGATAAGTTTTTTCATTTCTTTCTTCCTCCTTTTAAAAAAGTTTTTTACATTTTGTCTTTCCATGATGTCCTTTATTTATATATCTTCACCCACCATCGGGCATGGGTATGCTCCGAAATCGGCTTTTGCCGCTTGGTTTGGGGATGGCTCCCGATTCAAAGCTACCCGATAGGTGATAAAGATAGATAAACCGTAAAGGTTATTTTGAAACCGCAGGTGGTGTCACAGGGGTACCGACCTGCCACATAAATAGTTTGAGCTGAGGTTCTGCATCTTCCGCAATATAAAGAATGTCATTGAGGTACATTCTTTCATAGTCGAAGGGAGCAACCTCCATAACTATTTCTTCACCCACCTTTGCACCGACGAGCCTGAATTCTTCATAAGCACCGCCATAAAGTGTCGCATTTTCAGAAAAAGCTGTTCCGTCATTCAGGAAATCAACAGCGATGCTTGCCGTGCCGTCCGTAGCTTCTGCCGAAACAAGGTCAAGCACCTTGCCGTTGTATACTCTCACATTTTTCAGACGTATTCCTCCATCAGTTGTGTCGAACATTCTGAATCTGAGGCCATTGTTGCCTGTCTTTTTCAGCATTGGAAGGTCTCTGAAAATTTCGGTGACATTTCCATCGAAATCTTCCATATACATTGTGATTGTGTTCTTCACAATCTTTGTTTTGTCAAATGCCTGAGTGGATTCTCCGGTCATTTTCACACACCCAAAGAATCTGTACCACTTGTCGGTTTCAATGTCAATATCTGCTGTCACATAGTCAGTCATATTTGACGTAATTCTATACGGTTCCATAATGAAGCTCTGGCAATAATTCTCACCGCCCATTGTGAACTGTGTTGGAGTGTCCGTATCCATTCTGTTGTAGTCAAAAGAGAACACATAGTCAACTTCGGGCATATTTGCCGCACTGTTCACAAATTCATAGCTTCCTGCAGGCTTTGCATAGGTTTTCATACTGAATTCCTTTATATAAACCGCCTCTTTTTCACGACAGTTCATAATTGCAAGCTGGAGATTTCCTTCAGATTTGTCACCAACGGTCAAAACTATGTCCTGACCTATACAAATCCAATCGGAATCCTCTTCACGTTTTGCATACATGCAAACCGAAGTCCTTGTCTGACCGTTTTCGTCATATCCCGCAGGGCTTGTGATGAGCTTTATGTCATAATATTGTCCTGTTTTCCATGTAAGACCGCTGTATGCAGACTTGCCGTTGAGACGGTCGGGTGAGAAGGTTCCGTCATAGTATCTGAAGCCTGAGCTGTCAAGGAAATAAAGGAATATGGCTCCTCCGTCCTCAACCTGAACTGTCATATCAATTTCGGAACGTTCAAACATGGTGCCAAAAGTACCTTTGCTCATAACAAACGTACCTCTTGGAGGTGTTGCTCCTGAACCTTCAATAAGCTTCAGCGAGCCGTCTTCCGCAATGCTGCCGTCCTCGGTCAGTCCTGTTGCAATCATGTCGGCTATGGTATGACCTTCCTCACCGTCAACGGAATAGTGCATATCAAACACCTTTTCATAGCCTGAAACATCATATTTCACAGACGAAAGTGCTGAATATACACCAAGGTTTGAAATCTCGGCTTCAGCATCTGCTGTTTCAAAGTTCACGCTCCATTTTGACCTTGTGTGAAGTGCCATACTTCCTGTTCCCAAAAGAACATAGTCGGTGTCAAGAGCATCCGCTTTCTTTGCATAAACAGTAACATTAAGCTGAGAAAGCCCAACACGGTATGTGAGTTCTTCTTCCTCTTTCAGTTCTTCATTCAATTCACCAAGAGAACAACCATTTTCATCAAATGTGATTTCAGTCTTAGTAACACCTGAATCAAATGTACCTTTTACCACACCGCTCGGCTTTGTCATATCAAACACATAAATCACGGTGCTTGACTTTGCATTTTCGGCACCCGTCAGGGTGAATTTCCCGTTTTCGCCGCCAAAGGTAACAATTCCGGTTTCCGAATCAACAGAAACTCCGCTTTGAGTAACGGTATTACCTTCAAATGCTCCGGGACTGTTATAAACAAGTCCGTTTTCAAGAGGAGCTTCAACCTGTGCCTTTTCATCATCTATAATCTTTTCAAAAGCTGAGAGGGTTACGATATTGTCATTTTCCACCCTTTCCATTGAAACACCACCGAAGTCATTGCTTCCCAATGATGTCCATCCTTCAATGCCCTTCGACACGGTTGAAATGCTCAATGCATTGCTTTCGCCGCTTTCGGCATAAAGCTGTGCACGGTATGCCGCATTAAACACCGCCTCAACCTCTTCCACGCTGTTGTAGGTGATTCCAATCATCTTTTTGTAGATTTCATCGGGATTTGCAATTTTCGTCATATCAACGGTAAATGAAAGCAAATCCACATAAGCTTCGGTCAAATATGTCTTGATTGCAGAAGCGTCTCCACTTGCCGATGCTTCATTCATGAGTTCAAGGAACTCACCCACTCTGCCCTTCTCCGCTGCTGTGAGTGTATCAATGGCAGCCGCCAATGTCTCATAATCGGTAATTGCATCCAAATCAAGTGCGGTATATGCAGTATACATATTTTCATAAGACTTATCCGTGAAGTTTACATCGAGATTTAGAAAGGCTTTATATTCATTAAAGAATGCTTTCAAATATGTTGCATTCTCAATTGCCTTAAAGTCTTCGATACAAAGTCTCAACGACTCGGAAACTCCCGAAACAAAGCTTTCAAGTTCGTTCTTTGCTGTATCATTAAGTGTCGCATTCATAAGAATGTGTGCAGATTCCGTTTCGCTGTATTCCTTTCCAAAGATTCCTGCCACAACCTGAGGGTTCAGATATCCGCCGTCTTCTGAAAGACAAATTATATCTGCCGCGAATTCTTCACCGTTTATAGCATAGGCATTTGAACCCTTTGTGAATGAAACAACTCCATCACCCAAGGTCAATGTCACACCATTTTCGGTTTCTTCATAAATTGCACCAACCGCCTTTGCAACAAGTTCGCCCTCGACCATTCCGCTGTCATCCACACGTGCAGGGAATGATGAACCGTAAATCAGAGCCGTTCCTGTGGACTTGGGGAGCACCGCCTGCTTGGGAATTTCGTCATATATGGTGGTGAAATCAGGCACAATATAGTGTGCATTTGCAAATCTCTTTGTTGTCTTGAACCTTGAAGGGTCAAGGGAATAAGTAATCTGATTTATTGTTGTGTCGGCATCCATATTAAACTTACCGCCATCAAGATAGCCGTGGTTTGCATAAACAATGCCGTCAATAACACGCATACTTGCGTTGCAGTATGACGTTGTTGGATAAATTCCACGGTCGTCCATATCCATAATATACTCCCATGTCTTTGTGCCGTCATGGCTCACCGCAATACTTTCACGGTTTCTGGGTTGCTGGATATACTGGAGTGCCGCCGTTGCTGTGTCATTTGTCCAGATTATATAGTATGTTTCGGGGTCTTCACTGTCACGCTCGATTGAGAACGCCGTTGAAGGCGTCATCAGCTGTGATGCGTGAGGTTTCAGTTCAAAGTTCAGACCACCGTCAAAGGAATCCAGATAATAAAGAAATCCTCTGTCGCATCTGAGCCACACTCTGACAGTTCCGTCAGGAAGCTCAACGATATCCGCTTCCCCTGCATAAAAGTCACCAAGAGCCTTGTAGCTCATATCTGTTCTCGACTCTGTCCAGGTTATGCCCTCATCATCCGAGAAATAAACTCTTGTTGTGCCGTTAATTTCGGTACCTTCCGATGTGACGTAATAAACTCTTGGCTCGGTTGCATTGCCCCAGACCTTCTTCCCCTGAGTGAGTCTGCCCTGCATTGCATGACGGTCTTTGACAGAATCATCCTTTGCCTGCAGAATGCAATTGCTCTTTATTGTTGTGCCGTCTGCTTCCATCAGTCCTGCATGGCTCTGACCGCTCCAGTCGCTGACTGTGAGTCTTCGTCCTGACCGAAGAATAATGCTGTTTTCGGCATAGCCTTTTCCTGTATAATCCTCGGCATCCGCCCAAGTGTCACCGCCGTCGGTTGACTTGAACATCTTGTTCAAGAAGAAGATACCCACCATTCCCTCCTGTTCGTGACTCAAATCAACAAAATCAACTGTTCCGCCAAGTTCTGTTGTGGGCCAGAACTCATAATAAACACCTGTGTTGGTCTTTCCGTTGCCCACATAGCTTATGTTGTCAATTGTTGCTCCAACATCGTATATAGTGAATCCGTATTTTCCGTTGCCGTAGAAGTCAAGCTCCACACCATCAAATATCTTTTCGCCGTCGCAACTGAAAGTCAGCTTATCCTTCTTTATATCAAGAACATAGCTATACTCTGTGTCAGGTGAAATGCTCTTTGTTGCCGTGGCAACTGTCTCGGTTGCGGTTTTTGTGGTTTCAACCAAGCTCCATACACCCGAACTGTGGTCATAAACAATTCTGAGATTATTATACTCATTTCTGAATCTCACATTAATTGCGAACTGACCTGACTTTGTGACTGTGGTTGTTGTTCCGCCGCTACTGCCGCCTTCGCAGTCACTACCGCCTGTACCGGGGGTTTCCACCTCGGTTTCGACCTCACTTAGTGCCAATGCCATATCCCATTTGAGAGTTGGATTCTCGGCTGTTGCATCAAGGAGATATGTTCCGGCACCCGAAAGCTTCATTTTTCCGTTTTCAAAGGTTGCCTTTTCATTACCCCAAAATGTATACCAATATTCATTTGAAGGCATATCATTGTCGCCCTCAAAATCATCCTCAAAATAGAAGATATCATCAGTATTCTTGATTGAAATAAATGATGTTGCACCGGGGTTTGACATAACACGTCTGAGTTCTGTCTTATGGGATGTTTTGGGTGCACGGAATGAACCCAAAAACTCATTGTCTCTGAAAATCTGACCCAAGCCACGGTAAACCGTCACTCTATAATAGCCCGATTCAACGGTACTGCATAGCTGTCTTTCGTCAGGTGTCCATTCGGTTCTGGGCTGTTCGAGGACGGTTATTCCACCATTGAACTTTATTGAAATTTCATATTCACCGTCAAAAAGATGAACAGTTTCACCCGATGCATCCTCTTTGTCGAACTCTATTGAATAATAAAGTCCCATATTTATGTTTTCGGCATTTACTTCTCTTTCGCCGTTTATCTCACGCTTGAGTATTTCTGCCTTAACACCGCTACCACCTAAAGCAACATTGGAAACTCCGCTGTATGCAAGACTTGCCGCATCACGGCATCTTGGCATAAAGTACGAAAATGCAAGCTGACCGTCACGGTAAACATCCGCAACGCCCGATGTTACAATTGCACGATATACCCCGCTTGGTGCGGCATAGGTTTCTTCGCCGTCACGGGTCTGATATGTAACTCCGCTTGCGGAATGTGACATATTCAGTTCAAAATGCCCATCCTTCAGGGAAATCTCGCCTGAGCCGCCTCCAAAATCGTATGAAAGGTCGTATTCCTGACCGATGCTAAGTGCTTCGGCATTTCCCGATGCTTTCACGTTTATATATTTTGTGTCCGTTGTAATATATGAGCCGTCGGGATAATATGCAAGTCCGTAAACCGATGCCGTTCCCACCTTCATTCCCTCTGCCGTGAAGGAAAGGCTTTCGTCCGTGGATGAACCAAGTCGAACCCCATTCATATAGTAATCCACATACTGAATATTAAGATTTTCGGAATTATCTACCGAAAGGGTTGCCGTCTCGCCGTAATTCAACGTTTCGGGACAGGTGATTGGGAGGCTCACGTCTGTCCCAACGCTGATATTACGCTCAAATGCATACTTTTCGGTGCCGTCAGCATAATAAACCTTCGCACTGACCTTATATGAACCTCTCTGAGCATTTGTGAGAGTATATTCATAGTCGGTTTCTGCCGTTGCTGAACCGATTTTCACGTTTCCAACGAAATAGTCAACTCTGTCGGGAGAGTCGGTCATATTGGCTTTGAAGGAAATATCGCTACCCTCGGCATACTTGGCATCGTAGTCAGGAACCATATCAACTGTATCCTCATACTCATTGAGCATCATACTGCGAAGCTGGAAGTTTGGAGCAACCTTTTTTGAAGGTGTTCCATAGAAACGAATTGCACCGTCCTTGGTGTTGGTTGTGGTGAGCTTGGGAAGTTCAAATGACACCAAAAGGTCACCGTTCATATAAAGGGTGCAATGCATACCTCTCTTTTCGGTACGGAAGGTGTTCCAGTCATAGCCCATTGCAATACTTTTGGTCTTCATACCGTCGGCTGTCTGATAAATGATGTTATCCGCATTAAAAACAATATACACTCTGTAATCCGAGCCGTAGTGCTGATAACCAAGAGCTTCGCCGTAGTCGAAAACTCTCATATCAAACTCAAAATCAAAGTTATCATTGAGATTAACCTGATTTTCTTCCGATTCACCGTTTCGTTCAATCTCAATTCTGTGGTGACGGCCTCTGGTTTCGCCATCTCCTTCCAGACGGAAATTCAGATAGTTGTTGTCATCCACATAAATCCAGCCATGAGGACAGGGATTGGTATCATATATCATATCCTCATAAACATCTTCACGAACACAGACTGCTGACCAGTCATAGCCGTTCCAATGTACATAGCCGTCGGTGGAATCGTCAACCACAACCGGCTTTTGGTAAATTGTCTTTTCACCAAGAGCGACCTCACCGTCTGCACCGGTCTTTCTTAAAGACAGCTTCACCGAATCCACGTCAATAAGATTTCCCACATAAAGTGCCGATGTTTTATATTCTCCGGTTGAATTTGCCGGCACCATCCATGTTTCATAATTTGTTGATGCCACAACCTCGCCACGGGTGTTGAATGCCTGAACAATTGCCGAAACAGTTTCTTCTCTGTCGGAAGGATTTTCAAGAGCCGCAACCCCTGAAATCGAATCGGAGGAAATTGTTGTCATTTCCTTGCCGCCGCTTTCAAAGCCGAGACGCACTGCATACGCCCCTGGAACATAAATTTTTACATTGTCCACACAAGCCCCTGACACAAAGCCAAGACCTTCATTGTTAAAATCCGACGAAACATACTGCCAGAAGTTTCTGCCAATGCAGTAGCAAAGGTCTGTTCCGCTGTAATCGTATGAGCCGTGGCTGTTGCGGGCTGTTTTCCACGTGTCTGTGCCCCGTTCTTTCCACTCAACGGTGAAAGCATCGCCATAGATTCTGCCGTAGCCGGAATTGTATTGAATACCCTTGGATTTATCAACTGAAATCTTTACTGTATACCACTTCGAAGGATCAATGCCCTTTTGTTCATAGTCATCGGTTGGGAAAATACTAAAATCGTGACTGGTTTCTGCATAATCCGAAAGCCCTATATCATACACAAATGTCTGTACAGCAGAAGAAGCTCCTGTTTCCGCATCACAAAACATTGTATCAAATTCAATCACGTATCTGCTGTCCGATGGATATCTGACAGTTGTGTTTGCACGTGCCGCCTCTGACTTTATGTACTGACCGTCCGAGCCGTCAGAAATTAGTTCTGCATCCTCAAACATTATGGTTTCTGCGGTGTCTGCATCAAAATCCGCATAAAGAATATATGGCTGACCAATTTTCGATTCTGCAAATGCAGGAACGGTAAAAACCGATAAAACCATACACAAACACAGAATTGTGCTGATTATTTTTTTCATAATCTCACTCCTTAAAGAAAGGATTTTTGTGATTTTTAAACCATTTAGGATAAAAGCTGTCGAGAAAGCCACGACAGCTTTTATTTTGTTATGTCTGTTGTTTGCGATAAATCTACTCATTTTACAAATTGTAGGGGATGGTGCTTGTCAACATCCCGTTAATTTTTTCAAACGGTTCGTCGAAAATCGCCGAACCCTACAATTAAATCCACTTATTCGCAAAGACAAACTTAGCTGATTGATGATTTCGCTTATGCGAAATCATCAATCTGTCCCTGATACTGATCAACTGCAGGAGCCTGATACAGAATTGAATAGCTTCCCTCCGCTTCACGGAAAGCTTTTCCAAATAGTGCCGCACAGGCCTTCAGGTCAACAAGTCCGCCCTTATAGCATACATTCTCGGCTGTTTTTGTTTCGCCATTGAGAGTATAGCTGTTTGAACCTTCGGTGAATACAATCTTTGCATCGCCCAAAGTCAGCTCAACAGAATTTCCGTTCTTCACGGCTGTCACACCGAAAATTCTTTCAGCATTAACAAGGTCAATTCTGCCTTCCTGAACTGTTGCATTATAGTAATCGCCATATACCCATGCGAGACCGCTTTCCTTTGGAACAACACAGTGGTTGATTGCGTAGTCGGTGTTGGGTTCAAAGCCTATGAAATATCTCTCGTGGAGTTGTGGATGACGCTTGAGGGTCTTTATCTTTGAAATATCATAAGAACCAATCATATCTCCCGAAGGACCGTCATAGTCCGATGCACGGAAGAAGAGATGATCCCCAACAAGTGAAATACTGGAGTCCGAAGTCTGGAGACCGGGGTTCATGTTACCTTCAAAAGTATCGGTGATATATTCCCATGTTTCCATACCGTCATATGATACCGCAAGAGCTGTTTTGTTTCTGGGCATCTGCTGACCTCTTTCGTTGGAGGTTTCTGTATCATAATGGAAGATTGCATAATATGTCATGGGGTTCTCCCAGTCACGAACAATCTTGAAGCAGGTTTCGGACTGAATCAGCTGTGAATGGTGAGGAGTTGGGTCAAAGGTCTTTCCGTTGTCGTATGAAATCCAGTAATCAAGGAAGCCTGAGTCAGAACGTCCGTACATCCACACTTCATTTTCACGAGGAGTGTCAACAACGATTGACTCGTTCATAATGATGCCTGTGTTATGTGTTGTGAGGACTGTTTCTGACTTGTTCCAGCTTTCGCCACCGTCGTGTGAATACCAGATATCGGAATAACCGTAGTCTTCGTCACCCTGAGAAGTAACCATAAAGAGACTTCCGCTCATTGTTGCAGTGAGACGTGCAACAGATGACATTGGCTGACGGGTGGGCTTGAATTCATCGCCCCACAAAGGAGTCTTTTCACTCCATGTCTTACCGCCGTCTGTGGACTTTGAGCTGTGTGTAACCCAACCTTCGTCAAGCTTCACAATACTTCCGTCAGGGAGCATAACGCTCTGAGAAGCCGCATTAAAGGATGATTCTGTGTAATTTACGAAGGACCAAGTCTGACCGTGGTCTTTGGTCTCACCGTAGGTATAACCCACAGCAATGACAGTTTCTTCATCCAATTCATAGAACTGTGCCGCCTGAGCACCTCCGGGGAACTGATTCTTGAAGTTATATGTGAGACCTGCTGTAACACGATTTTCGCCTTCATAGTGAATATCATCAAATGAAATTGCACTACCCACTACACCAAAACCAAAACGTCCGTACCAAACGCCGATTTCATTTTCAGGTTGTTCAAAATCAAAAATCTCCACACCATCCATAAAGACTTTTCCATTTCTGTCCTCATGGATAATTTCAAAATCATGCCACTCACCTACAACAGGCGCAGCGAGTGTTGTGTTTGTTGTGATATTTGTGGGAACCTTGGCATTTTGGGCAATGTGGTCAACAAACCAACGCTTGTTATCAAAGTCATAACCTATTCTGTTCTGAGTATCCGAACGTCCGTGACGTGAAAGGAAGAATGCCTGACCCTGTTCCTTTTCGAACATTGCACGGAACTTGAATCGTCCGTCTCTTGCAATACCGTTCAGGTCATATGAGCCTGTTCCGTCAATCTTCATGTAGCTGTTGTTGCCCTTTTTCACAAGGTCTTTCTTCATCTGAACGTTTCCGCCCTCTGAATAATGAAGAACTCTTGTCTGGAAGTATTCATCAGCTTCAAATTCGTTGTTACCTTCAAAATCCTCATCGTGATAGAAGATATCATCCGTGTTCTTCACCGCAGTGATGGTCGAAGCACTGGGATTTGTCATTTTTCTGATAAGCTGTGGCTTGTGACCGTACTTATAGCAACGATAGCTGCCCAGATATTCATTATCACGGAAGAGCTGTGCAATACCGAATCCAACCGTCAATCTATAATAGCCGGGTTCAACCTTATCCGCAAGTTTAACCTCGGTCTTTGGTGCCTGAATAACAAGCTGACGATTTGCATAGATACCATCTTCACGGAAGAAAATTTCGTTTTCAAAGATACCGTCATAGAACTTGATTTCTTCAGGTGAACTGTCTGTTTTGTCGAATTCAACAGAGTAATAATATGTTGAAGGAATGTCGTCAGCTACAAAATCAGCCTTGCCTTCCCACTTTTTGCTCCAAAGCTCTGCCTTCACGCCCGAACCCAGAACACGAACATTTTCAAGTCCCGAATATGTTTCCTTGGGGGCATCTGAACATCGTGGCATAAAGTAGCTGAACGCAAAATGTCCGTTGTGATAAACTTCGGCATAGCCTGCGGTCACAAGTGCCTTGTATTCACCTGCGCCAAGGGGATATTCCTTTGTGCCACTTAGGTCTTCATAAACAATTTTGTCACCGCTGTGGCTCATTGCATACTTGAAGTAGCCATCTGTCAGTTCAAATTTACCGTTACCTGATGTGTAGTTGTAGTCGATTTCGTATTCTCTGCCGATTTTCAGTTCTTTTCCGGGAACTGAGTCAACACTCACATAAATGGGCTCTGTGTCAACAACAGTTTCAGCAATGTTGGTTACCTTTGCATAAATTGCTGAAGTTCCAACCTGGAAGTCATCAATTGTAACACGGAAGGGTGCCTGATTTGAAGATGCAACCAACTTTCCGTTCATATAGTAATCAGCCTTAACCGCACGAACACCATCCGAAATTTCGGAGGTCACAAGCTCAGCGGTAATAGAGTCACCCTGTTTGATTGAGTTTGATGAAACCTTTACGTCAGCATCAAACGCCTTTGTAACTCTCACCGTATTCTTTACCGATACTTCATCGCCTGCCTTGGCATAAACTTCGTATGTACCAACCTTTGCGTTTGAGAGAACAAATTCATAGTCTGGGGCATAACCTCTGCCGATAGCTGTGTCACCAATATAGTAGTCAACATATTCCGTGCCTTCGGGTGCAACGCTACGGAAGGTTATATCCTTGCTTTCTGCAAATTCCGACTGGTGGAGGGGCTGAACAATCTCTGTTTTCTGGAAGTATGGAGTATACTTCACCCAATCGAGCCAGGTGTCGGCAGAAAGTGTTGAGTTATGCTGATGGAACACAGTCATGTGCCATCTTCCCGTAGCGGAAGTTGTCATCTGATAGTTCATAAGCATATTTCCATCAACATACCAAGTGATGTAATTTCCTCTGACTTCCGCCTTCCAGTCGTGCCACTTTCCATCCTGTGCATCATAGAGAAGCGCCATACCGTCAATGCCCTGTTCATCCTTACCGTTGTGCCATATCTTATGCTCATTGATATAGAGCCATGTGTGACGGTTGTCGGTTGAAAGTTCAAGTGCCGTCATTGCAGGCTGACCACCCAGAGCATGGATATCGGTAAGCATCATTCTCCACTCAAAGTCATAGTTTGCCGGAGGGCGAAGGGGTCTTTCGATTGTGTGAAGTGTGTTCATTCCGTGATCGCCAAAAAGAGGACCTGATGAAAGCTGAATCAGCCCTTCTTCGTCGTGACGTGTGACACTTTTTTTGTTTTCGTAAACATATCCGCCACCTTCGTTAAAGTCAAAGAAGAAGGGCTCGGTATATTCATTTGTGAGTTTCAGGTCACCGGATGTGTCTTCAACCTCGTTGGAAACAATCTTGATGTTTTCAACTTCAAAATGTCCGCTGTCATAAGATGACCAGAACATACACAGTCCTCTTGTTATGTTGGACTTAAGGTCGTGTGTTCCGATATATACATCGTCCACATAAACCTTCTGTGTAAGGGCCTCCATATCTATTTCAAGAACATAGCTGTGCCAGTTGGTCATATCGGGCACTGTCAGCATCCTGTTTGTTTGCAGTGAGGTCAGACGGTTTTCGCCAATATAAAACCCTGCACCTGCAACACCGTCAGCAAGCTGAAAACCCATTGATCCGCAGTAGCTGATAACTCGCATATTGAAGCTGACAGTCAGCTGAAGGGGCTGAAGGTTATAAGCGAGGTCAATTCGGCTGTTGCCTTTAATCGTTGCAACACCGTTGCTGATTGTGGCAGCTCCGCTTGAAACCTTCCAACCCGACCATGTAGAACCTTCACTTCCGCCTCTGATTGCAGACACATTCACGGTCATTGCAAACGAAAGAACAAGCGTCAAGGTGCAAATAAAAGCAATTATTCTTTTCATAATGATTATTCCCTCCTTACCGTTCGATGATATAAATCTGTCTCGCAGATTCCCCAAGGTTTACAACAACCTTCGATACGTTCTCGGGATCCATTGCATAGGTTATGACATCATTTGCCGATGCCTTTTCAACCGTGGGATTGCCCTGAACTTCGCTGTACTTCCAGTATGTTGCATTTGTGGTTATATATGACTCTGTGTTGAAGCTTGTGTCCCAACCTTCAATGTCATCGGGCATTGACTGGGTGAACTTCAGAACACCGCCCTCAATTGCGATTGGTGTTCCGTAAATCATCTTGTAGCCCAAGGCAAGGGGATATGTTGCACCTGATGAGGTGAGCATTCTTGTGCTTCTGTCTGAATAATCCTTGTCAATGTCAAAGGTCTTCTGATATGCTATAATCTTGTCATATCTGTCGGTTTCAACACGGATAACATCACCCACATTCATGGAATCAAACAGTTCTTTGTCTGCTGTGTAGGTTCTGAGAGTTGCCTGAAGATAACCTTCAATAATATATTTAAGGTCGCCGGTTTCTTCATCAAGTTCTGTTCTCAGGTCGGAAATAATCATATGCTGTCTTTCTGCATAAACACCTGATGTAGATGGGTCATAATATACGAATACTGCCGATGCTGTTCCAACCTCATTGCGGTCACAGATATCAACATTGTATTTCGAAATGTTATACATACTTCTCTTCCAGTAGCTTTCTGCATCACCACGGTCAACGGGAACAAAAAGAACCTCAGTTGAATTATCCACAACTGCCGCATTATATGTCAGGTCGTCCGCATTATAAAGAGAACGGTTTGCGTAGTAGTATGTGAGCTGTGCATCGTCTGTTGTGGGGCTTGTGAATGACTCATCATCAGAGTTTGCATAAGTTTCTGCTTCAACAACCAACGTGTCGATTCTGAGCATTTGACCCTTTGTATTCAGTTCATACTTCACAGGCTGTGCCATGGGATATGCGGCATCTGTCTTTGAATTCACCGATGCTGCCATAAGTGCCGCAGGTATGTTTTCATATTCGGTATTCTTGCCGTCAATATAAACCGCCTTTGCACCATCATAAATCTGTTCGTTTCCTTCCATATCCACAAGTCTGAAGCTTATGGTCTTTGTGAAGGTTCCGTCAACAGCCGCATTGATGAGATAGCCGTATGCCGAACCGCCTTCTCCTGTTATTGCCATAACAACCTCGTCGCCATAGCTGAAAAACGTATAAGTTTCGCCCTTTTCAATGTCCAGCTTATCCCACTTTGTGTAGGTAAGACCGCCTGCACTGACAACATTTTCGTTCACCGATGCCACAAGTGCATTCTTGACGGTCTGTGTCAGAGCTTCGGCATAAATCTTCTTGTATGATGCATTGGGACTGCTCTGCTTCACAGCAAGCATTGTGCCCTTCTTCACACGTCCGAGATTGATTGCACTTCCATCGGAGAAAATTTTCACCTCATCAGCACCCTTGAAGATAAGCTTCGTGCCGTTTTCGCTGTCATAGATTGTTTCTTCGCCTTCGTTTATGGTTGAAACATAGTAGAATTCAAAGCTGTCAACCTTAACAACCTCATAGCCTTTTTTGCCGTCATTGTCGATAAACGTAACCGTACCAAAATCGGGAACCATTTCGTCATCCGAATAACTGGGAGTTGCAATGGTGTTGATGAGCACCTTTGCTTCATTGGTGAGTTTTACGGTCTTTTCCTTATCATTTTTGTCGTAGTAGTTATATGTACCATTTGAATAACTTTCAATATCGTTATGTGTGAGCACAAGTTCACCGTTCTTGTCGTTTGGATGCATATAACGGATTGTTGAGATTCCGTTTTCAGCTTCCTTATAATAATAGTCAACATTGTAGCCAAGCATTTCGCCCGGTTCTTCCCAAAGGAGTGTGTCGTTCACCTTGTATTCAACGCCGTCAATGGTAACGTTTCCTGCATCAAGGGAATCATCAGCATCCGAAAGAGATGTGCCTGCAACACCGTCCAGAACGCCTTGTCCGTACTTGTAACCCTTCAAATGCTCAAGACCAAGGTAATCTTCGTCAAGAACATAGTTGACCATTGTGATTCCATCTTTGAGAGTACCTGCATAGTCTTCCTGACGGATTGCAGGTGACATGAATGCGTTGTAAATCATTCTGAGAACCTGTGCCTGGTTGAGTTTTTCTGCATCAGCAGGAATACCATCAAGAATTTTTGTTTCGTTCAATGCCGCCGCATAGCCCTTCACTGCTATATATGGGTCATAACCCAAAACCGAGAGAAGAACTCTTGCCGCTTCCTGTGCGGTGATTGGTTCGTTGGCACGGAATGTTCCGTCAGGATAGCCACGCATATATCCTGCTTCAACCGCTCCCTTGATTTCCGAATAATAAACGTGTTCAGAAGTCAGGTCATGAAAGAGAACTTCAAATTCTGTGGGTTTTGCCGCTCTGCAACCTTTGAGGTTGCAAACATACCAAGCCATAAACCATCTGGAACAGATTTCTTCGGATCGGTTACCCATATCCTTGATTTCGTCCCATGAGCTAACACCTGTCATGCCAATAACCGACATCATGTTGTTGTCAATCCACTCATTTGTTGTGTAGTCCTGTTCAACAGTGTAACCCCAGCCGTGAGCAGGAATGACAAATAATGAGAACAGCATAACAACTGTTATAATAAGTGATAATATTCTTTTCATTATCTTCTTCCTTTCTTTTCTTTGACTTTAACTCAAAGTCTGATAAAATTTGCTTAGATTTCCGTTTTGCGGCTCACGGTGCTGTACTGTATGTACTGCCCGTGAGTCCAAAGCGGTAAGATGAGTGAATTTTTCAGACTTTTAATAGGGTTTCACCCATGAATAGGTCACAAAATCCTTAATCATATTGAATATATTATAGAATGCAACTGCAGATTCTGCACGGGTTACGTTCTGGAGAGCATTGAAGTTGCCGTAGTCGTCACCGTTGAGAATGTTCGCCTGCTGAAGAACGCCAATTCCGTAATATGCATATTCGGGAATATCGGCATAGTCGTTAAATACGATTGCTTCTTCAACGGGGTCAAGGTTCACACCCTGCTGTTCGCACATTCTGAGAATCATAATTGCCATATCGGCACGTGTGATGTTGTCGCCAATACCGAATCTTCCGTCGCCGTAGCCTTTGACAATTCCTGTCTCATAAGCCATGGCAACAGTCTGCGCATACCAGGCATTGGGGTCAACGTCTGTGAATGTAACTGTACTGTTAGTTTTTGCCTCAACATTAAAGAGTCTGAACAGAATTGTCAGGAATTCTTCACGGCTGATTGCAGAGCCCGGTCTGTATTTGCCGTTGCCGTCACCACGAACGATTGCATATTTTCTCAGGCCTTCGATTGCTTCCTTCGCCCATGCATAATCACCAAGATCGGTGAAGGGTGCAACAGGTGACTTGTTGGGATCGATTTCTGCCTTTTCGGTTTCTTCACCGTAGCCCACACCGATTGGAAGTTCGGTAACTTTTCCGCCACCGCCACCACCGCCGGAAGAACCTCCGCCGCCGGGTTTGTTGTTTTTGTTGTCAGCCATTTCATCCCTAACGGTTTCAACTGCTGTTTCATAGTTTTCTTCAACATCCGACAGCTTGATATAATCCTTTGCTGTCATTTCGGTGTATACGTCCTCAATTTCACGCTTGGACATTCCTGATGTTGAGCCTTTCAGGGTTATCCAGTTGTTGTCCTCTGCATCTTCAACCAAGTCACGGATGAGACTCCATCTGCCCACGGTTCCATTCATTTTCACGTTTGCCGCAACTGTCATTTCATCAAGAAGTGAAACAATTTTTTCCATTTCACGAACAATTGCGTCAGTACCCGATTCGCCGTCCTTGCCGTTTACAACTTCGGTTACGTCTTCAAGACCATCATAGGAATCGCTGTACTTGTTATAAACAAACACCATTGCGTGATATACTCTTGCTTTCTTCGCAGATTCAGAGATATCTGCATCACCATAAGCAATTGCCTTTTCAATCTTTTCGCCTATTCCGAGGATATCACCGTAATCTTCCACAAACTGTTCAAGAGCTGTGGCTTTTGCGTCGTCTGTACCCTTGTCAGCAATTTCTGCAAAGTCTGTGAGGATTGCCCCAAGCTCTTCTGCGCTGTAAAGGTCAATTGCCGGGAGCTTGTATGAATTCACGGTATCACTGATGATTCTTATTGTTGCAACACCCTCACCTTCTCTGTAGCCGGGGAACTTATCTGTATCGGGGTTCAGAACAAGATTTGTTGAGAAGTTACCCATACCTTCGGTTTCAATCTGCTTATAGAAAATGGGAACTTCGTCAACTGTCACCACAAACACAAGTCTGTGAGCACCTGTCTTGTCAACCTTACCGCTGATTTTCACAACATTTGCCATGGTTTCAACATTCCATGCAGATTCATCAAAGTTTGCCAAATTGCTTTCTGTTGATTCATAAGCACCCTTGTTCTGTTCCCAATCAAGCTGAGAGCTATATGCCGCATCGTATGGGTCACATATGCTTGTTATGCTGTAGAATGTTTCGTCCACATAAGCCTTGATGCCGTCCTCTGTGGTATTGCCACCCTTTGCAAATCTGAAATAAAGGGCACGTTTATCTGTGATTGCTGATGTGTCGAATGCACCGATGTAGCTTTCAAGAACTGTTGTTTCACTTGCAGGCTTGCCTTCAACCAATGCAAGAAGTGTTTCCCAGGCATCTGACTTTGCCGCATCCTTCATTGCATCAAGTGCCGCTTCCGCTTCTGCTACCTTTCCGTTGAGAGTTGCAAGAGTTTCAACTGCTTCGGCATAGGTGGTGGCATTTGTTTCGTTCTTTACGTTTATTTCTGCAAAAATTGTTAACTGTCTGTCGGTATATGCTGAAACTGTCGCAAGTTTCAATACAGGAGCATAAGTCTTTGCAAATTCTGCAGCCGCTGTCTTTGATGTTGCATCGTTAAGAGCCGCAACCGCAAGATTTTCGAATTCGATTTCTGCTGTCTTTGCACTTTCATAGCTTTCGGCAATTGCTGTCATATCGGCACAAGCTCCATCAGCTTTGAGAGCCGCAAAAAGCTTTTCATAGAAGAAATCAACGTTTCCGATTCCTTCAAGATTCATTCCTGCACCTTCAAGTGCCGCCATTTTCTTGCCAAAGAAACTATCTGTGTCATAGTCTGCTTCAAACAATGTCATTGCATCATATCCGTCGCCAACTGCAGCCGCACTTGCGAGGAAGCTGTTCACATCATCAACATATGCTCTGAGAGCCGCAATGGCACTTGTCATTCCTGCCGCATCTTCAACCGCTGAGCAGGTGTTGTCGGCATAGCCTTCATAGAAGAACGCCCATTCTGCATCTATATATCCAAGGTCTTCTGCTGTAATGCCGAGAGTTTCGCCATTTTCGCTTGCAAAGAAGGCCTTTGCACTCTCTGCTGAACTTATTGCCTTGAAACCGCTGAGTGCACTTGCCTCCAAATCCGCCTGAGCGTTGGTCAGGTCTCTGAAAATTGAGTATGCTTCCTGAAGTGAACCGAAATTTTCACACTTTGCAAGCTCTGCACATACCGCAAGCTTGTTTGACGCTGCTCCGAATCCGAATGTTGCAGGAGCTTCCTCCGATTCGATAACCGCGAGAATTGCCGCCGCTTTTTCTTCATCTGTTCCGTCAATGTTCTTTGCATTGTTAAGCTCTTCAACAAAGCTGTCAATGCCATCAAGTGCCGCAACAAGAACTTCCGCCTCGGCAATAACATCACCGCTTGTGATTTTTCCGTAGTTCTTTGTTGAGTGAAGAAACGCAAGGTTTGCCCAGTCATCGGAATCAAGACTGCTTACGTCAACCAACTCTGCGTTTTCTTCGCCCGCATTATAATATGTAAGGTTTGATTCATAATCTTCATAGAACGCCTTTGCGGAATCAGCATCGTCAATTGCTTTGAATGAATCAACAAATGCCTCCCAGTTTGAACCAACCGTAATATCAAGAGCTTTGGGATTCACCGTTGCACCTGAAAGTGTAACCTGAATTCCTGTGTCACCTGACATAAATTCTTCATTTGCATCGAATGTAACCTTGAAGCTTCCGTCCTCAGCTGATGTTATCTGTCTTGCAAAAACTGCGTTTCCGCTGTTGTTTCCTCTTGCAATAATTGCAATATTTGTTACCTTGTTTGTGTCGGCTTTACCTTCAACCGTCACAAGGCTACCCTTTGTGCTTCGGTCAATGGCAACAAAGTCATTTGCTCTGCCCGAAATATCTGTTGCATTGCCCATATTTGCAATTGTTTCGGATGCCGGAACTTCATCCTCAGTTCCGAGAACATGAGCCTTGCCGATGGGTCGCATTCCGTCCTCGCTGTCCCAAACAGCCATTTCAACTCTTGCCGCATCAAGACCTGTCAGGTCAATTGAGGATTCCAGAGTCTTTGTTGCCGCCCATGTTGCATTTCTCTCTGTTATTGCATTGCTTGTGGAAGGATTTTCCGATGCAATGTTGTGTGTTTCGATGTTTGATGCAACCATTTTTCCGTCTGCATCATAAGCTGTCAGAACTGTTGTCAATTCAGTTGTGCGAGCATCCTTCCATCTTGCAAATGAGTCACTTGTGACAACAGCCTTTGCTGTCACTTCACCGTTTGGAATTTCTTCCAAAGCACTTCCGCTTTCGTCCTCAAAGATAACCTCATCAAGAATGTTTCCGTCCCAGGCACGCACATTATCAATACGATAACAGGTGTCCAATGGACCGTAGCCTGCAGGAATGGCACTTACCATATTTGTATTCTTCTGAATAAGAATTCTGAAGGTACTTTCCATATTACTTAACGCACCCAACTGCCAGTAGCTGCCCTGCTTATTTATATCATTATAATGCACACGCTTGGTTGAACCTGTTGAAAGGTTTGTGATAACAACCGAAGTATTTGCATTATCCGGAGTAAACGCCACACGATACCAGTCTTCGGTGTTTTCGAAGTTTGTACTGTCCACCGCAAAGGCTGATTTACTGCTCCCCACATAGTATTCCATTCCTATTGGTAGACCATCCGAAACCTTCTGAACATCAAAGGACAAATTCCAGTTGGTAAGATCAGCCGGAAAATCAGCCATATTGTTTGCAGACTTAAATGCTTCTGCACCGTCATTCTTGAGACCAAGCTCAAGATAATGATTTCCGTTTTCCTCTTCCTTGACTTCAAATTTACCGTTGCCAACAACCAAGCCTACGCCCCAGTTGTTCTTTTCGATATCTTCAAAGTCCTGCGTGAAAAAATATCCGTCATAAATTGCCGTATTCTCTGCCGCACTGACCGTTATTGTTGACGGAACGAACATAGCCGTCATAACAAGTGCAACACAAAGCATCAGGCTTAATAATTTCTTTGTCATTGTTTTTGCTCCTTTCTCAAGTCTAATCAAGTGTCACTCTGTAGCCATTCATCATTGGCTTGAAGCTTGTCTCTGAAGTCCAGAGATAAAGCTCTGCCACGCCGCCTTTGACCTTTTCATAATACTCATCGGTCATTGTGATTTCGGTGGCTACTGTATTCTGTGCCGCACCAATAGTCACGGTTGAAGGGCTCCAGTCCATAATCTTGCCCTTTTTGTCAAAAACAACCATAACGGGAGCAACCGTCATTTCTTCATCAAGATTTGCATCGGTATATACGTCAACTTCTGCTGAAATCTTCTTTCCGTCTTCAATATCCGTCACTTCAATCTTCTGTGAGTTGGCATCAGAAAAGCTTCCATTGTATAATACGATGTTATCCGCAAGAAACTTCGTTGTTGTATAGCTCCCTCCCGTTTCAGCCCCTGTCGCTGTCCAGAATGTAATAATAAATGCGTTTGAGCCGCCGGTAATCTGCGGAGACGTTCCTGCCGCAATCATTTCAAAGGATGCACCGACACCTTTTTCCTTGCGATAATGCTTCAAAACCCCATTCTTTCTCGTTATCAAATATGTATACCATTTTCCAAGCTTCATATCCGATGCATTATACGACCATCTAACCTGTGTGCCCGAGGTTGTGAAAACCTGGAACTGCCACCCAAGAGAAGGTGATGACATCTTGCATATATCCACCATCACAACAAAGTCTTCGGGAACAGCACTTGTCATACCCACTCTGTAAAAAGGTTTGTCCGTTGTCGTAGTCAATTCGGCATAGGTGTTGCCTTCCTCTGTAACCTTGTTGACAACAAGATCACCTCCACCCGATGCAAGAAAACTTTCCGCATCGCTTTCAAAGTTTTGAAAAACAAGCACCTTTCCCGGCTTGACGGGATCAGCCGCATACGTAGCCACCGAGCCGCACAAAACCGTGGTTACAATCGCCATCACACTTGCTAAAATTCGTTTTGTCATAATCATTCCTCCTGAAACTGAATTTTATATGTAAAGTTTATAACCATTCACCTTTACATTTTTCATTATACTAAAAACCCAATATCAAGACAACAAAACGAAAAGACATATTCCACTGCCGTCACGTCCTTTAATGTTGTTTTGCATCTTAAACCACAGGACATTTCTGCTCAGAACAGCAGCAAAATCAATGTTTAATGGGATTTTCAAGAGTCCCCATACCGTTCAGCAATTACTAAATATTTCTATTGAAAATCTATTCCAATTATGGTATATTAATCTTAATCAAGTAACTTATGAAAGGATGATACTAAATGCCGATACCCGACGAACATAAAGGTTTTGATATTCTTTTTGACCCCAAATATAATCTTTATACCGAAAATATTCAAAATATTTCCGACAGCAAAGAGTTATCTATTGATATTGGCAATATCACTTTCAGAGTAATTTATAACGCCTGGAATTTTGCAAAATATTCATATAAACAAAGTTCCATGCTTTCCCATGCTCATCCCTACTTTGAACTTCATATCATCAAAAACGGCACAAGAGAAATGCTTTTTGAGGAATCAAGCATAAAGTTGAATTCAAACGATTCTCTTCTGGTTTCTCCCAACACCTATCATTGTTACAAAGAACAGTCGGAACCGGTGGAAATGGCAAGTATTTCCTTCTATATTTCAAGAAATAAGCAACCCGCCTTTCCCGACTACTATTCACGTTTTGAGTCGCATTTAAACGAAACTCACGGCTTTAGTCTTTTCAAAAATAAGCCCAATATTATCGACTACTTTTCAAGGCTTTCAGGCTATTCCGAACTGAATACTCCTTTATTTCCATATTTCTACAATATATTATTAAAACTTATTTTTGCAGAAATAGTTCTTTACATTTGCAATGACATAGAAATACAGCCTATGAACGATCATGCACTTTCCGAACATGACCTGAGAATCCAGACCATACAGTATTATTTCATATGGCATTACGACGACAACTTAACTTTAAAGCAACTTGCCAAAGCAATAAAGCTCAGCGAAAAACAGACCGGTCGAATTATAAAAAAATACTTTGGGGCTGACTTCAAAACACATCTTTCCAATGTGCGTCTGAAAAATTCCAAAAAGCTTTTGAAGGAAACCTCCATGGAAATCCGTGATGTTGCCGCAGCTGTTGGTTTTCAATCATACAATGGCTATTATGTCGCCTTCAAAAAGGCATTTGGGCTTACGCCCATGGAATACCGCAAAAAACATCAAGTATAAAAAGAACAAAGCGGCTTCGCCGCTCGCCGCAGG
>JAZNLK010000153.1:0-13411 GCA_045579055.1 Clostridia bacterium
CATCATATATTTTGTCAAAATTTGGTCTTTTTGAGCTATATTTCTCAGATTTTCGTTTTTTGCCTTCAGCGGTGATTTCTATATTTGTACGACGTGAACGTTCAGCTTGTACTTTTTCAAATATTTCTTCGTCGATAATGGGTGGTTATTCTCGGCGTAATATCGGATATGTTCACTATTATTTCTAATCTGCAAGTGCACAAGTAAAACAAAAACTAACGAGTTTTGTTGAAATTTGGTTTTTAATAGTATTTCATTCTGTAAGCAGTGGGGGAAAGACCCGTGCATTTCTTGAAAATACGGCTGAAATACAAAGGATTTGGGTATCCGACCTTTATGGCAATTTCCTCAATGCTCAAAGCTGAGTTTTCAAGGAAGTCCCTCGCTTTTTTTATCCTGAGATTTATTATGTACTGCTTTGGCGTTACGGATTCAAATTTTTTGAACAACTGAATAAATCTACAATGGGAAAGTTGAAGTTGCTGAGCGATTTTGTTTATCTCAATAGGTTCGGTGTAATGTTCGTTCAAGTAAGTTACAATTTTTGAAACATCGGAGGGGACTCTGATTTCATAAGAGTTGGTAATTGCTGTCGGTGTATTTATGTTGAGAGTACGAATAGAGTTCTTGGCGACATACAAAAGAATATTTTGCAACATTATAGATGCACTGTCTGTATAAAAAGTGTCTTTTGTTTGAAGCTCAGTAATAAGTTCAGTGATTAAGTTCACAAGATTGCCCGGATAGGCAATTTTATAAATACTTTCTGTGGAAAGCTGAAGTCGATTCAGTAGATTTGCCACTTCTTTGCCTGAAAAATGAATCCACATAGATGATGGGTTTGTGTCCGGAATATGTTTATAATGTTGGGGTTTGTTGGGCCCGTAAAGAACTGCACATCCTGCAGGACAAATATAATGGGAGTCTTTGAAATAAACCTCAAGAACTCCGGTGGTTGTCAAAAGGAAAAGATAGTCCGTTCTCCCTGCGGGGCGCGTTGTGCCGTTGGCATTGTCGAAGTCAGCTTCATGCCCGCAACTGTTTATCCAGAAAGGATAATCAATGTTGGATTGAGCATCTGTATATGCTGCGTTGTGATACATACAAAAAACTCCCCATTAAAATCGTTTTAAATTTATTCCTTTTATACACATGAATCGGTTTTATTATAGCACAGTGTTTTGGTTTGTTCAATATAAAATTTGTGCATATTTTATTTAAAAAAGTGTATTTAATTTGGTATTGTTATATGGTATAAAAAGAAAAAAATAAAAAGAACAAATTTGGAATGAGGTGAATTTAAAATGGGCAGAATGAGGTTTTATGAAAATTTAGAACATATAAAAGAAAATCGTATGCCTCAGCGCGCGTATTATATTCCTGAAAACGAGGGTGCATACACTCTTCTAAACGGAATATGGAATTTTAAGTATTATGAGGCAGATTTTCTTGAAGAGAAGGATATAGAGAAATGGGAAAGTACTGAAGTTCCATCCTGCTGGCAGCTCAAGGGTTTTGGCAACCCCAACTATTCGGATACGGCATACCCATATCCTGTTGATGCACCCTTTGTGCCCGATGAGAATCCATTGGGAATTTATATGCGAGAGTTTGAAATCAAGAATGCGGACAACCGACATTATATTGTGTTTGAGGGTGTTTCGTCAAATCTTCAACTTTTTATAAACGGAAAGTATGTAGGCTACACGCAGGGAAGCCACCTTCAGGCGGAATTTGATATTACTGATTTTGTGGTAGAAGGAAAGAATACTGTTGTTGCTAAGGTTCGCAAATGGTGCAGCGGTAGTTACCTTGAGGATCAGGACTTCTTCAGAATGAACGGTATTTTTCGTGATGTATATATTTTGTCAAGACCTGAAGGTCATATTAGAGATATAAATATTAAGGCAAAGAAGGGGAAGATTTCGGTTGGTTTTGAAGGCAAGGCGAAGATTTCACTTGTTGATAAAGGACAGACCTTGTCTTGTATTGAGGCTGATGGAAGTGCAACATTCAACGTTGAAAATTATATTGAATGGAATGCTGAAAAGCCGTATCTCTATGAACTTGTTTTTGAATACTGCGGTGAGGTTATAAGACAGAAGGTTGGCTTTGTGGAATATACCGTAAATTCTGATTCAGCGTTATGTGTTAATGGTGTTCCTGTGAAACTGAAGGGGATAGATCATCATGACACTCATCCTGAAAAGGGGTGGTATATGTCGGAGGAGGATTACCTTAATGACCTTAAGCTTATGAAAAAGTTGAATATAAATACTATACGAACTTCACATTATCCTCCTGCACCGAAGTTCTTGGATCTGTGTGATGAATTGGGCTTTTATGTTATGCTTGAAACGGACCTCGAAACTCACGGATTTGTACGCAGAGTTCCAAAGGCTCCCGGCTATGATATGATTGAGGGGGCAGACATTTGGCCCGGAAACCTTCCCGAATGGAAGGAAGCGTTTGTGGAGCGTATGGAAAGAGCGTATCACCGTGACAAAAACCACGCAAGCATTTTTAGCTGGTCAACGGGCAACGAAAGCGGACATTGTCCCAACCATGTTGAAATGATAAAGTTTATCCGAGAAAACGATCTGGACAGACTTATTCACTGCGAGGATGCATCCAGAGGCATTGAACGTTATCCTGATAAGTTTGACGAATTCTACAATAGAGTTGATATGCATTCTATGATGTATGTCACAGAGGAGTATGTGGAGAAGTATGCAAAAGACGAAAGTCGTCCATTGCCGTTCTTCCTTTGTGAATATGCCCATGCAATGGGTAATGGTCCCGGGGACATGATGGATTACTGGGAAATAATCTACAAGTATCCCAAGCTTATTGGTGGTTGTATTTGGGAATGGGCAGATCATACGGTGCTTGTTGACGGTGTACCCAAATATGGCGGTGATTTTGATGGCGAAATGGTTCATTATGGCAACTATTGTGCCGATGGTCTTGTAGGACATGACAGAACCTTCAAAGCAGGTTCATTTAATGCAAAAGCAGTTTATCAGTACATGAGATGTGAGCTTCACGGCAATATTCTTTCGGTTACAAACCTTTATGATTTCACAAACTTCAATGAATATGTATTTAAATATGAATACAGTGTTGATGGCAAGGTGACATTCAGTAAGGAGATGGTTCTTGACATTGCACCAAAGGCAACAGCAGAAATCGAATGCGAATTGGTTGACAAATGTCGTTTGGGCGCATATATTAACTGTTATCTTTATGATACCACCGGTTATGAAGTTGCGTCGGTACAGCTTGATATGAATGCGGAATATGAAAAACTGGCTGAAGTCAAGGGAGATGCTGAGATACGTGAAACCGAACATGCTTTTATTGCTACAGGTGATAATTTCAGCTATACAATTTCAAAGGATTACGGTGAAATTATCTCAATAACAAAGAACGGTGAAGAACAGATAAAGAACAACGTTCGTCTGACCGTTATGCGTGCCCCTATTGATAATGAAATGTTTGTGAAAAAGGACTGGTATGTGTTCGAGAACAAGAACTTCTGGAAAAACGATGCTGAAGGTTTTGACAGAATGTTGAATAAGTGTTATTCATGCACCTGTGAGGGAAATACCGTAAGTGTTTCCAACGCATTGAGCGGTGTGGGCAGAATGCCATTCTTCAGATATACCGTTGATTATTCATTTTTTGAGGATGGCTCGGTTAAAGTTGTATTAAATGGTGATGTGCGTGAGGATTGTGTATGGCTTCCAAGACTAGGCTTTGAATTTATAACACCTTATGAAAAGGATGAATTCAGATACTTTGGACGTGGTGATAGGGAAAATTACTGTGATATGCATTATCACACCAAAGTCGGATTATATGAAAGTAATGCAGATGATGAGTACTTCCCGTACATAATGCCCCAGGAACACGGAAATCATATGGATACAAAAATCCTTGAAATGAAGAACGGAATGAAGTTCACCACCAACGGAAAGTTTGAGTTTAATGTTTCTCATTACACAGCAGACACATTGATGAAAGCTATGCATATTGATGAGGTGAAAAAAGAGGATGCAACCATTGTCCGTATTGATTATAAGAATTCGGGCTTGGGTTCGCATGCATGTGGTAATCCGCTTCTGAAAAAATACAGACTTGATGAAAAGAAAATTGAAAATTTTGAATTTTTTATTTCTTTAAATTGAATGAAAACTAAAAGCACCAAAAGAAGATATTGTATTTAAATTATAAAAAGACGTTTTCTGCGTATCTAATGATACGAGAAAAACGTCTTTTTTTTATATCATAGGAGAATACAACATACTGTTGTATTCCTATTATATAAAAACATAAATTTAATTGTCCGTGCGAAATCTTCTGCTGTTGATTGATGTGCACATGGACAAACAAAGCGTCCATGTTACGAGCGACGCCTGTGGTGAGGGGCGAAGCCGCTTTGTTCATAATTAATACTAAATTTTTTTATAGGATTCTCTGAAATTGTTCGGAGAAAATGAGTTTTTTTGTTTAAATACTCGGTAGAAGTAGCTGGCACTTTGAAAGCCACAAGTATAACATATGTCGATGATTGATAAGTTTGTGTTGATTAAGAGATTTGAAGCATAATTCACCCGAAGATTGTTAATGTAATCTGTTACTGTGATTCCATAGTGTTTTTTAAACGAACGAAACACATGTTCTTTGCTTTTTTGGCTGAGTTCAATCATTCGGTCGATTCCTATAATAAAGTTTTCGGGTTTTTCCATTTTGTTTTTTAAGTCAATAAGCCACAATGGAATTGCAATGTCTGACTTTTGCGGCATTGAGCTCGCAAAGTATGAAAAAATATTTACCAGGAGAGTTCTGGTGCGAAGCTTTAACATATCCTTATCTTTCCAGTTTTCTGTATTAAGTTCATTAATTTGTGAAACAAATCTTTTTGTAGTTGATTTATCAAGAAATATCATTGGTGGCATGTCATTATGCAACATTCTGGTCTTTTTTGTTTCATCAAAAAGATATTCAAATAGACTTTCGCTTGTTTCGCGTGTAAAAGTCAAATTGATAAATGCGGTGTTTGGATCGTTGCATAGATGGGAATGGACATCATCGGGACGTATAAAAACAAGACTTCCCTCAGGTAGATGCTGCATTGTGCCGTTTACCATATGGGAAATGGTTCCTTTTGCAATTATAAATATTTCATAAAAATCATGTGAATGAGGGTAATATTCATCAACACCACCATATACAAAACGGACAAAACAACCAGATTGCATATCAATATTATCTTTTACTGAAAGTTTTGGGGGAAGAATCATTTTTGTATCTCCTTTGCAAAATATCATTATTCTTCAATAATAATATCACTATTATTGAAGAAAATCAAGACTAATTATGATATTCTTAATTTATGAGAATATCATAATGAAAGGTGAATAAGGTATGAAAAATATTCAAATGGTGGGTAATACACACTTTGATCCAGTGTGGACGTGGAAGTGGGAAGAGGCGATGTCTGATATTCATTCGACATTCAGAAGTGCATTGGACAGAATGAATGAAGATGAGGATTTTATTTATTCCTTTGCGACACCTCCTGTGTTTGAATGGATAAAAAAGATTGATCCTGAAATGTTTGAAGAAATAAAAAAACGCATCAATGAAGGACGCTGGGAGCTTTCCGAAGGATGGTGGGTTCAGCCCGATTGTTTCAGTGGCTGCGGTGAAAGTTATGCAAGACAGTCACTATACGGTCAATGCTATTTAATGAGTAATTTTGGCAAATATTCACGCTCGGTGTTTAACATAGATTCTTTTGGACACAGTAGCCAGATACCGCAGATTTTAAAGAAAAGTCACATGGACTATTACTGTATGTGCAGACCTGAAAACCACTTTTTTACACTGGAGAGCCCCTATTTCTGGTGGGAGGCGAAAGACGGAAGCCGTGTAAAGGCGTTTAGAGTTGGTCAGAATAGTGTGATTTTCGATAAGAATATACAGAGAAACGTTGAACTTGCAGAAACAAATATGGAAAATGCAACAGCCGATGAAATGATGCTTTACGGAGTGTCCAACCATGGTGGTGCACCTACAAAGCAAGCAATCGAAAGCATTCACAGATTAAACGGTGAAAAGACATACAACATTGAATTTGCTTCGGTAGAGCAGTACTTTGAAAGACAGGGTGATCCTGATTTGGTTGTTGACACAGAAATGATAACCAAAAACTTTGGTCCATATGTCAATGACCGCAAGGTGAAAATTATGAACAGACTTGCGGAATATGCCGTAACAAATGCGGAGAAAGCTGCTGTTATAGCGAAAAAGATGTTGCAGACTCCTTATGAGAGTGAAAAGTTGACCAGATGCTGGCAAGATATATTGTTTAATTCTTTCCACGATATTTTGGGAGGTGCAAGCACTAAGGAGGCATATGTTGATGCATATAATCAGTTGGGCGGTGCTATTTTCGTCTCAAATGAAATGATGCATTTTAATTTGCAAGCCATTAACAAAAAGGTAAAAACACCCGGTAAAAATCCGGATAATCAATGGAATTTGGTTGTATGGAATTTAAATGAAACTGACTATGACGGATACCTTGAAGGAGAAATGCAATGGCTTCATGAATTCCCTGCATACAGTGGAGGTATTATGCTTGAGGATGAGTGTGGCAATCAGTTCCCATGTCAGATTATACTTGAAAAGTCTGTTATTAAAGGATTTCGTTCAAGAGTTCTGTTTAAGGCACAGATTCCTTCTATGGGATATAAGATGTTCAAGGTGCTTCAAACAGGAGATATAGATAAAACAAGAACACATTCCTGTGAACTGGAGACAGATTTTTTCCGGGTTGAGATTGATGAAAAAACAGGTTTAATAAACAGGATTTACTCCAAGGTGCTGGATAAAACCTTTACAAATATATTAAAACCACAGTGCTTTGAAGACTTGTCGGATGCCGAAGGCTTTTTTAAAACTACATATGGAAAAGCTCTTGAAGATTTTACGCTTGTTGATATCGAAACAGTAGAACAGGGCGTATTCAGAACGGTGTTAAAGGTAAATTACAAATTCAGAAATTCACTCCTTTCGCTTTATTACAGCTTTTACAAGGATACAGATTATTTTGATGTGAAATATCGTGTCAACTGGAACGAATCGCAAACGGTGTTAAAGCTTATGTTCAATACTGATTACAAGAAAATAACAGTTGCGTCACCCTTTGCGAGCGAAACAAGGGACGATTGTGAAAGTGATACACCAATGGGTGAATGGATAAGTGTATATGACGAAAGCGAAGGGGTAAGCCTGATTGCTGACAGCACCTTTGCTTACACAAAAGAAGGTGGTACACTGGGACTCAGTATTTTGAGAAGCTGTATTTATACGGATTTGCGTCTGGGTGAACTTTCTGACGAGGATTATGATTTCATGGAGCAGGGTGTTTCTGAAGGAAGTTTAAGGATTATGATGCATAAGGGTGATTTTATTCAAAACAAGGTTTTTGATATGGCTAAAGGCTTCAATAATAAACCCATAGTGATGTGTGAACCAAATCACGACGGAATATATTCGTCCTTTGAGAGTTATGTTTCTTTAGAAAGTGAAAGTGTCGTGCTCTCTGCTCTAAAAAAAGCAGAAGGTGATTATGGCGACATTATAAGAATTGCCGAAATTGCGGGTCAAAAGCAGGAGGTTACGATTAAGTATTTTGATGTTGTGGAATTTATTGTCTCTGTGAATCCGTATGAAATAAAGACCATTAAATTAAAAGATGGCAAATTAAGTGAAGTGAATATAACAGAGGATTAGAAACGAAAGGAGACTAAAAATATGAAAGTATTGGTATTACCGTTTGGCTATCCGGGGTATCCGCAAAAAGAACTGGACGAAAAGATTGACAATTCAATTGCATACTTAAAGAATATAGGTATTAATGCTGTTTCAGCTCCACATATCATTACTTTGGATGATTGTCAGGCTGCGATAGATGTGGCGACAACGGAAGATTATGATTACTGCATTGTTTTGATTGCTTCTTGGGTTGAAAGTCCCAACGTAATGAATATTATTTCTGCCGCGCAGCTTGATAGAATGCCGTTGTTGCTTTGGAGTCACGATAATGTTTATGATGCTGAAGCAAATGAATACATATCTTTTGGTTCTGTTGCGGTTGCAGCAGTATTAAGAGAAACCTTTGAAGAATTCGGTTATTGCTTTAAGTTTATAGTAGGAAATGATTATGATGAAGTTCTGACAAAGGAGATTATAAATTTTGACAGAGCCGCCACGTGCATAAAACGTTTGCGTAGTACCCGAATCGGCATGCTTGGATACGCATCTATGGGAATGTATACAGGGCTTGGTGATCATATTAAAATAAAGAAACTTTTAGGAACTGAGGTTGTACAGCTGGATCAGTATACATTGATAAATAAAGCTGATGCTATGGATAAAGGTAGGATTGAAGGATATAAGCCTGTTTTTAAGAACGATTGGAATATATCGGAGGATGTTACCGAAGCAGACGTTGAAAAAACAATAGCATTTTACCTTGCTCTTAAGGATATTGTGAAGGAGCACAAATTAGATGGTGTTACAGTTAAATGTCAGTATGAGCTTTCGATTGAATACGGCTTTACTCCTTGCGTGGCTCTTTCTGTTTTAGGCGAGGAAATGCCCGTTTCCTGCGAGGGTGACGTTTATATGCTTCTCACTCAAATGATTATGAACTATATTTCGGATGAGACTACCACATATGGCGATGTTCTTGCGGTTCAGGGGGATTCAATAATTTCTGCAGCATGTGGATTTGCACCCAGATGTTTTCTCAATACAGAACGTCCGTGTATCAAGCATCACACAGCACTTTACAGTGGCTTGTTGGTTACAACCGAAATGAAAGGTGATATGCTTGCAACAATAGGAAGAGTGGCAAATAATAATGACGGACTTAAAATGCACGTTTTAAAAGGTCAGACAGAAACCCTCAATAATTTTCACGAAATTGATTGCCCTCAATACCCGGGTGCGCGAATCCATTTGCTAAATAAAACAGGCAGGGATTTCGCAAATGAAATTATGAGTCAGCACTACGTAATGGTATTTAATGATTATTCTGATGCTGTGGAGTTGTTCTGTGAACTTAAAGGAATCAAAGTGATATAAATGCAGGTAGGTGTTTTTTGATGAATAGTGGTATGCTTGGAAATAACAACCAACTTATTAAAGCAAGACGGATTTCTTTTCGTGATGGAGTATCTGATGGAGTAAAGGCGATTGAATTGCATAATCAAAGTGGCTTGTATGCGACCTTCATTGAGGACCAATGCTTAAACATTTATGATTTTTCTTATAAGGGAATAAACTGTGCTTTTCAGTCGAAAAACGGGTTGGTGTCAAATAAGTTTTTCAACGGCGGTGCAAATGAATTTAGTTATTACTGGCCTGCGGGAATGCTTTATACTTGTGGTCTGACCAATGTCGGACCCGGAGTGATGGAAAATGGGATATATCATACGGAACACGGAAGGATTGGCATGTGTCCTGCAGAGAATACTACGTTAGTTAAAGGTGAGGAGTCGATTGTTATCACGGGAAGTATGCGTGACAGCTTTTTGGCAGGTCATCATCTTCAACTGGAAAGAAAAATCACCTTCCCAAACAAAGGAAAAGAAATTGAAATTTGTGATTGTGTCACAAATAAGGAACCTATGGACACAGAGATGATGATACTGTATCATTTTAATTTCGGTTATCCTTTACTTGCCCCCGGTGCCCGGATAGTGAAAGGCGTTGGTGAAATATATGATAATATTGGTTCGGGGACAGACCCTGAACATATCGGAAATGTTACTGCTCCTCAAAATAATAAGATAGAAGAAGTGTATTGTCATACTAACGTTCCGGATGCTTTTGGGTATGGATATGCAGCTGTTATAAATGATGAACTGAAGTTGGGATGCTATATAAAATATAAAATGGACACGCTTCCGCTACTTGTCCAATGGAAAAGTATGTGTACAAATGATTATTGTATTGGTCTGGAACCGTCAAATTCCTTTATTATGGGAAGGATTGCAGAAAGAAAGCACGGAACACTCAAAACTCTGCGACCATATGAATCCCAGAATTTTACGGTTGCCCTTGGCGTTTTGGACGGAGCTGATGATATAGCCAACTTTGAGAAGATGCTTGAAAACTTGTAGGTATATACAGGGAAAATGTACTTATTTCCGGTATTTTTTTCGATACATATTTGGAGTGATACCAAATTCCTTTTTGAATGCAATATAAAATCCATTATATGAATTATAGCCTACAAGCGTGGCGATATCAGATATTTCAATATTTTCTCTGCGCAGGAGACGTTTAGCGTTTTTTAGGCGGATATCGGTAAGATATGTAAGAAAGCTTTTGCCGAATATCTGCCTGAAGATGCGATTGGTATGAACTTCGCTTAGGTTTAGTATATCTGCAATTTTTTTCAGGTTGATGTCCTCCATATAATGCATGGTAATATAAAACTGCAGAAACTGAACTCTGTTTGTATGTTCGTCATACATAATATCCAATATCATTTCAGATTCAAGCATATCGGGACAGAGTGTATATACCAGCTCTGAGAAAAAAAGTGTGAATCGTGAATTTGTAATTTCATTATAAAGGGCGCGTTGTACATAATAGCATTCAAGAACTTTTTTGATATGCTCCACGAGTGAAGATTTGTTTTTTATGTGAAAATATCCTCGTGATTGTTTCATGGCAGTTGAAAAAGGCGTATAAAAATCATTGACGTTTTCTTTTTTATTTTTGAAAATATCAATAGTTAGTATAATGTCTGTGTAATCTTCACTGCAATTGGTGAAATGATGAAATGTTTCGGGTAATAGTATAAGAATATCGTCACTACTTATTGTAATGTTTTCTTCATTTAAGTCCAGTGATGCATTGCCTTGAAGAACAATAAGAAACTCGAAGGTAGGATGAACGTGGGCGTTTTGATTCTGAAGATCAATTTGAGTGGAAAAACGAGCACCTTTAATTTTGAACATAAGATTGAAGCATATGTTTCCGATATCTATCAGAACATTTGAATCGTATAGCATTTATAATCCCTCTTTCTTTAAAAACTAACATAACAAACATGTTTGTTTTTGAATTGGATAAATATGTTTGTTGATTTGTAAGGCTTGATTATAGTATAATTCATGGTAGAACAAATTGCAAGAAAAATTTTAAATAAGATGAATTTGTCAGATTTTAAATGAACAAAAAGAACGTTGAATAAAATTAAATTTACATATAAATAAGGTTCAATGTGTTAAGGAGGAAACGAGATGAAAAAACGAATTGTTTCAACGGTATTTGCAGTTGCAGCGGTTGCTTCAATGTTCACAATCAACAGCAGTGCAGCAGAGCCGGTTACGTCGGGAAAGGCTATTGTATTTCAAAACTATGAAAGCGATGCGGAAAGTTTTCTTGCAACAAGTGGCGGAGATCTTATTGTCACAAAGGTGACAGAAGAAGGAAACTGTTATGCAGAACTGACCGGAGCAACAGATAAGCCGTTCTATCATGTAGGCATGGCAAGCATAGTGCCGGAAGATTTTGTGGTAATGGCAGATATCTGCAAAATGAGTTCTCCTTCTCTCGGATGGCAGTTTCAGGTTTTTACAACTTCCGGAACTCAGGTGAGATGGTCATATAATGCGGCGGATATGGAGCTTGGAACATGGTATACATATTTGGGAATAAGAAAGGACGGCATATTGAAACACTATCGCAAGAAAAAGGGTGCTGATACGTCCTTCGAAGAAATAACCACCGGAAACTCTTTTCAGATTACCGACGGTTCAAATGCGTTTATCGTTACTTTCTGGGCATCCGTAGGTGCAGAAGCAGGCGGAAGTTGTGCTACAACAAAGTTCCTTGTGGACAACGTTATGCTGTATGGCGGAACTTTTGCTGCACCTGATTCACAGATGATTGAGGTGACAGATACGGAGTTGGGAAAGAAAATTTCGGGTTCGGTTGATGTATATACTGATGCAGAAATTGATAAACAAATGACGATTGCTCCTATTATGGTCGTGTTTGACAAAAAGGGCAAGATTATGGACTGGAGTCCTGCTACGGTTTCGGTTGGTGCAGCGAAAAATAAGGTCACAGCTGAAATTACCATGACCGATGAGTATTATGAAAAGGTTAAGGGCGGAACAGCAGAATTTTATCTCTGTCCTTCTGAAACAAGTTTCAAGGCTATGATGAATGCTTACAGAGTGACGTTGGATTAGACCTGAGAAAGGAGCAAAAACATGACAAGAAAATTATTGAGTATTATATTATGCCTGACAATGGTTATGACGGTTGTGTTCATTCCGTCATCTGTTGTGACGGTTAGTGCGGCAGAGAATACGGCTATTTATAATGACTACTTTTTTGTTCAGGATTATGAAAATACGGAAAGTAACAAATGGAGTATTGGCGTTGTTGTCGGAAACGGTAAATACGAAGTCAAGGAAGATGAAGGCGGAAATCACTATATAGAGGTTGGTTTGAAAAATGACGGCACGGAGGCTTTTCGGAACACAAGCAATGAAATAAGTATTCCTGCCGGAGTTCAGAACTGGAATATTGCCTTTGATGTGCAGAAAGTATCAGACGGTCTTCCGATTGGTATGGAGTATTATGTCGGAGGCAAGGCAGGAAGCTTTGCTCTTGACTGTAAAAACTTTGAAAACAACGATGATTGGTACAGAGTTGCATATACTTCTGATACCGCAAATGTTACGGTTGTTGTGACAAACCTTTCAACAGGTATGGCAAAACGTGTACATTATGGTGAAGTAAATAAGCCCGGAAGCTACTGGCAGCAGCTTCCGCAAACTTCAGATTCAAATACAATCAGACTTATGCTGGCGAAAAACGATACACTGGTTGGTACAATACCTGAAGGTTACACTGCCCTTGACACTTGTTATCGCATTGATAATGTACGCGTGTGGGACGGCAATGTTCTTGACGATGTTATTTTTGAGAATAACATCGGAAACGAACTGACAGAAATTCCCGACGGCAACGTTACAGCAAAGGCTATTGTAACAAGTGACTCCTTTGTAAGATGGGAAGAAGCTCGCACAACAGAACTGACAACAGTTCTGACGGCATATGATGCAGACGGCAAGATGATTGCATCAAATGTCGAAACACATAACATCGCATCGGAAGAACCCGAAGCAGGTAATCTAATTCTCCAGAGAAACGATACATGGGCAGCAACAAAGACTCTCGCATCAACCATTGACCTGACAGGTCTTGATGCGACGAGAGTTGAAATGGCTGTCTGGGACAGTGCAGACGGTATGCGCCCCATCGGCAAGACTTATGTTCTTGGTGATGAAGCGGTGGTTGAACC
>JAZNLK010000154.1:0-6968 GCA_045579055.1 Clostridia bacterium
TACAACGTAATCTGCAAGTTTCAAACCTGTACGTGTTGCGGTAACCGAGTTGCAGCCATGAGCTATATTTGCAAACGGTCCGCCATGGATTATAGCAGGCGTATTTTCAAGAGTCTGAACGAGGTTGGGCTTTATTGCATCCTTCAAAAGGAGTGCCATTGCGCCCGTTGCCTGTATATCATTTGCCGTTACAGCCTCGCCCTTTGTGTTATATGCAACAACCATGCGTGCAAGGCGTGCTTTCAAGTCACTCAAATCGCGGGCTAAGCACAAAATAGCCATGATTTCAGATGCTACCGTGATATCAAAGCCCGATTCACGCATTACTCCGTCCGTTTTTTTGCCAAGACCTATAACAATATTACGGAGTGCCCTGTCATTCATGTCCACAACACGCTTCCATACCACGCGCTTAGGGTCTATGTTCAAAGCATTACCCTGCTGGAGGTGATTGTCAACCATTGCAGCGAGCAAGTTATGTGCAGAAGTTATAGCGTGGAAGTCACCCGTAAAATGCAAGTTTATGTCTTCCATCGGAACAACCTGAGCATAGCCGCCGCCTGCCGCACCGCCCTTGACGCCGAATACGGGACCAAGTGAAGGTTCACGGAGTGCAACCATCACGTTCTTTCCGATTTTCTTCATACCGTCAGCAAGACCGATTGTTGTGGTGGTCTTGCCTTCACCTGCAGGAGTAGGTGTGATTGCGGTAACAAGAACAAGTTTCGCCTTGCGTTCCTTTTCTTTCAGGGGTGCAAGGTCTATTTTTGCTTTATAATTTCCGTAAAGTTCAAGATATTTTTCGTCAACACCTGCAGTCTTTGCAATGTCAACAATATTCTGCATCTTGACGCTTTGTGCAATTTCTATATCTGTTTTCATTGGTTTTTACCTCCTGTCTTTAATTTACAAGCATTTTCACCAACAACCCCTCCGAGTTTGCTTCGCAAACCCACCTCCCCTTGCACAGGGGAGGCTTATTTTTCAACTTTCACGGCTCCCTTGTGTAAAGGGAGCTGTCACGAAGTGACTGAGGGATTGTAAATATTAAACTAAATGGCAAATACCACCGTATAAACCGCTTATTTTATTTAAAATACTCTACCGCAGATTTGAACATGCCTATATCAAAGTTACCTTCAACATTCTTGTAAAGTCCGTAGCCCCATCTTTCGGAGTGACCCATTTTACCAAGTACACGACCATCAGGTGATGTGATACCTTCGATTGCGAAGGTTGAACCGTTGGGGTTGTACTGGATTTCGTTTGTGGGGTTACCTTCAAGGTCAACATACTGTGTGAGAATCTGACCGCTTTCAGCCAGTTCCTTCACAAGCTCGTCACTTGCCATGAAGCGACCTTCACCGTGTGAAATGGGAACTGTATAGATGTCACCAACACTTGCATTTGCCATCCAGGGAGACTTGTTTGATGCAACTCTTGTGCGTACCAGCTTTGACTGGTGGCGTGAAATTGTGTTATATGAAAGTGTGGGGCAATTTTCGTCTGTGTCGATAATCTTTCCGTAAGGCACAAGACCCAGCTTAATGAGTGCCTGGAAGCCGTTACAGATACCGCACATCAAACCGTCACGCATATCAAGAAGTTCGGATGTTGCTTCCTTGATTTCGGGGTTGCGGAAGAATGCTGTGATGAACTTTGCTGAACCATCAGGTTCGTCACCGCCTGAGAAGCCGCCGGGAATGAATACAATCTGTGATTCATTCAGCTTCTTTGCGAAGGCTTCAACAGATTCGGAAATTGCCTGAGGTGACAGGTTGTTTATAACAAAGATTTCAGGGTCTGCACCTGCGTCACGCATTGCCTTTGCACTGTCAAATTCACAGTTTGTTCCGGGGAACACGGGAATCAGAACCTTGGGCTTTGCAACACCGATTTTGGGTGTTACAACAGATTTTGCTTCATAAGTGAATGCAGGAATATCCTTCTTTTCTGTTTCAATGTTGCAAGAATAAATCTTTTCAAGCTTATCTTCATAAACCTTTGAAATTTCACACATACAAAGTGCTTCGCCCTTATAACTGATAGCCTTTTTCTCGGTAGTTGTACCAAGAACCACACCTGCATCTGCATCTTTTGCCAGTTCAACAACGAATGAACCGTAGCTGTAACCAAAGATATCGTCAAGTGAAATTCCGTCAGCAAATTCAAAGCCAATTCCGTTACCCATTGCCATCTTCATAACAGCTTCTGCAATGCCGCCATAAGTGGGCGTATATGCACTAACTGCCGCACCGCTACGAACAAGCTCTGTTACCTTTTTGAAGCAGTCAAGCAGGCTTGCTGTCACAGGAAGACCATTTTCGTCATATTCGGGCTTAATCCATACAACTTTATTGCCGGCTCCCTTGAATTCAGGTGAAATGATGTTGTCAACATTTTCGTCAGTAACCGCAAATGAAACAAGTGTGGGGGGAACATCAATGTTTTCGAATGTTCCGCTCATTGAGTCCTTACCGCCGATTGCGGCAATTTCAAGATTTTTCTGTGCATCAAATGCACCAAGGAGAGCCGCAAGAGGCTTGCCCCAACGTTTTGCATCCTTTTTGGGCTTTTCGAAGTATTCCTGGAATGTGAGGTAAACATCCTTGAATTCTGCACCTGTTGCCACAAGCTTTGCAACAGATTCAACAACTGCAAGATATGCGCTGTGATAGGGGCTCTTTTCAGCAATAAAGGGATTGTAACCCCAAGCCATTACGGATGCGGTCTTTGTGTGTTTCTGTTCAACAGAAACCTTGTTTACCATTGCCTGAATGGGGGTCAGCTGATGCTTGCCGCCAAAGGGCATCAGAACTGTGCCTGCACCGATTGTGGAGTCAAAACGTTCTGAAAGACCTCTCTTTGAACATACGTTCAAATCATCTGCAAGAGCCATCATTCCTGCCTTGAAGTCAGCAACAGCCGCCTTCTTATAGCATTCAGGCTTTGCAGGTGCTATATCAATGTGCTTTTCAGCACCGTTTGAGTTCAGGAATTCACGGGAAATGTTTACGATTTCCTTGCCGTTCCAATGCATAACAAGTCTCGGTTCAGCCTTAACCTCTGCAACAACTGTTGCCTCAAGGTTTTCGCTCTTTGCAAGTTCTTTGAAGCGTTCAACGTCTTCCTTTGCAACAACAACAGCCATTCTTTCCTGAGATTCACTGATTGCAAGCTCTGTGCCGTCAAGACCTTCGTACTTTTTGGGAACTGCGTTCAGATTGATTTCAAGACCGTCAGCCAATTCGCCGATTGCAACAGAAACACCGCCTGCACCAAAGTCGTTACAACGCTTGATGAGCAGTGATGCTTCCTTGTTGCGGAAAAGTCTCTGGAGCTTTCTTTCTTCGGGAGCATTACCCTTCTGAACTTCTGCACCGCAACTCTCAAGTGACTCAACAGTATGTGATTTTGAAGAACCTGTTGCACCGCCGCAACCGTCACGGCCGGTTTTGCCGCCAAGAAGGATTACAATATCACCGTCAATGGGGCGTTCACGTCTTACGTTTTCAGCAGGAGCCGCCGCAACAACCGCACCGATTTCCATACGTTTTGCCGCATAGCCGTCGTGGTAAAGTTCGTCAACCTGACCTGTTGCAAGACCAATCTGGTTGCCATAAGAGCTGTAACCTGCAGCCGCACCGGTAACAATCTTTCTCTGGGGAAGCTTACCCTCAATTGTCTCAGAAACAGGCTTCAGAGGGTCTGCCGCACCGGTAACACGCATTGCCGCATAAACATAGGAACGTCCCGACAGCGGATCACGGATTGCACCACCAATACAGGTTGCCGCACCACCGAAGGGTTCGATTTCTGTTGGGTGGTTGTGTGTTTCGTTTTTGAAGAGGAGCAACCACTTTTCTGTCACGCCGTCAACATCAACGTCAATTTTAACAGTACAAGCATTGATTTCTTCGCTTTCGTCAAGACCGTCAAGCTTGCCGTTTGCCTTGAGATATTTTGCGGCAATTGTGCCGATATCCATAAGGTTGATTGGCTTTGTTCTGCCGATTGCCTTACGGGTTTCAATGTATCTGTCATAAGCCGCCTGAAGCAGCTCATCCTCAAACTTAACATTATCAATTGTTGTGAGGAATGTGGTGTGACGACAGTGGTCTGACCAGTATGTGTCAATCATTCTGATTTCTGTGATTGTGGGGTTACGCTTTTCGCCAATGAAATATTCCTGACAGAACTTGATATCATCAATATCCATAGCGAGACCCATATCATCAATCATTTTCTGAAGTCCGTCAACATCCAAATCAATGAATCCGTCAAGGGTTGCAACAGTTTCAGGGATTTCATAAACCGCCTTCAAAGTTTCGGGCATTTCAAGTGTTGCTTCTCTTGATTCAACGGGGTTAATAACATACTTCTTGATTTCGGCAACATCTGCATCTGTCAGCTTGCCGTAAAGCATATAAACCTTTGCGGCTCTCACTGTGGGACGGTCGCCCTTGGAGATAAGCTGAATACATTCCTCCGCTGAATTTGCACGAAGGTCGAACTGACCGGGCAGGAATTCAACTGCGAAGATTACATCACAGCTATCTGTAATTTCGTCTGTAACAATATCAAGCTGAGGCTCCGAGAATACCGTCTTTTTGCAGTATTCAAAAAGCTCCTTATCAATATTTTCAACATCATAGCGATTGATTATTCTAACATCTTCAAGACCTTTTATCTGAAGAAGGTTAACCAACTCGCCCTTGAGGGAATTTGCCTCTGCGGCAAGTTCTTTTTTCTTTTCAACAAAAACTCTGTATACCATACATTTATCCTTTCTTATTTCAAAGCCGCAAGAGCCTTTTGTCCGATATCTTTTCTGTAATAAGCATTTTCAAATTTTACATTTTTTGTAGTCTCATAAGCCGCATTGATTGCACAGTTGAGACAAGCACCAACTTCTGTAACACCCAAAACTCTGCCGCCGCCTGTCACAAGCTTGCCGTCCTTAATCTTTGCACCTGCAACAAAAATTCCGTCGGAATTTTCGGGAAGTGTAATTTCAAAGCCTGTTTCATACTTGCCGGGGTAACCGTTTGATGCCACAACAACACAGCAAGCCGCCGATTTCGAGAATTTAACCTCTGCATCCTTGAGAGTTCCGTTTTCTACGTGCTGCATAATTTCAAAGAGGTCACTTTCAAGAAGGGGCAGAACAACCTGAGTTTCGGGGTCACCGAAACGGCAGTTATATTCAATAACCTTTGGTCCCTTTGGAGTGAGCATAAGTCCAAAGTAAAGGCATCCCTTGAAGGTTCTGCCTTCCTTGTTCATAGCTTCCATTGTGGGGATAAAGATTTTTTCCATACACTCATCAGCGATTTCCTTTGTGTAATAAGGATTGGGAGCGATTGTTCCCATACCGCCAGTATTGAGACCCTTGTCACCATCCAATGCACGCTTGTGATCCATTGAGGAAACCATAGGGATAACCACGTTACCGTCTGTGAAGCTGAGAACCGAAACTTCGGGACCTGTGAGGAATTCTTCAATAACAACATTATTACCGCTGTCACCAAATATTTTGTCTTCCATCATTGACTTCACGGCATTCATTGCATCTTCTCTTGTCTCTGCAATGATAACGCCCTTACCCAGAGCAAGACCGTCAGCCTTGATAACTGTGGGGATGGGAGCAGTTTCAAGATATTTGAGAGCCGCATCCATATCGCTGAATACTTCATATTCCGCTGTGGGAATGTTGTATTTCTTCATAAGATTCTTTGAGAAAACCTTGCTTCCTTCGATTATAGCGGCATTAGCCTTTGGGCCGAAGCAGGGGATTCCTTTCTCGTTGAGAGCATCAACCGCACCAAGAACCAACGGGTCATCAGGTGCAACAACTGCAAATTCAATGCCGTTTGCTACTGCAAACTCAACAATTTTGTCAATATCCTTTGCCCCGATATCAACACATTCCGCATCAGCGGCAATTCCGCCGTTGCCCGGAAGGGCATAAATTTTTGAAACCTTGGGGCTCTTTTTCAATGATTTTATGATGGCGTGCTCACGACCGCCGCCACCGACTACCATAATTTTCATATATCTGAGGTCCAAACCTTTCTATCTTAAATTTTTTGAGGGCTACAAAAAATAGTGCAGAATATGTAAACCGACCCCTCAACACGGGACGTCGAGGACGCCGTCCCCTACAATGCACCGCTTGCACTATCTCGCCTTGAAAAACGTGATAAAATTGATGGAGAATGTTCAAACCGAATCCCGAAGGTGTACTTTGTGTACTCCGAGTGGTGAGGTTTGGACGTTATACGCAATTTTATCCGTTTTTCGCTTTAGTGGTGGAAGAGACGCATCTTAGTAAACGCCATCACCATTCCAAACTCATTACATCTTGCGATTACGTTATCATCACGGATTGAACCGCCCGGTTCTGCGATATAGGTTACGCCGCTCTTTGCCGCACGTTCGATGTTATCACCGAAGGGGAAGAATGCATCACTGCCAAGAGCAACACCCTTTATGCCGGCAAGATATGCCTTCTTTTCTTCTCTTGTGAGAGGTTCGGGCTTGTGGGTGAAGAGTGCTTCCCACTTGCCGTCTGCAAGAACGTCTTCATCATCATCTGAGATATATACGTCAATTGTGTTGTCACGGTCGGGTCTTCCGATGGTGTCAAGGAAGGGAAGGTTGAGAACCTTTTCGTGCTGACGGAGATGCCAGATGTCAGCCTTGTTGCCAGCAAGTCGTGTACAGTGGATTCTTGACTGCTGACCTGCACCAACACCGATTGCCTGACCGTCCTTGGCAAAGCAAACCGAATTACTCTGTGTGTACTTGAGTGTAATCAATGCAATAATCAAGTCTCTCTTTGCCGAATCGGGCATTTCCTTGTTTTCGGTAACGATTTCAGAAAGAAGTTCTTCATCAATCTTGAAGTTGTTTCTGCCCTGCTCGAATGAGATGCCATATACCATCTTGACTTCCTGTTCTGCAGG
>JAZNLK010000155.1:0-14898 GCA_045579055.1 Clostridia bacterium
GTTCTTGTTGAGGGTTCGAAAAACAGAGTTGCAAGCTTCTTTCTGTCACATTTGTGAGCATACTTGTCGGGGTTTTCAATGATGTCCTCAGCAACTGCAACAAGCTCATTAAGTTCGGTTGTTGAAAGGTCTTTTATATCAATAACACTTCTCATTGTTGGTTAATCCTTTCTGTAAAATTTGGAATACCTGGAGGAGGAGTTATGCATTAATCCAGCTTTCGTCTGAAGGATTATTGCGGAATGCAATAAGTCTCTGGATATCTTCGTTCTTGATGTAACCCTCAGCAGCTGCAACTTCAGCGATTACGTCGAAGTTGGTGAGGCTGATGTTCTTAACTTCAGCAGCAGCCAGCCTGTCAAGACCCTTCTGCATACCGTATGTGAAGATTGAAACAATACCAAGAACTTCGGCACCGGCTTCTCTGAGGATGTTCACAACTTCAATAACACTGCCGCCTGTTGAAATAAGGTCTTCAACAACAACAACCTTCTGACCCTTTTCAAGACGTCCTTCAATCTGATTCTGTCTGCCGTGATCCTTTGCACCGCTTCTAACGTAACCCATGGGAAGGTCAAGGAGGTGTGCTGTGATTGCGGCGTGAGCGATACCTGCTGTTGATGTACCCATAAGAACTTCAGCTTCGGGATAGTTTTCCTTGATAAGCTTTGCAAGTCCGTTTTCAACATCGTTGCGAACCTCAATATCGCTAAGTGTCAAACGATTGTCATAGTATACAGGACTCTTGATTCCGCTTGCCCATGTGAAGGGCTCTTCGGGTCTAAAAAATACAGCTTTTATTTTAAGTAAGTCTTTTGCAATTATTTCTTTCATTTGTTTTATCTCCTTTTAAAATTTAAAGATTCTTCGACAAGCTTAGAATGACTTTTTATCCAACAAATTCAGCAACGCATCTTTTATATGCGGCAACCGGGTCTTCGGCTGCTGTGATGGGTCTGCCCACAACTATGTAGTCAGAACCGATAGCTTTTGCATCAGCAGGGGTCATAACACGAACTTGATCACCCTTGTCGCCGTCTGCAAAACGAACACCGGGAGTAACTGTAACAAAGTCTTTGCCGCAGGTGTTGTGAACCTTTTCAGCCTCAAGGGGTGAGCATACAACACCATCAAGACCTGCTTTTTTTGCATTGCTTGCATAGTGCATAACAACCTTGTCGATTGGTTCGTTGATAAGAAGGTCTTCCTTCATTTTTTCTTCACTTGTTGATGTGAGCTGAGTTACAGCGATGAGAATAGGTCTTGTTCCGTCAGGACGTGTGAGACCTTCCAAAGCCGCTTCCATCATTGCAACAGTACCCGATGCGTGAAGATTTGTCATATCAACATCAAGACGACTGAGAACAGCCATTGATTTCTTTACTGTATTAGGAATATCGTGAAGCTTCAGGTCGAGAAATATTTTGTGACCGCGTTTCTTGATTTCACGAACGATTTCAGGACCTTCTGCATAGAAAAGTTCCATACCGATTTTAACAAAAGGTTTTACATCTGTGAACTTATCCAAAAAGTCAAATACTTCTTTCTTTCCTGCAAAGTCGCAGGCAACAATAACGTCTTTTCCCATTAGTGGGCACCTCCTATAATATCATTTAAGTCTTTAATTCCGTATTTTTCCATAACGGAAGGAAGATTCTCTATAATTTCTTTGCACGCAAAGGGATTAACAAGATTTGCAGCACCAACCTGAACGGCTGTTGCACCTGCAAGCATCATTTCAATAACGTCTTCGGCAGTTGATACCCCGCCCATACCGATTACTGGAATTTTTACCGCATCATAAACCTGGTATACCATACGGACAGCAACCGGAAATATTGCAGGACCTGAGAAACCACCCATTTTGTTTGCAATAACGCATTTTTTTGTTTTCAGGTCAATTCTCATTCCGAGAAGAGTGTTGATAAGACTGATTCCGTCGGCTCCGGCTTCTTCACAAGCCTTTGCGATTGATACGATATCAGTAACGTTTGGTGAAAGTTTGATTATAATAGGCTTTTTAGAAATTGCCTTAACTGCTTTTGTAACTTCTGCAGCAGCTTCGGGTGATGTTCCGAAGCTCATACCTCCGCCGTGAACATTAGGACACGAAACATTAACTTCAAACCAGCCAATCTGGTCCTCATTGTTCAGTTTTTCGCAGGTGTAGACATAATCCTCAACTGAAAAACCGCTTATGTTTGCCATAACAGGCTTTGAGAAAACTTTTTTAAGTTTTGGAAGTTCTTCGGAAACAACGGCTTCAACACCGGGATTCTGAAGCCCGACAGAGTTAATCATACCCATTTTGCATTCAGCAATTCTGGGTGTGGGGTTTCCGAATCTTGCATCTTTTGTTGTGCCTTTGAAGGAGAATGTTCCAAGATAATTTATGTCATAGATTTCTGCAAATTCATAGCCAAATCCGAAGGTTCCGCTGGCAGGAATAATGGGGTTGTCGAGAGAGATATCGCAGAGATTTACTTTTGTGTTTACCATATAATTTCCTCTCTTTCCAGAACAGGACCGTCCTTGCAGATTCGCTTGTTTCCGTATTTTGTCTTGCAGGAGCAGCCCATACAAGCTCCAAAGCAGCAACCAATTCTTTCTTCAAAGCTGTACTGACCTGAAGTTGTCAGAATGGCATCAATTGCTTTGAACATTGGCATAGGTCCGCAGGTGAAGAAGTAGGAGTATGAAACACCCTTCATTGCATCGGTAACGAAACCTTTTATGCCATAGCTTCCATCTGCTGTTGCGATAAGAACCTTTGCTCCAAGATTTTTGAATTCATTTTCAAAGAAAACGTCTTCTTTGCTGTTGAAACCAAGGATAACTGTTGGCTTTTTGCCTTCTGATATAAGCTTTTTACAAAGGTTATACATAGGAGGAACACCAACGCCTCCACCGATGAGAAGAGGAGTGTCTCCACTTTTTTCGGTGTTAAAACCATTACCGAGTCCAACAAGAAGGTCAAGTTCTACGCCTTTACCGTATTTGCTCATAACTTCGGTTCCTTCGCCCACAACCTTATATATCAAGGTCAGTTTTCCGTCTTCGTAGTCGCAAACGGAAATTGGTCTTCTGAGGTAAAGTCCGTCAATCTGAATATTCACAAACTGACCGGGGGCGGTGATAGCACTTGTATCACCGCTTAGGGTCATTAAAAATATATCTTTTGCAATTTTTTTATTACTTTCTATTGTAAAAATTTCTTGCTTCACAGTAAGCTTTCTCCTTACGCATCAATTGTTGAAATTGTGATTGTGTTTTCTTCAAGAACATCAAGAAGAACCGAGACGGTATCAAGGGATGTGAAGATGTTAACATTGTTGTCTGTTGCGCACATACGGATTTCGTGACCGTCGTTAAGGGTTGAACCGCCGCCTGAAATATCACTTGTGTTGATGATGTATGCAATGTGACCCTGTCTGATTGCTGAAGGAATTTCTTCGCTGCCTTCGCTGATTTTGCTGAGCATATGGGTTCTGATTCCGTTTTTCTTCAGGAATTCGGCAGTACCTTTTGTTGCTTGAATGTTGAAGCCGAGCTTATAGAATCTGCGAATAAGTTCAAGTGCTTCGTCTTTGTCCTTATCGGCAATTGTAGCAAGAACTGTTCCGTAGTTCTGGAGATGCATACCCGATGCCTGAAGTGCTTTGTAGAGTGCACGGTTAAGCTTGTCATCATAGCCGATTGCTTCACCTGTTGATTTCATTTCAGGTGAGAGATATGCATCAAGTCCTCTGATTTTGTTAAATGAGAATACGGGAACCTTTACATACCAACGATCCTTTTCTTTCGGATAAACTTCGGTTATACCCTGCTCCTTGAGGGACTTGCCCATAATAACCTCCGTTGCAATATCTGCAAGGCTATATCCTGTTGCCTTTGAAAGGAAGGGCACAGTTCTCGAAGATCTGGGGTTAACTTCGATGATATAAACATCTTCGTTTTTGTCAACGATGAACTGGATATTATAAAGACCAATAATACCGATGCCAATACCAAGCTGTTTTGCATATTCAATAATTGTCTCTTTAACCTTATCGGAAATACTGAAAGATGGGTATACGCTGATTGAGTCACCGCTGTGAATACCTGTTCTTTCTACAAGTTCCATAATTCCGGGAATGAATACATCCTTACCGTCACAGATTGCGTCAATTTCAACTTCCTTGCCGAAGATATACTTATCAACAAGAACGGGCTTGTCCTCATCAATTTCAACAGCTGTCTTCAGATAGTGTCTAAGTTGGTCTTCGTTGCCCACAATCTGCATTGCACGTCCACCAAGAACGAAGCTGGGACGAACAAGAACGGGATATCCGATTTCTGCAGCTGCCGCAACACCGTCTTCAATCTTTGTAACTGCTCTGCCCTTGGGCTGAGGAATGTTAAGCTGGTGAAGAATTTTTTCGAATGCGTCACGGTTTTCTGCACGGTCAATTGCTGCACAGTCAGTACCGATGATTTCAACACCACGGTCTGTGAGAGGCTGTGCAAGGTTAATTGCTGTCTGACCGCCAAGAGATGCAATAACACCTTCGGGGTTCTCAAAGTGAATGATGTTCATAACATCTTCGGGTGTGAGAGGTTCAAAATACAGCTTATCTGCTGTTGTATAGTCAGTTGAAACTGTTTCGGGGTTATTGTTGATGATGATTGATTCATATCCTGCCTTTTTGATTGTTGTAACAGCATGAACTGTTGAATAGTCAAACTCAACACCCTGACCGATACGGATGGGGCCTGCACCGAGAACTGCAAGCTTTTTCTTGTCGGTGAGGATTGAGTCATTTTCTCCGGTGTAGCTTGAGTAGAAGTAGGGGATATATGCGTTTGTATGGCAAGTATCGACCATTCTGTAAACAGGATAAATATTGTTCGCTTTTCTTGTATTGTAAACTTCAATTTCAGGAACACCCCAAAGCTTTGCAATGAATGGGTCGCTGAACCCAATTTTTTTGGCTTCTTTAAGGGTCTCAATATCGCCTTTGTTATTTTTGATTGTTTCTTCAAAGTCAACAATGCCCTTTATTTTTTCAAGGAAGTAGGGGGTTATCATTGTAACTTCGTGGAGTTTTTCAATACTTACGCCGTTTCTCATAAGTTGAGCCACAGCGTAAATGTTATCGTCACGGAATTCACTGATGTATTCCAGAAGCTCTTCGTTTGATTTGCCGTCGAATTTAGCCATCCAGATGTGGTTAACGCCGATTTCCAGTGAACGAATTGACTTCAGGAAACACTCTTCCAGAGTTGAACCGATTCCCATAACTTCACCGGTTGCTTTCATTTGTGTTCCCAGCTTGTTTGTTGCTGTTGCAAACTTATCAAAGGGGAAGCGGGGGAACTTTGCAACGATATAGTCAAGTCTTGGCTCAAATGCTGCTGTTGTGTTTGCAATTGCAATTTCTTCAAGACCCATACCAACAGCAATTTTTGCTGTTACTCTTGCGATGGGATAGCCGCTTGCCTTTGAAGCAAGTGCTGATGAACGTGAAACTCTGGGGTTAACCTCGATGAGGTAATATTCGGAAGTTGTGGGATGAAGTGCAAACTGAACATTACAGCCACCTTCAATTTTGAGTTCACGAATGATTTTTATTGCACTGTCGTTGAGCATCTTGTGGTCGTGTTCGTTGAGAGTGAGGATTGGTGCAACAACGATACTGTCACCTGTGTGAATGCCGACAGGGTCGATATTTTCCATACCGCAGATTGTGATTGCGTTATCGTTGGAGTCACGCATAACTTCAAATTCGATTTCCTTGTAGCCCTTAACACTCTTTTCGATAAGAACCTGATGAACGGGAGAAAGCTTGAATGCATTTGTACCAACTTCAATCAGTTCTTCCTCGCTGTACGCAAAGCCACCGCCTGTTCCGCCCAAAGTGAAAGCAGGACGAAGAACAACGGGATAACCGATTCTTTTTGCGGCTTCTTTTGCTTCATCAAGAGAGTATGTGATTTCTGACGGAATTACAGGTTCTCCGATTGACTGACAAAGCTCCTTGAAAAGCTCACGGTCTTCTGCACGTTCGATACTTTCGCTTTTTGTGCCAAGAAGTTCAACCTGACACTCTTTGAGAACACCCTTCTTTTCAAGCTGCATTGCAAGGTTAAGACCTGTTTGTCCGCCGATACCGGGAACAATTGCGTCCGGACGTTCATGACGGATAATCTTTGCAATGTATTCAAGAGTGAGGGGTTCCATATAAACCTTGTCTGCAATTGTTGTATCAGTCATAATTGTTGCGGGGTTTGAGTTTGCAAGAATAACTTCATAACCTTCTTCTTTGAGAGCAAGACATGCCTGGGTTCCTGCATAGTCAAATTCTGCCGCCTGACCGATTACGATAGGTCCTGAACCAATGATGAGAATTTTTTTGAGATCTGTTCTTTTTGCCATTTTTCCTTTACCTCCTGATATTTTACGATTTCTGCCATGCGATTTGTCCGTTGGCGATTGTCATCAGACATTCGCCAAAGACCTCTGCACCCTCGAAGGGAGTACATTTGCCCATGGACAGAAAGTCATTAGAATCTATTGTATATGAACTGTCAAGATCGAAAACTGTGAGATTTGCAGGTTTTCCCTCTGCGAGAGTGTGATCAAAACCAAAACGCTTGCAAGGATTATCGTGCAAAAGCTCAATAAGTTTTTCGAGGGTAATAATATTTGTTTTAACAAGATTTGTGTAAAGAACGGGGAATGCTGTTTCAATACCCACAATGCCCATAAGACTATCTTTAAGACCTTTGCTCTTTTCTTCAAAAGAGTGGGGAGCATGGTCTGTTGCAATCATATCAATTGTTCCGTCTTTTATGCCTTCAATAAGTGCAAGCCTGTCCTCTTCGCTACGGATTGGGGGATTCATTTTAAATCGTCCGTCTTCCTGAAGGTCTTTATCTGAAAACACTAGGTAGTGAGGACCTGTTTCACAAGTTACATCAAGTCCTTCTTTTTTTGCCTGACGTATAAGCTCAACACTTTCTTTGGTTGAAATATGACACACGTGGTATGCACATCCGGTTTTGTGGACAAGCTCAAGGTCACGTTTTATCTGCCCCCATTCACTCTCGGAACAAATGCCTTTGTGACCGTGTTCTTTGGCGTATTCACCGTCGTGGATATAGCCGCCATGGAGGAGGGTGTTGTCTTCGCAATGAGCAGAGATTATTTTGCCTAATGCTTTCGCTTTTTTCATTGCTTCAAGCATCATTTCGTCAGTTTGCACGCCCTTGCCGTCGTCTGAAAATCCTGCAACATCTTTTGCCATATCCTCCATATCCGAAAGGTTCTCACCGAGACTGCCCTTTGTGATTGTCCCGAATGGATAAACATTGATTACGGCAGATTTTTCAATTGCATCAAGCTGAACCTTCAGGTTATCAGCAGAATCAGGTGCGGGTTTCAGGTTCGGCATGGAGCAGACGGTGGTATAGCCTCCGTGAGCCGAAGCCTTTGTACCGGTTTCGATATTTTCTTTATATGAAAAACCCGGTTCTCTGAGATGTACGTGAACATCAGTAAAACCGGGGAAAATATATTTGCCGTCAAAGGGGATAACCTGAAAATCAAAAAAAAGAGGAGTGCCTTCAAAGGTGACAGTACCGTCAACAATGAAAACATCCTTTTGTGTGAATTCTTTATTCAAATAAACCGTTGCGTTTTTTAATATACAGTTCATTGTGATTTCCTTTCTGACATTTTCATATATTTTATCACTTTTTGGCAATTGTGTCAATAGAAAAACAACAGAAAAAGTATAATAATTTTATTATTTGTTTGGATTATTTTTTTATACATATTATATATAAAAGCAGGAGCTTTGAAACCCCTGCTTTTAAAACTTACTCAAATTCGATTGTTATCTCAGTAACTCTTGGAGTACCTGTGCCGCAATAAGCACCAAGTTCCAACTTATACTGGATGAAGCCCTTGAGATTAAGTGCTGAAACATCGGCACCATTTTCAAATGAATCTGACCATTCTGCGTTTTCGAGAGCATCAACAGTATTTGCACAGCGGAGCTGCATTTTTACCCAGGTCTTTTTCATATTTACAGCTTCCCATGAAACTTTAACCGCTTTTGTGTCGGATTTGTAAGCTTCTGAAGTATAGTATTCGCTGTCGGATCTATCCATGATATTACCAACGTCTACCGAATGCATACCATGAGGTCCTCTTGTGAGCAAGGAGGTTTTACGTCTTTCATCAATGCCGTCAGGACCGCCCCAGAAGATAAAGGATTCACAAACGTGGCTGCCTTCTTTTTTGTGAGATGCAACCGCAAGGTCAATATATCCGTCACCGTTGAAATCACCGGCAAGACATCCACAACCCGAGTTGTTAAAAATAAACTGTTTGTTGTCGATGTGGAACATTCCGTCTTCGGTCTGGAAGTACATAACAGAGTCAATGTCACGGCAACGTCCGTTGTTGTATGCGGTTCCGTAAATGTCAAGAAGTCCATCATTATTAAAGTCATGGATTGTGAGTGCATTTGAACAGAAGGTAGGAAGCTCTGTTCTGCGGTCTTCGGTATATCCGTTGGGTCCGCCCCAATAAATTACGTATTTACCTTTTTCGTTGGGAATTTTATGCTTTAGTGACAGATGACAAGGAATAACTAGGTCAAGATATCCGTCACCATCGAGGTCAGCGGCGTTTGCGGCAGCCGCACCATCAACTGCAAGTTCCTGTCTGTTTTCCCAGCTGAATCCATCGGGTCCACCCCAGAATATGAATGATCGAGGACCTGTTATTTGCGAAACAAAGAGGTCGAGCCAACCATCATTATTGAAGTCAGCAGTAAAGAGCCAACGAACTTCACCAAACTGACGCATTAAATTGTAATCTTGTTCATATTCACCCGCAGGAACATCGTTTCTCGAAATAAAGTTTTCCTGAGGACCCATAATGAGACGATGTGTTTGTTCTTTTGGGAAACCATCCGGGCCGTTTTCGTAAATCTGAATGTCACGCATATGAATACCACCTGTGATTACATCCAGATAACCGCTGTGACGGAAGTCACCAACTGCACAGCCGTGTGCAGAGTAACTGCGGAATTCGTGAAGATTATTTTCAACATCAAAACCGTCGGGGCCGTTCCAGTAAAGTGCTGCACCGGGATTCAACTCGATTGCGTTTTCACCGGAGTTTGCACAAAGGACGTCAGGATAACCATCATCGTTGAGATCCACAAGATGTGAGTCAACGCCTGCATGGGTGGGGAAATCAAGATGTCTGTCCTGCTGGAATCCGTCTTCGCCACCGAGGAATACCCAGAGTGCTTCAAGACCAAGCTTGAATTCACCTTCGTGGTTGATGATGACTGTCTGATATCTGCCGTCTTTATATGTTTTACCTGATATGATATTTGTTGATTCGTGTGTTATAAACTCACGAATTTCTTTATAATTTCCGTTAGAATCAAATTCGAATACCTTTGCAGGTACATCAAGATCGTTTCTTGTACTGCTGAGTGATACCATAAGGAGGTCTTTGCCGTCTTCTTCGACCTTGCCGACGGTTGCTGAGCGAGCTGACATAACGGGAACCCGACCTGCCTCTTCAAGAGAATAATTCTTATCTTCCCAAAGAATGAGTATATCATCAATTTTTTCGAAATCTGTTGCAACAGTGATAATTATGTCACAACTACCATTATTTTTAAGGTCACCTGTGCAGGCATACATAGGTCCATAACCTTCAAGAATAGCATCTGTGTTATATACTTTCTGTTTAGTTAATTCCGCACATTTAACACGCATTTCTTCAACGGGTTTTCTGTCCTTTCCGTAGCTTTCGAATACTGCATAGTTGTCATCAGCACGGAAAGTCATAATTTTGTCTTTTGTCTTGATTATACAGCATCTCCAGGGAACCCAACGATAGAGCTTTCTGCCCATTGTTGTTGATACACCGATTGAACCGTCCGTCATTTTTGATGTACCTATAACTGTTTTGCGTTCCGGATTGATTCCGTCTTCGCCACCCCAGTAGATTGCAATTTCACCGCTGTTCTGGTGGAAAACGTAGAGGTCATCATAACCATCACCGTCAAGGTCGCCTGCATCCATTGTTACAGCTGCAATGTCGATTTCATCAAAATTACACGATTCAATGCCGCAGTCTCCGTTGTAAAATACACGAAGTTTGTCGTTACTTGTGAAAGCAAGAGAATTCTTTCCGCGTCCGTCAAAGTCACCTGCGGCAACGTCGTATGAGTTGGGAACACAAAGTTCCCTTTTATATTTTTCACAAAGACCCTGTTCGCTTGCGTAGTAAATAACAGCAAAAACATCAGTATGTACACCATTGTGCTGACAGGTAACAATCAAATCGTCTGTCCCGTCGCCTGTGAGGTCGGCAAAAATACCATGAAACGAGCCATTTGAAGGAAGCTTGAGCGGTTCTTTCTGGTCAAGACTGTCATATACGTGAATGGGAGGGCGCTCGAACATACTGTGAGCATTGGCTATGGGAAGGTCAAAATAACCGTCACCGTTTATGTCAAAGTTGTAAATTCTCTGAAGAGTTCCTTTTTTCGACACATAAAGATTCTGTCCGCCGTTTCCGAAGGTACCCTTCCTGAACTCATCAAATCCTTTTTTTGTCCATTTCATATTGAATTCTCCTTTTGAATAAAACTGTCGGATTAATCCGATTATTATTTTATGTTTATGATTTTAGCAAGTGGATTGTATTTTGTCAATTATAATGAAGAAAAAGGTGTAAAAACATAAATATATGATGTGATTTTATAAACGTGGTTATATTCTCACATCGGTAAACACGAAAATTATTATAACATAATAAAAAAACAATGTAAACAAACAAAAAAGACTTTATTTTTCGTTTTGAGGTAACATTATATAGACTTGAACGAATTATTTTAAAACTATTTTAAAAATTTAGTGATAACCTTTTAAAAAAGAACAAACAAAAATGCATTTAAAAAGGAAGAATGGGATAAAACTAAAATAAAATATTAGTAAAACGAAAGTGAAAGCAAAGATGAAACAATGAAAATAAAAGTAAAAAACATAACATTTTTATCAAAATACTATTGACATTCTGCGTATTTTGTATATAATAAAATGTGAAAATGAATGATTGGTTGAAATTTATGCCAATGAAAATAAAAAGAAAAGAGGTTTTTACTATGAGTAAAGATTGGGCAAGAATGGATCTTGCTAATGTTCCAAACATGGTATCCGAAACTGTTCCGGGTCCCAAGTCAATCGAATACCATGAAAGATGCGCTAAGTACTTCAAGGGTTATTCAAGCCAGGTTAAACTGTTCCCTGTTTCTTTTGAATCAGGATACGGCTACACACTCAAGGACGTAGACGGCAATACATACCTCGACTTCTCATCAGGTATCTATGTAACAGGTCTTGGTCACTGTCATCCCAAAATCAGTGAAGCTGTTGCTTTCCATGCAAAGAACCTTATGAACTGCCACGACTTTACCACAAAGGTAAAGATGGAACTTATTGAAAAGCTCCACGAAATCACAGGCGGACGTTTCGGAGGTTTCCAGCTTTATGATTCAGGTACAACAGCTGTTGAAGCAGGTCTTCGTTGTGCTCGTGCTGCAACGGGCAAGCAGGAATTCATTTCCTTCTTCAGAGACTTCCACGGCAAGACATACGGTGCAAACTCACTTGCTGTAGTTGGTCCTGATACACATATGAGAGCTCCCGGTTTTATGCTGGTTCCCAGACCCAATCCTTACCGTGACTTCTTTGGCAGAAGTGAAGAAGAAGCTTGGAAGGATTCATCACCCTACATCAATATGATTAAGGGTATGCTTGACAATGCTTGTGCATGCGGCGGTAAGAATGTTGCTGCTATCGTTCTTGAACCTGTTCAGGGTTGGGGCGGTTCAATCATTCCTCCTGCTGATTTCCTGCCTGCACTTCGTGCTCTCTGTGACGAAAGAGGAATTCTTCTCTTCGCAGACGAAGTTCTTAACTGTATGGCAAGAACAGGTAAGTACCTTGCTATGGATCACTGGAATGTTACAGCTGACATCACAACTCTTGGTAAGGGCTTTGGTAACGGCTTCCCTGTTACATGTATGGCTGTATCTAAGGATCTTGCTCCTGCAATCGAAAAGATTTCTGCTTCTTCAAGCTACGGTGGCAACCCCATGGCTTGTGCTGCTGCTCTTGAATCAATCAATGTTATTGAAGAAGAACAGCTCAACGAACGCTCAGCTCACCTCGGCGAAATTATGCTGAAGAAGATGCAGGAAATGAAGGCTGCTCATCCCATTATCGGTGATGTTCGTGCTCTTGGTTGTCTCCAGGCTATCGAAATCGTTAAGGACAGAGATACAAAAGAACCATTTGCAGAAGCTGGTACAATGATTTACCAGAAGGCATTCGAAAAGGGTCTTGCTTGGGTACCGTCAGGTCACATTCTCCGTATGTCACCTCCTATGATTCTGGACGACGAAGCTGCTCTCAAGGGTCTCGAAATCATCGAAGAGGCAATTGCAGAAACAGAAAAGCACTTTGGTTATTAATCAATAGCTTTATAAATTACAGAGGCCATTGCAGGAGCAATCCTGCAATAGCCTTTTGTTAAATAAAAATCATTTTGTTAAATAATAAACATTCGAAAGGAAATTAAAAAATGAAAACTGTAAGATTTGGTCTTATCGGTTGCGGTCTTATGGCAAGAGAATTTGCATCGGCTGCAGCTCGTTGGTGTCATCTCACAGGCGATATTCCCAAGCCTGAAATAGTTGGTATCTGTTCGGTTGTTCCGGCTGAAATGGAATGGTTCCAGAAGAACTTCCCTGAAATTAAGTATTCTGTTTCAGATTACAAAGAGCTTCTTGAAAAGGATGATATCGATGCAATCTACTGTGCTGTTCCCCACAACCTTCACGAACAGTTCTATATTGATATAATCAAGAGCGGAAAGGCTCTCCTTGGCGAAAAGCCTTTCGGTATCGATAAGAAGGCAAATGAGAACATTCTGGCAGCCCTCAAGGAAAATCCCGATACTTTTGTTCGTTGTTGCAGTGAATTCCCTTATTATCCTGCAATGCAGACGATGATTAATTGGTATAAGGAAGGCAAGTTTGGCAAGGTTCTTGAAATCCATTGCGGATTCTGTCATTGCAGCGATATGGACGTAACCAAGCCTATCAACTGGAAGAGAATGGTTAAGTTCAACGGTGAATACGGCTGCTTGGGCGACCTTGGTATCCACACACAGCACGTACCTTTCCGTCTCGGCTTCAAACCCAAGACAGTAAGAGCACACTTCAGTAACATCGTTAAGGAACGTCCTGACGGCAAGGGTGGAATGGCTGTTTGTGATACATTCGACAACTGCACAATCTTCTGTACAACACTTAATGCAGATGGTGACGAAATTCCCATGACACTTGAAACAAAGCGTATGGAACCGGGCTCAACAAACCGTTGGTTCTTTGAAATCTACGGTACAGAATGCAGTGCGAAGTTCTCAAGTGACGATGCAAATGCATTCCACTACACCTCATCATGGGGCAAGGAACAGTCATGGAATCGTATCATCATTGGCTACAAGCCTATGCTTCCCACAATCACAGGTCCCATCTTTGAATTTGGCTTCACAGATGCTATCCAGCAGCAGATTGCGGCATTTATGCTTGAATACTCAGGTGTGGAAGTTCCCTTCGGTCTCTTTACACCCGAAGAAACAGCACTTTCACACACGCTTGCAACTGCAGCACTCAAGTCTTTCTATAACAGGACTGTTGAAGTTATTGACTAATTTCGGTAAATATGCAGATTTTAACCTTGCAAATTTATATTTGCAAGGTTTTTTCTGTGTTTTCCAAAAAAAACACAGAAAAATCAAAAAAATTATTCAAAATCAGTTGACTTTTTTTGGTTTTTGATGTAAAATAGGAGTATCAAAAAGTATATTACAGCAATCTGGCTAAAAAGCTTATGTTGGATTGTTGATCAAGGAGGAAGAAAAAATGTTAGTTAACATGAATGAAGTTCTCAGACCGGCTAAAAAAGGTCAGTACGCTGTTGGTCTTTTCAATGCTGTAAATCTGGAACTGGCTCGCGGTATTATTGCTGCGGCTGAAGCAACAAGATCACCGGTTATCATGGGTTCTGCAGAAATTTTGTTGCCTTACGGTCCTTTGGAAGAAATTTCTTATTATTTGATTCCTATGGCAAAAAAGGCTTCTGTGCCTGTTGTTATTCATCTTGACCACGGTCTTACATATGACACTTGCGTAAAGGCTCTCAAGCTGGGCTTTAGTTCTGTAATGTATGACTGTTCAACAGATTCATACGAAGAAAATGTTCGCAAGGTTAAGGAAATGGCAGATATTGCTCATTCATACGGTGCAACAATCGAAGGTGAACTTGGTCATGTTGGTGACAACGAAGGTTCAGCAGAAGGTAGCGATCATATGGCAGATCCTTCAGCATTCTTCACAGATCCGGCTCTTGCAAAGGATTTCGTTGACAAAACAGGTGTAGATGCTTTGGCTATCGCTGTTGGTAATGCTCACGGTGCATACAAATTGCCCCCCAAACTTGATTTCGAAAGAATCCGTACAATTGCAAAAACTGTTGATGTTCCTCTGGTTCTTCATGGTGGTTCGGGTCTTACAGACAACGACTTCCGTCAGGCAATCAAGGACGGTATCAGCAAGGTTAATATCTTTACAGATATCAATGTTGCGGCTGTTGAAGCTGAGTTCAAGAAGTTCTCTGATATGAACAAGGGTATCATCGATCTTATTCCTGCGGCTGTTGAAGCTGTAAAATTGGCAACAATGGAAAAGATGAAGCTGTTCAGCAGTGACGGCAAGGCTGATTGCGGAAATAGTTCTTCGATGTCTGCTGATGATC
>JAZNLK010000156.1:0-4823 GCA_045579055.1 Clostridia bacterium
GACAGTGTCGGAACCAAAGCCTCGGATGTTGAAAGAAGTAATTTTGAAGTTATTGTTTCCAATGATAAGGATTTTTCGGATTACAAGGTCGTGAAGACATTCACCAATCCTGCGGCAGATGTGGAAGAAATTCCTGTCAGCCTTGGGGAGGGATACCGTTATCTTATGATTCGCAAGACAAAGGCTGAGCCTTTTGCAATTTTTGGCGTGTGGGCATACAGTTATGACAGGGAGCCTCTTGGCAGACTGGGTTTGTGTAATAATCTGACATTTGAAAATAACTACATTGCACGTGCAGGACGTGTTCACCATCAGGCACCGGCTGTGCTTGTTCACATAACAGAAGGAACAAAGGTTCGTCAGAACGAGATCGTGGATTCCAGCTACACAGGAATTTCTCTGGGCTGGGGCTGGGAAAGTGTGAACACCACAGCAAAAGACAATGTTATTGAAAATAATTTTATTGAAAACTGCAGTCAGTTTACTGACGACGGTGGCGGCATTTACATTCTCGGAAATCAGAATAACCTGAGGATAAGCGGAAACTACGTGAAAAATCAGGGAAATATGTACGGCGGTATTTATTTTGACACCGGTTCGTGTGGTGCAACTGTAGAAAATAATGTTGTCGTGAACACTTCAAATACCTTTATGTTCTGGAATGATGTCAATGAGATTTCGAGAGGACCAATAAAAATCAGAAATACATATTCTGATATGAGTCAGGTTGCACGTTATGCCGGAGATGCATACATTGACTGGGAGGATATTAACGTTTTCACTCCGGATAATCTGCCTGAAGCGGCTGTTGCGATTATGACCAATTCAGGGCTTCAGTCGGGCTATGATTCCATTCGAGAAAGCAGTCGTCCCGAAACACCGTGGCTCAAAGGTCCTGAAATGAACAAGAGCTATCACAGAACAATGGCAGCTTCAACCCGTGCTCTTGCGTATATAAGCGTCGCAGAAAACCTTCTTGCGAATGCTCGGTTTGGCGATCTTCCGTGGCAATTTGGTTATGATGACTATTATGCAATCGAAAAGGCACTTGAGGATATAAAGAATTCTTCAAACAGAGCTGTGGACTATTCAAACGGACATATTCTTGAAGAGTATGCATTGAAGGACGCCATTGAAACGGCTTATGCTGGAATTAAACATCCGACATATGAGGAAATGGTTGAAATGTGTGAATCATATATAAACGGTGCGGATACATCGGGGGGACTCGATTCATATCCTCAGTCGGCGGTGTCGGCATTGCAGGCGGCACTGAACAGCGAAAAGGCGTTTGTTCCAAAAACGGAGTCTGCCAAGGCACAGGCTGCCTGCCGCCTTGAAAAGGCTGTTTCGGTCTTTGAGGATACACGCATTGGAGCGGATGTTGAATATGCATATATTTCCGGCGGTGTGACCGAAGTGGATAACGAAAACAGCAAAATTACAGTAACTCTTCCATTTGAGGCAGACCTCAGCGGATTGGATGTTAAAACATCGTTATCCAATGGTGCTTCACTAGTGACCAATATTTCCGGTGCGGATTTCACAAATCCTGTTCCGATGACGGTAAAAAATGCAACAACCGGTCTCACGAAACAGTGGACTCTGGAAATCAAACATAAAGAGGTTACATCGTATGCAAATCTCGTGATGAATGCAGTCTCAGAGGATTGGATAAACTCAAATCCCAACACGGTTGTACCTTCGGCAAACGAAGTTATCACATTCCAGCCAGCCTACAAGCCGTATGTCTTCTGCGATATTGCTGAAACATCAGCAACATGGGAAATCAAGACAGACAACCCCGAACCCGATGTGGGAATTTCGCTTTTGTTTGGCGGCAAGCGTTCAGATGTTGAACCGGGAGTGAAGGAAAAGAATAATTCCTATTACAGATTGGCGATTATAGGTCAAAAAATGAATCTTTTTTACGGTACAGATGGAGTTGAAAGTCGGATTGCATCAACCGATTCCGCAAGCTTCAGTTACGGAGTTTACAATGAAGTAAAAGCAACGATTGAGGGCGGCACAGTAAAGATTTATGTTAATGGTAACCAGAAAATTGCGGCTTCAAATCAAAGTGCATCAAAGTTTCGGGGATATTGTGGAATTTATAATGAAGCCTCGGTTGTGAAACTTGCATCAGAAGATTATCAGGCGACGCTTACAAATGTGGCACTTGGTCGTCCTGTGTTCACAAGCTGGACAAATTCATTCAATGATGCGTCAAGAATGGTTGACGGACAGAAGGACACTGCATGGATCAGCAATAAGCTGACATCCGGCGGCAATGCGGTTATATCAGGAAAATATATCTGGGCGCTTGTTGACCTCGGAGCAGAATACACAGTTGACGAAATCAGAATTCTGACCGAAGACAACGATAGCTACATTTCCCGTGACCGTCAGGACTACAAGGTTTATGTTGGCAAAACTCGTCCCGATACCAATGTAGTGCCTAATACACCCATTGACGTTTCGGGTATGACAGAAGTTTATGCAGCACCGAGCATTGCAAACGGAAGTGACTGTGCTCCTGTTGAAAATGTAATTGATGTTGCGGCGGTTTCGGCTGCACGAGGCAATAAGTACAGATATGTTCTGCTCCAGAAATCAAACATAGCCGACACAAACGGCGGCACAGGTCATTGGTATTGGGCTATCCGTGATGTTCAGGTCATCACAACGGATGAATCTGCACAAGACGGCAATCATTGGGTTGAAGCAGCAAAGAATCGTCCTGCATTTGCAGGAAAGGTACATCAGGATGACACATATGCTGCACGAAATGCAATTGATGCTGATATTTCAACCGCATTTATTGCGGCTGACTGGAGTGCAGGAATCAGGTCAAGACTTATAGTTGACCTTGAAAAGGAATACCCCATTGAGGCGGTTGTCTACACGCCCAGATACAATGCAAACGAACTCAAGGGCTTTGAAATTTATGCGACAAACGACACCTTGTGTCAGAATATGTCATTGATTTACAAACAGCCAAATGACACAGAGGTGAATTACGGGCATCTTTATTATGAGGCACCGGATGCACTTTCGGGCAAGAAGTTCCGTTATATCGTTGTTCAGACAGACACATCAAACAATAATCTTGGTGTATTGGATTTAAAGGTTTATACCTCGGATATGACGGTGGATCATCCTTATATGACCAATCGCACCTATGTGGCAAGCATAAATACCTCCGTGTCGTCAGATTGCAACGAAAGTGCTTATTCTTTCAAAAATCTGACGGATGTGGAATCTTCAACAGCCTGCTTGATTTCAAGCGAAAATGAAAGTGGATACCTTTCGGTTGACCTTCTGAAGCCTCAGACTGTTGATTATGTGGCATATGCGATTGAGGGTTTCAGTCTCTACCATTACGGAATGGAGGTTATAGCATCAAATAATAAGGATTTGTCGGACGGTGCTGTGCTCTATTCTGCAAAGACTGATGACGGAACATATTTCTGTCCTGTTTCCGAAACCGATACAAAGGGCATTATTTTGTTCCCCGCAACAGCGGAAATGGAGGGCAACAAATACCGATATGTGGGAATTAAGTTCCCAAAGAATACAAAAACAGCAACTCAGCTTGTTCGCGGTGGTGCAAATTTGTTTGAAGTGTATACCAAGGGTGAAAACCTTCAGGAAGCATTGAGTGGAATGACAGTTTCTCAGAACGGAACGATGATTACCGCAAGTGTAAATGACTTTATTACACTCAATAATTCAACTTATACTGTTGCGATTGCGGCATATGACGAAAATGGCAAACAGGTTGAAGTGAAAACAGCGAAAATCTCAAAACCTACACAGGGGAAGCGGCATACAACGCCTCTTTCGGTGACGGTTGACTTTGCAGACTGTGAAGAACGTACAAAAGTTGAAACAGTTAAAGCGATGCTATGGGAGAATGTGAACGGTAATGCCCGACCCATTATTGAAGACCAAGAAGTTGAGCTTGGCGATTATGTCGCGGTGACAAGCTCGGCTGAGATAACATCATATTACTATCAACACGGTTCAATAAAGGGAACGAATCCGAAAGAAACAATATTCACCGACAATAATCTCAGCACTGTAGGCGGCAGGGGTCAGCATTGGGATATTGTATGGATTGATCTTGGCGAAGCGAAGCTTGTGAATGCGGTTGGAACAACAATCAATGACGCAGTGAATGTGCTTCCGTATCCTCTTGTGGTGTATGTGACAAAAGATGAGCCGGGGGCGGCAATCGTAAAGAGCATAAGTGATAACGGAAAATTTGTAGCTCCTGCAGAATGGACATCGGTTAACGGTGAAGGATATTTGCTCAACAAGACGGGACAAACTGATTTGTTCTATCCTTTGGATGAAGCGGGTGAATACCGTTATGTTATTTGTGCGGCACCCACAGCAGATTTTGTCAATAACGGCTCACTTCCGGGACTGCCTGCTTACATTGCGGAAATAGCTGCATATAATAACTCGTTTGTACAGTAAACTTTATGTTTGACTAAGTGCACAGTACTGCAAGGCTTTGCGCTGCTGGACTGTTCAGAAAAAGTATAGATTTTGTAGTTAATGTACAAATTTTACCGGTTTACAAAAAAAGAGGGGTTATTTATAATTAAATATAGTGACAACAATAGCTTTTGAATGAGAGGAATGATGTGAATGGAAATGTTGGTTGAAAAAAAGACTAAACACGGTGTGGTCAGAAGGCGAAAACGAGTAGGAAGAGGAAAGACGTTCCAGCTTTTGTGTCTTGCCTTACCCGGAATAATCTGGTTGATTGTATTTTGTTACATACCCATGGGCGGGTCATTGGTTGCTTTCAA
>JAZNLK010000157.1:0-7189 GCA_045579055.1 Clostridia bacterium
ACCATTCAAAAAATGGGTCATGCATTGAAGAACAGATAATTGCAACATTCTTAACCTTTGATGCATCAAAGGGAAGCTGATTATTGTTATCGCACTGGAGAACAAGAGCCTTTTCGGAAACCTTTCTGTTGAAGTCACGAATTTCCTGGCGGAGTTCTTCGGTCATAACAACTTCTTCCTGTTCGTCCCAAAGTCCCATCTTAACCTTCATTTCATAAACTCTGCGAGCCGCATCGTCAATTCTCTCCATTGATACTCGACCGTCATTTACAGCTTTTTCAATTATATCAATATAGTCAAGACGCTTTACGTTGAGAAGAATATCGTTACCTGCATTGAGAAGTGCAACGAACAAATCCTCCTTGCGTGGATATGCAGTCTTTAGAGCCGCCATTTCAATTGCATCGGTCACAACAACTCCCTTGAATCCCATTTTTTCCTTCAAAAGACCTGTAAGAATTTTGTCGGAAAGTGTTGCAGGCATATAATAGTTTTGAATCATCCGGTCATCAACTGCAGGGAATCCCTGATGTCCGGGCATAATTGACCATACTCCGCCATCAATCATATCCTGGAAAACCTTACCCTGAACAGCCATCCAGTCTTCAAAGGTGTCCCCAACCTTGGGGCATACAAAGTGAGAATCACGGTATTCCTTTTTATCTTTTCCCGGAAAATGCTTTGCACACATTGCAATACCGTTATCCTGACCGCCCTTTATCATTGCAAGGCCGAGAGGAACAAGTCTTTCGGGCTTGTCAGAAGGTGCACGCATAATGCCGGATACTGCGAATCTTGAAGGAAGGTCAACAACAGGTGACCATGTGCTGTTTGCACCAAGAGCCTTGCAGTTGAGAGCAAGAAGTCTGCCGTATTCTTCCATCAGTTCTTCGCTGTCGGTTGCACCAAGCTGAGGCGCACCCACAAGGCTCACCATATCGGTTGCGTGTGGTCTGCCCGGTCCGTCAAGAGTGAACAGAGGCGGAATTCTCAGTGCCTTTGTCATTCTTTGAGTCCATTTGCGATAATATGTGCTGTCTGCAGGTTCATCAATTTCGATGTCCGTAAGATTAACTGTTGTCATTGCGGTGTTGCAGGTGTGCCAAACGTTGCCGATGGGGTTTTCTGCAAGATATTCTTCCATGTTTTCCATGTTCATCAGAAATCCCGACTGCATTTGGCAGGTTTGTCCGATTTTTTCTCTTAATGTCAGTTCTGAAAATTCAGGTCTTTTCATTTTTCATTCTCCTTTGTTAGGGGACCTCTAAATATTCAGCGTGCGAAGAGTGAGGAGAGAATTTTTCGTCAGTCTAAACAAAATTTTGCACGCATAGTTATCTCTATGTGAAAAAAATTTTGTGCCGAATGACGGAAATATTATCCATCAATATTCGTGCGAGAAATTTTTAGAGGTTCCCTGAATGTTTTTTATATATTCCGAGGGCAGCAACCCCGTATATTTTTTGAAACATTTTGTGAAGTAGGTTTGGCTGTTAAATCCACTTTCCAATGCAATCCGTGTCACCGACTTCTCTCCGTCCGAAAACAGCTTTCTGGATTCGAACACCCGATACATATTCAAATAGTCATAAAACTTTCTGTTGAAGTTCTTTCTGAACTTGCGGCAAAAATAGCTGTGGTTATACGAAAGCGCATACGAAACATCCTTTGAGGTGATGTTATTTTTGTAGTTCTGGGAAATATACTGAAAAACCGTTTTATAAAATGTCTCGTCCTTGCCTTCACTATACCCGATGTCAACATAACCATTGTTCAGCAGATATGCAATAAATATGGAAATATGGGCTTTCACTTCAAGATACACATAATCGCTGTTATTTTTATAGCAATCAATTATGTTCATAAAAAGCCTTTGAATTTCCTCTATGTTCTCATCATCCGACGGAATAAGATTTTTGAGATGAATTCTGCCGTTTTTCAAGTCATCAGCAATTTTTTCGTCCGCAATCAGGGAACAGTCAAAGCATATTTCGTGCCCCGACACCTTTTCGGTACGAGACTTTCCGCAATGAATTTCAAAGGGATTCTTGATGGATATGTCTCCCGGTCGGGAAATCAGCTTTTGGTCACTGAGAAAAAAGTTTGTCTCGCCTTTTGTTCTCAATGAAATCTCAATTTCCGCATGATTATGAAACTCACTCTTTACCGTTCCGTCAACCTGCGACCACACAGCCATGGGAACATTTTTATATAAACGCTTAAAAGAATCATCAAACATAAAAATCGCCCCCTTGTGTTTTTATACTAACACAAGGGAGCAAATATGTCAAAGTAGTTTCAAAAATACATCAAAACAGATAGACAGAAAGTCAATACAGTTCTGTTTGTAACTATCTGTCAGTTGCCGCATAATAATCTGCAGCAACCTCATCACGAAGCTTTTTCAGAAGTTCTTTTGCTTTTCCGCCAACGGGTTTGCCATCAACATGAGATGCGGATACACAGAAATTGGAGCTTGAAGTTAGCATAATTTCATCCGCACCAAGTATGAAATCCAGCGAGAAAGGTTCTTCAACAACCTCAACACCAAGCTTGTTGCACACCTTGATGAGATTCTTTCGTGCAATCCCCGGAAGAACAAGGTTGTCAAGTGGTGCAGTATAGAGCTTTCCGTCCTTCAGGCAATGTACGTTTGCATGAGAACCTTCGGTGACTCTGTTCTTTATTCCGTCAGCTTCTTTTCTGTAAAGAATACATTCGTCCGCACCCTGTTTCTTTGCCGCCTCAGATGACAATACACTTGGGAGCAAACACAAGGTCTTTATGTGACACATAAAGAAACGAATATCTTCATAGGTTATGAGCTTCACATCACGGTATATATCCGCAAGCTTTCTTGGAGTTACCGTCACCCAGAGATTTGCCTTTGTGTTTTCGGGGAAAACATGATTTCTCGGAATGTTTGCCCCCCTTGTGATTTGCCAGTAAAGGAAAGTCTCATTGTTAGTTCCCGATGTATCAACCTTGAATACCAAATCGGTCAGCAAGGCCTTCAATTCATCCTTTGTGTATGGTATTTCAATTTCAACCATTGCCGCCGAATTAAAGAAACGGTTGACATGGTCATCAAGACAATAAATCACACCGTTTCTTGTGGGTGTTGCTTCATAGACACCGTCACCGAACCAGCAAACCCTGTCACTCATTGGAACAGTCATATTTTCAATCAAATCAATTTTGCCATCATAAAAACCAAGATTTTTCATTAATTCTGCCATTATTATTCTCCTTTTAAACTGTTTTTTATCTTACACAACTTTTTACTGTAATAATCTTGATTATATTCTTTCTTCGTGATATAATCAAATATATATATTATATAATAATTATAATTTATTTTTATATTCTCAAAGGTGCTATTATGTTCAAGAAGATGGAATACGTGTATGCGGTATACAAAGAAAAAAGCTTTACAAAAGCAGCTGAAAAACTTTATGTTTCACAGCCTTGTCTCAGTGCCGCAATCAAAAAGATTGAGGATGAAATCGGGCTTCCTCTTTTTGAAAGAAGATATTCAGACCTTCGCCCCACAACCATAGGTTATGAATATATAAAAGCAGCCGAAAAAATTATGGATATCAAAGAGGATTTTGCCGCAAAGGTAAACAGTGCAAACGACTTGCAATACGGCAAACTGAATGTGGGCGGTTCAAACTACGTGGCATCATACATCCTTCCCAGTATTATCAGCGAGTTTTCAAAAAACTATCCGGGGATAGAAATTTCTATCACGGAGAGCAGTTCACTTGAGTTAAAGAAAATGCTGGAAACCGAAGAACTTGACCTGATTATAGACAGCCTTGATGAAGAACCACCCTCCTTTGACTGTTTTCCGCTTGCACAGGAAAAAATACTTCTTGCCGTCCCCACAGAAAGCCACTGCAACAAAGGTCTTGAATACGCCGCAATCACTCCTCAAACGATTTTTGAATCAGGATTTGATGCCAACTCTGCTCCAAAGGTATCAATAAACCACTTCAAGGACGAAAAGTTCATTCTGCTGAAAAGAGGTCACAGTATGCACCAACACGCATCGAATGTTTTCAGCAATGCCAATTTTGTCCCAAATGTATGTTTCCGACTTGATCAGCTGAGCACTTCCTATACCTTGGCAGCATCAGGAAACGGTGCTTGTTTTGTCCCCGACCGACTTTTCAGGCAACACCATTTCAACGATAACATTATTTTATACAACATTGAGGGCGGTGGAAACCGAACACTTTATATTTCAAAGAAAAGGACACCATTCACTTCAGGTATCACAAACAAATTTATAGAAACAGCAAAATCAATCATAAAATAAAAAGGCACCGTTTGTCGACTGGGCAAACGGTGCAAATCTTTTACCATAATTTTTTCACAACAAAGTCCGCAAGAACCTTGGTATAACCCAAAAACTTGTCACAAGAAATAAACTCATCAGGCTGATGAGCACCGCCAACAACACTAAAGTCCTGCCCCATTCCAAAACCAAAGGCTCTGGGGCTTCCGTACTTGATGAATATTGACAAGTCCGAAAGGCAGGATGCAACAGGGGTAATTTTCAGATTGGGGGCAACCTCGTGGGACTTGATAATCTGATCCGCCACAGCATTCGGGAACTCGGTTCTTCCGAAATGGAAAAATCTTGTTGTCATTTCAATCTTCACAAATTCAAGACCGATTGGGTCAAGCTTTTGGGAAAGAGACTTGCCCATTTCGTCAAATTCTGCAAAAATTTCATCCTTTGTCTGGGATGTATAAAACACAGCCTTTATAAGTGCTCTGTTAAGGTCAAAGCCCTCGTCACCGCTACGAATTTCCATAAGTCTTGTGGCTGTTTCGGGAATTATTGTCCCCTGACATTCGGGCTGTTGATTTAATTCTGCCGTTCTTCTTTTCTTGAACTCGTCAAGCTCCGCCTTGACAATATTCAATCCTTCAAGCATAGGTGCACAAGAATCGAGGGGTGTTTTGCTCTTGATGTGAACTTTGAACTCACCGCCACCTGACGCCAGCTTCCACAGATCAAACTCACTGCAATCAAGACTTATACATTCATCACAAGGATATCTGAGACAAGCCGCCAAAGCACCGTTACTGCCGCCGTACTCCTCATCGCAATATGCGGTGAACACAATATCATATTCAGGCGTAATATCCTCTTCCTTGAAAATCTTCATCAAAAGAAGCATTGCCGCAATGCCGTATTTGTCATCGCAAGCACCTCTGCCGTAAATCTTTCCGTCTCTTATCTCACCGCCAAGAGGGTCAACCGTCCAGTTTGCAGGATCAGCAATAGGAACAGTATCGCTATGTGCCGCCATCATGATGCGCTTTGAGCTATCTTTTCCCTTAATCACCGCACTCACGTTGTAGCGGTTTTCCAAGCCTCTGCCCGGCCAGTAATCGGGATGCTCTGTAAAACCTTCAATATCAAGAGGACTGTACATATCTGCCTCATATCCCATTTTGTTTATTTCATCACGGATGTATTCCGAAACTTCTTTTTCAAGCCCATATGAGCCAAAATTCTGAGAATCAAATTTTATAAGCTCAGAAAGGATTTCAAAAAGCTCATCCTTTCTTGATTCAATAATCTGCACTATATCTTTCATAATCAAAACTCCTTTCTGAACCAATTCTAACACAAACCACCATTTTTGTAAATAGAAAAAAGTTGAATTTAAATTATAAATTTATATTGCAAAATTTTCTTAACAATGATAAAATAGAAGATAATGTATTTTTAAGGAAGTGAAACTATGTTATCAATGGACAATCTCAAGCTCCTTTGTGAGCTTTCAAAGCTTCATTTGTCAGAAGACGAAATGAAGGAATATCAAAAGGAAATGACCGATATCATCAATCTTATGGATACCATCGGCGATTCTGATTTTGAGTATAACCCCATAGATATGACAAACGCAGTGCCCTTCGGGGAACTTCGTGCAGACGATATCACAGAATTTGACAATATGGACGGAATCGTGAAAAACGGTCCTCAGGTTATTGCAAATCAGTTTGTAGTACCTAAGATTGTCGATTAAGGAGGTGCGGATATGACAACTTTAACAGAACTCAGAAAAAAGCTCGATTCAAAGGAATTCTCCTCTGTTGAGCTTACAAAAGAATATCTCAAAAAGATAAATGAAAACCAGGCTCTTGGCGCATTCAACACAGTATGTACCGAAGAAGCTCTGAAAATGGCAGAAAGTGCCGACAAAAAAATTGCAGAAGGAAATATAGCTCCTCTCACAGGTATTCCCATGGCAATCAAGGACAATATCTGCACAAAGGATATCAAAACCACCTGTTCTTCAAAGATGCTGGCAGGTTATGCTCCTCCCTATAACGCAACAGTTATGGAAAAGCTCAATGCACAAGGAATCGTGACTTTGGGCAAAACTTCAATGGACGAATTTGCCATGGGCGGTTCATCACAAACATCTGCTCTCTCAAAGCCAAAGAACCCCTTTAACACAGAATGCGTTCCCGGTGGTTCGTCAGGCGGTAGTGCAGTTGCAGTTGCGGCAGGTCTTTGTGCGGCGGCTCTGGGTTCGGACACCGGCGGCTCGGTTCGTCAGCCTGCATCATTCTGCGGAATCACGGGTATGAAGCCCACCTACGGAACAGTTTCACGTTACGGTCTTGTTGCCTTCGGCAGTTCTCTTGACCAGATAGGTCCTATGGCAAACTCTGCCCAGGACTGCGGAATCATTCTCAACTCCATTGCAGGTCAGGATATCCACGACGGCACATCAAGAAGACATAACATCGACTTCAATTCACTCCTTGGTCAGGACATAAAGGGTCTCAAAATCGGTATTCCCAAGGAATTCTACGGTGAAGGTATTGATGCGGAAGTCAAGGACGCTGTTATGAAGGTTGCAGACTTCTATAAGTCACTTGGTGCAGAGCTTGTTGAGGTTTCAATGCCCACCCTGAAATATGCAGTTTCAGCCTACTACCTTCTCGCCTGTGCAGAAGCCAGCACAAACCTTTCGCGTTATGACGGTGTAAAATACGGCTACCGCACAGAATCTCCCGAAAGCTACGACGAACTCATCAAAAAGTCCCGTGCAGAAGGCTTTGGTACTGAAGTTAAAAGAAGAATCCTTCTGGGTACTTATGCACTTTCAAGCGGCTACTATGATGCGTACTACAAAAAGGCACTTGCTGTTCGTCA
>JAZNLK010000158.1:0-2425 GCA_045579055.1 Clostridia bacterium
AGAACGCCCTTTAAGGGGCGGTGAAAGGGGCAAAGGCAATAGGCTTGAACAAAAGTGAAAGCCAGCGACTTGAGTCGCTGGCCGGTAACATAGGCTTATAGCCTTGGTGCAAACCACCCGTTGGACGGGTGGTTATGATTAGAGTTTTTCGAAAAATGATTTCATAACCTTTACTAGGTTCTTGGCGGCGGCGTCGACAAACTCGGTATATGAAAGATGTGAACTGCCGTCGGCATTGTCTGAGATTGAACGGAGAATGCAGAATGGAACATTATTTTTATATGCAACATGACCTATTGATGCGGCTTCCATTTCGCAGGCATATGCTCCGAAGGTGTCAACCAGATATTTCTTCTTTTCGGCACTGTTGATGAACTGGTCGCCTGAAACGATTTTGCCCACCAGGGTATGAATTCCGTTTTCGGTTGAAGCTGATGCAAGCTTTTCGGAAATCGGTTGGTTTGACGGAATGTCGACTAAATTTATTCCCGAAACGAATCCAACCGGGTCGCCAAGGGGTGAGGTATCCATATCGTGTTGGATTACTGCACTTGCCACAACAACATCGCAGACCTTCAGGGTTTTTTCCAATCCGCCGGCAACACCGCTGTTGATTACAAATTCGGGTGCGTATTTCAGGCACATTGTCTGAGTGCAGATTGCCGCGTTGACCTTCCCGACTCCGCTGACGGCAACAACTGTGGGTTTGCCCCAGAGATTTCCGCTAACAAATTCTGTTCCGCTTATTGTTTCTGTTCTTTTATCTGTCATCAGCTCTTTAAAGCTGTTGACTTCAACATCCATTGCTCCGATTATTCCTATCATTTGTATATCTCCTTTATGTTGTTTATAACGATTATTTTACATTATTATATAGGAAATGTCAATCAGCTTTCATACAAAGCCACAGCTTCATTAGCTTTCCGAACATTGTGGTGACGGACATCCGCTGAACAGCTTCGGTTGCCATAATGTCACACACAGCCACTTTATTATCACCGATTTTCAGTGTTGCTGTTCCGACAACCTGATTTTCTTTGACGGGTGCTTTTATAGTGCTTTCAAGGTTCAGAACCGTTTCGATTTTGTCTTCATCGCCTTTTTTTACGATAAAATTTATACTTGGGTCTGCTTTTACGGTGACGGTCTTGGTTTTGCCGCCTGTAACCGAAGCAGGTTCAAGGTTCCCGATTTTTTCAGCGGCGTTGACCACGGAGTAGTTTGCAAAGCCGTAATCAAGGAGCTTTTTTGCATCAGAAAAGCGGTCGGCTGATGATGGTGCTGAAAGTACTACCGCAATCAACTGCATCCCGTCTCGTTTTGCCGCTGCCGAAAGGCAGTGTTTGGCGGTTGAGGTGTATCCTGTTTTTATTCCGTTTGCTCCGTTGTAAAAACGGATAAGCTTGTTTGTGTTGGAGAGCCCGAATTTGCCGTTCCGAATGGTGTCCATCCATATGGTCGTATACTCGGTAATTTTCGGATGTTTCAGAAGTTCACGGGAAATGGTTGCGATATCCCGTGCAGAGCTGTGGTGTTCTTCGGTTTCGTCAAGACCGTTGCAGTTTATGAAATGAGTGTTTTTGCAACCCAGTTCTTCAGCACGTTTGTTCATCATCTCAACAAAAGCGGGCTCTGTTCCGGCAATATGTTCTGCCATGGCAACGGCGGCATCGTTTCCGGATGATACAACGATTGATTTAAGCATATCTTCCACGGACATTTGTTCGCCGGGTTCCAGAAATACTTGTGAACCGCCCATTGACGATGCGTAATCGCTGGTTGTTACTGTGTCGGTGAGTTTTATTTTGCCTGAATCAATAGCTTCCATTATAAGAAGCATGGTCATTGTCTTGGTTACACTTGCAATATGCAATTTTTCATCGGGATTTATTTCGTAAAGAACTTGCCCGGATGCTTGCTCAATCAGGATGGCGGATGGAGCGGTGACGAGCTCTGCACTGACATCTGCATTGACCTGACTGACGATTTCGGCGGCGGTATTGATACTGAAAATAAGAAGCATACAAAGGGTGAAACAAAGGGTGCGTTTGAGAAATGTATTCATAATTTCCGACCTTTCTGACTTTTATTTCTAATTATAATATATGTAGTGAATAATTATGAAATCTTTGGCAATAATATAACCGTAAAAATTTTTTAAAAAATTTTAAAAAAGGGGTTGACAAAGAAGAAATGTTGTGGTAATATAGACGGGTTGCGCCAAACGAAACAAAACAAGTCGAAAAAATTTTAAAAAAGTTTTAAAAAAGACTTGACAAAGTTTGAATGGTGTGATAAGATAGATAGGCTCCTCGCAGAGAGGAAGCAGTGATGTTTGAAAAGTACACAGTGAGAAAAGCGGTAATATGAAGTACGAGTACGTACAGTATTACGACAATTGCACAAGGTTTATTGACCTTGTCAA
>JAZNLK010000159.1:0-10015 GCA_045579055.1 Clostridia bacterium
ATTAAAAGAAGTCTTAACTTCTCCGCCACTAAAAAGACAAGTAATTTTGCTTGTCTTTTTAGTTTTCTCTTATATATTGAATAAAAATTTATGTTTTCTTCGATATTTACTCTTGCATATTTTGTCATTTCATGCTATAATAGTGAATGCTTTGTGCAGACAAAGTTCAAAACACAAGCAACTTCCCCGAAAGTGCTTAAAAAGCGAGGAAAAGAAAATGAAAAAATTCATAGGATGTTACAATCGATCGGTTATCCTGACATATATGAGTGTTGTCGCTGCAGTAATAGGTACATGGCACGTTTTTGAAATGACTGCTTTTTCGCAACTTCCCATTGTTATGGCATGCTTGGTTATTGCAGGCGTATGCGATATGTTTGACGGCAAAGTTGCAAGAAGATGCAAAAGAACCGAAACAGAAAAGCAATTCGGTATTCAGCTCGACTCTTTGGCTGATACTGTTTCTTTTGTTGCTTTTCCTATTATAATTCTCATACGAATTTACAATACCGGTGATTTGTATTTTTACATTCATCCGACAGTTGGTTTGATTTTGCTCCACATAATATCCATTGCATACATATTGACCGGAGTTACACGACTTGCTTGGTTCAATATAACAACAACCGGAAAAACCACATATTACAGCGGCTTGCCCGTTACATCTGTTGCGGCAATCATCCCCGTTGCATATTTGCTTTTCAGCTACCTCCCCTGCTTTGTTGAAGCTATGATGCTTCTTTATGCTGTTATTGCGGTTTTGTTTGTATTAAACTTCAAACTGAAAAAACCATCAGGTATTGTTTTTATATTTTTCTCAATTGCTGCCACGATACTCATTACTCTTCTCTTTGTTAAAGGATAAATAATATGCAGATTTATGACAGAAAAACACAAAATTTAATAGAGGAAACCGAACATTCGGAAAAACTCGTTGAATTTTTATATAACAGTATTACCGGACGTGTTATACTCAAAATTTGTCTTGCACGCCCCTGGCTGAGCAAGCTTGTTGCATTATATCAAAAAAGCAGATTCAGCAAAAGATCAATTGTTCCGTTTATTGAAAAGCATAAGATTGACACCCGGCATTGGGATGTCAATAGTTTCAAATCATTCAACGAATTCTTTATCCGAAAAAAAGAACTCTCCGTTTCGGACGATGTTTCTACAGTTTCATCAGTTGCCGAATCGAAGCTTTCAGTATTTAATATTGACGAAAACCTTTGTTTAAACATTAAGAATTCAAAATACACAATTGATGAAATTATCGAAGACAAAGAACTTGCAGAGCAGTTTGCCAACGGATTGTGTCTTGTTTTCAGGCTCAGTGCCAACAACTACCATCGTTACATTTTTCCCGATAGCGGCAAAATCAAAAAAACATATAAAATCAAAGGTGCTTTGCACACCGTAAGACCTGTTTCTGCAAAGTATCGTGTTTTTTCGAGAAACAGCCGTGAAGTTTCTGTTCTGGATACTGAGAATTTGGGCGAAATAATTCAGATTGAAATTGGTGCAATGCTGGTTGGTAAAATCCGCAACAATAATATTTCTTCCTTTAATAAAGGCGATGAAAAAGGTTTCTTTGAATACGGAGGTTCAACGGTAGTCCTTTTGTTAAAAGAAAACATCACTCTTGACAGCGATATTCTTGAGCAAACCCAAAGGGGATATGAAGTTAAAGTTGACATCGGCGAAAAAATCGGTACAGTTTGTTCATAATAATCCAAATAAGGTGTATTGTTTTTCAATATATCTTATTTTTTATTTTTTTCACACTTTTATCACGTCAATTTCACATTATTTTCACCTTCCATATCGTATACTAAAAAAAACAGAGAGAAAGTGTAACCTATTGTAATATCTTGACGTTTCTAAAATGCTATGATATACTGAAAATAATTAAAATTTACATACTAAAAAAACATTATCAGGGAGGATAAAAAAATGTTTGATGATAATGAATTCAACAACGACAACAATGAAGCATTTGACGGATTGTTTGATGAAACAGATACAGATGGGGACGGTATAGCAGATTTGTGGACATTGGAACTGGATACTGATGCAGATGGCTACAGCGATATGATTATTTCCGAATTTGATTTTGACGCAGATGGTTCAATTGATGCAGTCAGCTACGCCTCCGACTATAACGGAGACGGTTATGCGGACGAAAGTTCTATGTATGCTGACACAAATGGTGACGGTATTATAGATTATACTTCGTACGAAATTGACTCTGATGCTGACGGTGTTATTGACAGTTATATGTCCACTTACGATTCAGACTATGACGGATATGCGGAAACAACCGAATATGGCATTGATTCAGATGGTGACGGTATATTTGAACAAATAATTACCGATACAGACACCGATATGGACGGAATTATCGACAGCAGCATAACATATACCGATTCAGACGGTGATGGTTATTATGAAGCTGCATCAATATATTCAGATTTAAACGGTGACGGCACTGTTGATGAAGTTGTTACATATGTAGATGAAAACAGCGATGGAATTTCGGATACTGTCATCACCGAGACAGACACAGATGCAGACGGTCTTCCGGATACTTTTCAATATGCCAGTGATCTGAACAATGACGGCGTTTTTGAACTGGTTCAAACAGAAACAGACACAAACGCCGACGGTGTTGTTGATTCTGTTACAATCCAGCAGGACATTAACAACGACGGTCTCTATGATATGACTGTTACCGAAGAAGATCTTAACTTTGACGGAACAGCCGATTCAACATATGTTGTTCAGGATATTAACGCTGACGGTGTAAGTGATGTTGAAATGTTTTTGGCTGACACAGATTTTGACGGTAATATAGATTCATCCGGAATTGCCTTTGATTCAAATAATGATGGCATACTTGATACCGCAACTGTTTACAGAGACATAAACAACGATGGGATTATTGATGAAGAAACCATTGCAGTTGACACAAACGCTGATGGTTCATTTGACTACTTCCACACAGCCTCTGATTCAGACTTTGACGGATATTCAGATACTATAACCGAAGAAGCTCTTGTTGATACAGATGGCGACGGTGTTGCCGACTTATATAGTTTAAATATTGACACAGACGGCGATGGTGTCTTTGATGAATCATATTCGGAAGAAATCGAGTACGACAGCGAAGATATCTACCCCGATGACGAGTACGAAAGTTATGACGAATCAGAATACGATGATGTGATTGTTCCCGATTATGATAATAATGACGATATTTACGTCGACGATGACCCGGATGACAACGGAACTTACATTGCTGATCTGGATCATTTCGATCCTTCAGATTCTGATAATGATGACGTATTCGGTGACCCCGGAAAGTCTATGGAAGAATGGGAATGTCAGGGTCAGACAAACAGATGTGCACTTTACGCCCAGAAGTTTGTTATCGAGGAATCTCTCGGAATCGAAATTGATATGGAGGAATTTGCTGATATTGCTGAAGCAAACGGTTGGTTTTCCGAAGAAGGCGGAACTCCCGTAATGTATATGGACGAAATGCTTGATTATTACGGTGTTGAGCACCAAACATATTCCGGCGGAACAATCGAAGACATTCAGGAATGTCTTGAAAACGGCGGTAATGTCATAGTTGCCGTTGACTCAGGTGAAATCTGGTACGGTGAAAATGATAACATTTACACCCCTGATGACGGTATTGACCACGCAATTGAAGTTATCGGTCTTGACTACAGTGATCCCGATAATCCTATGGTTATTATTAACGACTCAGGAACAGAAAGCGGTTGTGGTCTGATGGTTCCCCTGGATACCTTTATGGATGCTTGGGAAGATGGCGATAACTTTATGATTGAATGTGCATAAAATTCAGGAGGTATTAACGCGAAAGGAACTTTCACGTTAATACTCCGTCGGATTTAATTGCCCGTGCGAAATTTTCCGACCTTCAGGTCGGAAACGCACATGGGCGAAATAATCTCTTATCATTCCTTGCCCTGCTGATAGAGATTTTTCATTTATTATTTGTGCCGAAGCAGGGCGGCGGAATGGAGATTATTATGAAAGAACTTTTTTCTATAAAAAAATGTGTTAAAGATATTAAAAACAGTGACTTTGTTCGTCAAAGTTCTATCCCGCTGGAATACGTTGCAGGTACTCCTCTTTTCCGTATTTGTAATTCTCAGCTGTATCTTGTTGTTCCGTTTTTGAGATACAAAGTAACAGGAAAAGAAGACAAAACTTATGTGTATCCAATCAAATACACAGTTACACTCAGTATTCCCGATAAAAAAATTGTTTCATTCGAAGACCTTTCATCAAACCGTATTTTTCGCAAAGTTGATTTCAACAAACCCATTGGTCTTTTCAGACACGAAAGTATCAAACGATACACACAGAAACAGTTCATAAAAGAAAAGGATAAATTATTTGCAGCTTATGACAGAATAATTGCAGAACTTATTGAAAATAAGCGTTATCTCAAAGCAGACGGCGAAGAATTCAAAACACTTCTCAATATTCTTCTTGAACCTTCGCTCAAGCCTATCTACAAAGCACTCGACAAAGATTTTGCCGAAAAATTCCTTACAGAATAACACGAGGTCAAAAAATGGAAAATATAAATACAAATTCAACCCCCAAATCCAAGGCAGGATTCATTCTTGATCCGCAAATTCGTCAAATGCTTCAGGAAACTTCTGCCATATTAAAAAATGCTGAACTTGAATCTTCGGTTTCAGAAATAAACGACTTACTTTCTGATTTATCTAAAAACAGATTTTCCGTTGCCGTTGTCGGTGAATTCAGCCGCGGAAAAAGTTCATTTATAAACAGAATGTTCAACAGGGATTTTCTTCCCGTTGCCAATAGTCCTACGACTGCAATGCTTACAAGAATAAGATATAACCCGACAGATTCACTTATTATTACAGATCAGTCCGGCAAAAACAGAAAGGAGCTTCCTCTTTCCGAAGAATCCTGGGACGGTTATGTTGCCGATATTGACGGAAACGAACCCGGCGGGGTTGCATTTGTCGGTCTTCCATGTGATTGGCTGAAAAAAGGAATTGAAATTATTGATACTCCCGGAGCAGGCGACCTTGAAGAAAAACGCACACAAATTATTGGTGATGCTCTGCGTGGAAGTGACGGTGCAATTATCACAATAAGCGCCGAACAGGCTTTGAGTATGAGTGAAAAGCTTTTTATTGAAGAACGACTGATTACCAAAAAAGTCCCATTTCTTATGCTTATTATAACAAAGCTTGACCGTATCCCCGAAGACCAGAGAGCCGGTATTGTTGAATATATCAAAACAAAACTTGAAATGTGGAAATACAACATTCCCGTATACGTACCAAATGATGTGAAGATTCCCGGCGACAAAGACTACTCATCAATTGTGGGCATGGATAAAGTTACAAATCAGATTGATAAGTGGATTGTTGATCCCATGCGAACAAAACTGACTCTTCAATGGGTTTCTCTAAAAGTCATTTCCATCTTGAATTCAGCAATAAATCTTCTTGGTGAAAAGCAGATGCTTGCAAATGCCGGTGATACTGAAAGGAAAGAACTTATTGCAAAGAAAAAGGCTTTGCTTTCAAAGGCTGAAAATGAGTGGGAAAATCTGAAAATTCAAATGCTTGAACGTTGCAATGCCTGCTGCAACAATTTGAACAAAAAGCTTTCTGATTTAACAGCTACACTAACCGAACGTATGCAATATGAGGTTTCAAGATGCAGCAATCCTCAAAAATGGTGGAATCAGGATTTCCCCTACCGTATGAAAATCGAATTGACTAACCTGGCAACAGCAATTGAAAACTCAACTTCTGCCAGATTTGCCGAGGACTCACGTTGGTTCAATGCAATGCTTGAAAGAAATTTCCATACCAACATATTGATTTCTCATCACTCGGTAATCGACCAGCAGCAGGATTTTTCAAACATCAATACAGAGCCAACACTCGAAATCACGGATTTATCAAAAAGGCGCACAGCCACAAGAATCGGAATTTCTGCACTTACTATTGCCGGTTATGCGCTCTGTTGCAGTGTTGGAGCTTTGCCAATTATCGCAACAACCGGTATAAGCACCGTTGGTAGCATTGCATCCGATAACGTATTTAAGAAAAAGGCTGAAGAACAGGCTGAAACACTTCGTATTGAAATACAAAAACGTGTACCCGAAATTCTTAAAGAGGCAACAAAAAACAGCGAAAGCAGATTGAAAGGCTTATACGAAAATGTAATCCGCGAGGCAACAAAACAGGAAAAGAAATGGATTGAAACACAAACCAAAGCAATTGCCGACTCCTCCTCCGCCTCTGTATCACCTGAAGCAAAGAATTATGATGATATAATTTCATCATTAAAACTTCTTTGCGAAAAATATGAAAAGTTTAGCTAATCGACAACAGGGAGACACTATTCATGATAATCAGAAACCCCCAAGACGAATATGCTTTATTCAAGACAAAACAAAGAGAACTTGCATCAATGCTTGATAGAGCAGCTATAACAATGGGAAAACTGAATTTAAAGAATTATGCATCAAACCTTTCTCAGCTGAGTCAGAAAACACAAAGTGACAGCTTTAAAATACAGGTTGTGGGTACTTTCAAGAACGGGAAGTCTACTTTTATCAATTCGTTTCTTGGAGAAAATATTCTTCCCGCTTACGCCCTGCCTTGTACCGCTGTGATTAATGAAGTGAAATACGGCGAAACAAAAAAAGCTGTTTTACATTTTAAAAATCCACTCCCCAAAGTCTTGCCCAAAGAACTTTCTCCCATAACTATAAAACATCTGAAGCGTTTCAATATGAAGGACATTCCTCCTCTGATAATTCCTTATGACAGAATCGAGGAATATGTTGTTATCCCCATGGGCAAAGACCCAAAAGAAATGCTTCTTGAAAGCCCTTATGAGAAAGTTGAACTTTTCTGGCCCCTTGAGCTTCTCAAAAACGGCATTGAAATCATAGATTCACCCGGTCTCAATGAACATGCAACAAGAACAAAGGTTACTATGGATTATTTATCCAATGCCGATGCGATTCTTTTTGTTATGAACGCAACGAGTCTTTGTACAAAGGAAGAAATGACCTTTGTGCAGGAAAACCTCAAAAAAAGAGGTTTCAATGACTCGTTTTTTGTCGTTAACAGATATGATCTTATTCCCGAAAAGGAACAAAACCAAATACAAAAGTATGCTCATGCCAAGCTGAAAGATTATACTAGTTTTGGCGAGAACGGATTATTTTTTGTCTCTGCCAAAAATGCATTGGATGGAAAAATCGAAAATAATCTTAACAAACTAAACAGTTCCGGGCTTCCGCTTCTTGAACAAAGCCTTTCAGAATATCTTATAAAGGAAAAGGGCAGAATGAAAATGCTCCAACCCGCCCGTGAACTTAAGAGAATAATTTATCACGAAACTCTTTTCAAAATTTTGCCGCACCGAAGAGCTATGCTTTCGCAGTCCGTAACGGATATAAAAGCAAAATATGCCAAGATACGTCCCGTCCTTGAAGCTTTGAAAAAAAAGCAAGAACTTTTTGAACATCATGTGGATTTGAAAATAGAACAAAAACGAAGCACATACAAGGATATGGTTGAATCTAATATTATGCACCTTTCCTCGGAAGTGCCCAAGTGGCTTGAAAGTTATATACCGCAAACAAAAATCGGATTAATTCCGCAAAGAAAAAAAATCGTCGACCTTACAGACGAGATTTCAAGTTTTATTGCAAAAAAACTTGACGATGAACAAAAAAAATGGTATAGCAAAACTCTCACGCCTAATATAAAAGAAGATTTAACTACACTTTTCAATGACTTTGAGCTTAATCTCATCAAAATCTTTGATGTATTGGAAAAAATTCAATTTTCAATCTCAAACAAAAAGGACAACGCCCCTTCATCAGGCAAAAAAAGAGTTGCAGAATTATTCGAGGGGCTTGCTTTGCAAAAATATACATTCATTATTGAAAAAGACAAAAACGACAGCTTTGCTTCAACGGTTACCGGCAAAGCTGACAAAGCAACCGCTGCATTTATTACAGAGTGTTTAAGCCCGGCTTCAGCTTGCAGTTCTATTCTGAATTCTTTCCTTTCCTACGGAAAAGATTCAAATATTGTTTTGAAAGCAAAAGATCGAATCCAGAACGATACTATGTTTAATCTGCGAAGCAAAGCTTCTGAAATCGCTGATATTCTTGAAGAAGAAATAATGAAATCCTTCAAAGAGATTTTGCACCGCATATCTGATGCAATCATCGGTGAGATTTCACAGTGTGAAAACCAGATTCTTACCGTCATTCATCAGGTACAAAAAGTCGGTGGGAAAGTATTCCTATTAAAGAATCATCTTGAAACCTGCGAATCGGAAATTAAAATTATCGGTATGGAGCTTGACAAATTAACATTTGAAATCGACTAAAGAAAAATTTAATATCGATGAAAGGATTATTTATGATAAATATAATAATAAATAATATAAACAATATCCTGAGTTATATTCTGATTATATTCTTGCTTGTATGCGGGTTTTATTTCACATTCAAAACACGGTTTGCTCAATTCCGATTATTCGGAAAGCAACTCAAGTCGGTTACCGAAAAGCCAAAGAACGCAAAAGGTGTTTCTTCCTTTCAGGCTCTTATGGTTTCAACTGCTTCCCGAGTGGGAACCGGCAACATAATCGGCGTGTCAACAGCAATTTGCTGTGGTGGACAAGGTGCTGTTTTCTGGATGTGGCTTATTGCTCTTATCGGTGCTGCAACAGCATTAATCGAAAGTACACTTGCACAGATTTTCAAGAAAAAAACAGAATCCGGATTTTTTGGCGGGCCTGCATATTATATTGAAGCCGGTCTGAAGAGCCGAAAACTTGCTGTTATATTTACAATTTGTCTGATTCTGACATACGGTGTCGGTTTCAATATGTTGGCTTCATATAATCTGCAATCAACGTTTGAAACATATTCGTTCTATAATGCAGAATACACTCCTTGGATTATAGGTGTTGTAATATCACTTCTTGTTGGTATATGCCTTTTCGGCGGAGGAAAACGTATTGTAAAAATAACAAGTGTTTTGGTACCTTTTATGGGAATTGCATATGTTCTGGTCGCATTCATAATTATCGGTCTCAACATTTCCTCATTGCCCTCAATAATTTCGGGTATTTTCTCGGATGCATTCAATTTCAAAGCAATTTTCGGCGGATTCAGCGGTTCCTGCATTATGTACGGAATAAAACGCGGACTGTTCAGCAACGAAGCCGGCGTTGGTTCAGCACCCAATGCATCTGCCACAGCCGATGTAAGTCATCCTATTAAACAGGGACTTGTTCAGATGCTTTCAGTATTCATTGATACTATTGTTATCTGTTCAGCAACAGCTTTTATGTGTCTATGTTCAGGCATTGAACCAACAGAAGCTATAAGCGGTGCTCCTTATGTTCAACAGTCGCTGTATACCACACTGGGACATTTTGGACCCGTTTTTATAACAGTTGCAATGATACTTTTTGCATTTACAACATTACTCGGAAATCTGTATTATGTTGATCAGGGAATATTTTATTTACTAAATCGGATTCCGGGCAAAAAGTTTCAGACAGTATATCGGATATTTGCTTCACTGATTATTTTAACGGGAGCTGTTCTGAGTGCAGATTTGCTTTGGGGAATTGCCGATATAACCATGGGAGCAATGACACTTATTAATGTTCCTGCTATCATAATTCTTGGCAAATATGCATTTGATGCACTAAAAGATTACGACCTTCAGAAAAATAATCCATCCGAAAAGATTTATTATTCAGCAACAAAAAACAAACTACCATTCAAAACGGACTGGTGGAAAATCGAGTAGAGGCTAACTCTTAATGAGTTTCGCCCCTCTCACACCACCGTACGTGCCGTTCGGCATACGGCGGTTCAATTCATATTTCAGTATGTACTTTTAGATAGTGGTCTGTTAGTGATAGCAGACCTCTTTTCTTT
>JAZNLK010000160.1:0-3109 GCA_045579055.1 Clostridia bacterium
AAGAAAGATATTGCAGGAAAAGGCTTTGAGGGTGGAAACATCTCTGATTTAGGCGGATATTACAACGAGCTTGTATATTTTACCGATTGTGCTAAGCAGGGAAAATCAATTGAAAAGGCTACAGTTCAGGATGGTGTGGAATCCTTGTGCTTTGTTCTGGAGGAAATCAAAAATGCTTAGAGTTGGAATTGTGGGTTGCGGCAACATTTTTACTATGCACGCAACCAGTGCTCATCACCTTGAAAACGCACAGATTGTCGGCGTTTGTGATATTAAAAAAGACAGGGCAGACAAAGCTGCACAAAAGTATAATTGCAAAGCTTATTATGATTATAAGGATTTAATCAACAAGGAAAACATAGACGTAGTTCATGTGTGCATACCACATTATATGCATCCTGTAGTTTCAAAATATGCTATTGAGGCAGGTGTCAATGTCCTTTGCGAAAAACCTATGAGCATAAAATATGAGGATGCGGTTGAAAATGTTGAGCTTGCAGAAAAAAACGGTGTTAAATACGGCATTATTTTTCAGTGCAGATATAATGATGCATCAAAGCTTGTAAAGGAAAAATTAGAGGATGGCACATTAGGAAAGGTTATTTCCGCAAGGGTTACATTAACCTGGTGCAAACCTGATGATTACTACAGCCTTTCGGACTGGAAGGGCACCTGGGATAAAGAAGGCGGAGGAGTTATGATTGACCAGGCCATCCATTCTATGGACCTGGCAAACTGGTTTATAAATGACGAAATAGAAAGTGTTCAGGCACATATGTCCAATCGCAACCATTCAATCATGGAGGTTGATGATACTGCGGAAGGTTTTATTAAGTACAAAAATGGAGCAACTCTTGGCTTTTGGGCAATGAATAACTACGGTTGCGATGATCCTATTGAAATAAGACTTTTGTGCGAAAACGGAAAAGTTGTTATGGATTATGACAATGCCGAAATTCTGTTGAACAGCGGAGAACGGCTGGAGGCCAAAACTGTGATAGACCCTGATGTGGTTTATGAAGACGGTAAGGATTATTGGGGATTTCAGCACATTCGTCAGATTGCAGATTTTTATAATGCGGTAGAGAAGGATGTTGAGCCTGCAATCAGCGGAAGAGAGGCCTTGAAAATACAGAAATTAATTTGTGAAATCTATAAAGAGGGCACAAAGAATTTCGAAAAGAGTAAATAAAAATCTAATATATAGGAAACAAGCCCACCTGAAAATGGTGGGCTTGTTTTGGTATTTTATTCTTTTATCCTGAAAACACGAGCACAGTGCGGCTGAAGGTGCAGAATATGACCCGGAACTTTCTGTTGCAGAACTGAAAAAGTACAATTTCGGAGAGAAAGATATAACGAAGGATTGTGAAATGCGAGAGCATTTTGGGATTGGGACAACACGCTTGCGTTTTAACCATCATGCGAAGAGCTGCAATAAAAGAAATAGAGGAGTATCAAACGATACTCCTCTTAAATAACATTAAAGATATTACTTCATGTCTTTTATTGCTGCCTGAGCCGCAGCCAATCTTGCAATCGGAACACGGAAAGGTGAACATGACACATAGTCAAGACCAATCTTGTGGCAGAATTCAACAGATACGGGGTCGCCGCCGTGCTCACCGCAGATACCGCAGTGGATTTCGGGTCTAACCTTTGTACCCTTTTCAACAGCCATTTCCATAAGCTGACCAACACCTGTCTGGTCGAGTTTTGCAAATGGGTCGTTTTCGAAAATCTTTGCATCATAGTATGCATCAAGGAACTTACCAGCATCGTCACGTGAGAAGCCGTAGGTCATCTGTGTAAGGTCGTTTGTACCAAAGCAGAAGAATTCAGCTTCTGTTGCGATAGCATCTGCTGTTAAGCATGCTCTGGGGATTTCCATCATTGTACCAACTTCGTAATGGAGGTCAGCACCTGCTGCTGCGATTTCAGCATCTGCTGTTGCAACAACGTCGTTCTTTACGAACTTGAATTCCTTAAGGTCGCCGGGGAGAGGAATCATAATTTCGGGAACTACGTTCCAGTCAGGATGAGCCTTTTTAACATTGATAGCCGCACGGATAACAGCCTTTGTCTGCATCTTTGCGATTTCGGGGTAAGTTACCGCAAGACGGCAGCCACGGTGACCCATCATTGGGTTGAATTCGTGGAGTGAAGAAATGATAGCCTTGATGTCTTCAACTGACTTGCCCTGTGCATCAGCTAAAGCCTTGATGTCAGCTTCCTCTGTGGGAACAAATTCGTGGAGAGGAGGATCAAGGAATCTGATTGTAACGGGGTTGCCCTCGAGAGCTTCGTAGAGCTTTTCAAAGTCGCCCTGCTGATAAGGAAGAATCTTATCGAGAGCTGCTTCTCTTTCTTCTACAGTGTCAGCACAAATCATTTCACGGAATGCAGCAATTCTTTCTGCTTCAAAGAACATATGCTCTGTACGGCAAAGACCGATACCTTCAGCACCGAGTTCCTTTGCTTTCTTAGCATCTGCAGGTGTATCTGCATTTGTTCTAACCTTAAGAGTTCTGTATTTGTCAGCCCAGTCCATAATTCTGCCGAATTCGCCAGCGATTTCAGCGTCAACTGTGGGGATAATGCCATCGTAGATATTACCTGTTGAACCATCGATTGAAATGAAGTCGCCTTCAACAAATGTCTTACCTGCGAGAGTGAACTTCTTGTTTTCTTCGTCCATATTGATGTCGCCACAACCTGATACGCAGCAAGTACCCATACCACGAGCAACAACGGCTGCGTGTGATGTCATACCACCACGAACTGTCAGGATACCCTGTGATGCCTTCATACCTGTAATATCTTCAGGTGATGTCTCAAGACGAACAAGAACTACCTTTTCGCCCTTAGCGTTCCAAGTTTCGGCGTCTTCAGCAGTGAACACAATCTTACCGCAAGCAGCACCGGGAGATGCACCGAGACCTCTGCCCATAGGTGTTGCAGCTTTAAGAGCCTTTGCGTCGAACTGAGGATGGAGAAGTGTGTCAAGGTTTCTGGGGTCGATCATAGCAACTGCCTGCTTTTCATCAATCATACCTTCGTCAACCAAGTCACAAGCAATCTTAAGAGCAGCCTTTGCTGTTCTCTTACC
>JAZNLK010000161.1:0-23035 GCA_045579055.1 Clostridia bacterium
GTACATAATCTGCAAATCCCAAACACAAAATTCAACAAAAACACCCCTGCAGCACAAAAAACAAAAGTACTTCGTTTGTCAGGAATCATAACAGCAACCGCAACCAAAGCATTCACCGAAAGAATGATAAAATCAACACCTTCAATCCCAAAAAGTGATGCCGCCTGAATCAGCACAGGAACACGGTATTGTCCCAAAGAAACACGAATCCAAGGGAAGGCAAGTTCTCCCATTCCCGCAAGTCGCAGAGCAATCATAACTCCAAGAATCCCCGCAAAAGCCGTTATCACCGGATTATTGATTTTTTTTGCTGCTATATGGCACATCATTCCGGGCACAATGTAGAACACAGCATGAATCAAGCTCACAACAATCCAGGCAAACAACACAATAAAGACAGACATTCCATCTGAAAAGCCAAGAAAATCCAAGGGATATAACCATCTGAACCAATAGTACACACATAAATTAAAGATAAAACCAAAAAAGAACCACCGTCCCACCGAAGCTCGCATCCGTTCGTGTCCGCTTTTTTTTATTACGATTGCAAAAAAAGGAACATATGCAAACCAGGACAGAAAAAACAAAGCCGGGAACGACATCGGCAATGCAGCGAGAACTGCACTAATGATCATTGCAGCTTTGGGTTTCTTTATAAAGTCAAGAACAGCATTTGCCACGTCAATCCTTCCTTTCACCGTTTTCTTTCTTATACATTTTTCCATTATATCCTTTTACTTAAACAAAATCAAGTATTTTGTGCCGAAACAACAGAACCCTATGCAACATTTCTGTTACATAGGGCAATAATGTTCCTAATCAAGCCAACCATTCTTCCGAAGAGTATCAATCAGCCGTTCCAGCTGCACAAGATCCGACCCGTGTTGACTTCCTGCATATTTTTCTGCAAGTTCATAGCACTCAACCGCTTTTGAATAATCTCTCTGTTCAGCAGGTCTTTGGTTTTCAATTTCAATGTATACGAAAGCCAACTGCATATAACACTGATAATTTTCAGGGTATGTTTCCTTCATTTCAAGAAGAACACTTTCCGCCTCAGCAAGATCGCCTTCCTGCTGGTGAATTATTGCAATATTATAATAAACATAATCTCTGACATAACCCAGTTCAATAAGTCTTCTGAACTTCTGAACCGCAAGATCATACTCTTTGTTTGTAAAATACGCTTCGCCCATCATTTCCGTCAAAGTCAAATCATCTTCAAGCTTCAGGTTTCTGACCGCCTCTTCCATTACCTCAATCTGTTTGTCAAGATAATAGAACGTCTCTTTGTTCTGATGACGCATTTCACGATAAAGCTCCGCAAGTGCAATATAGGCTCTGCGTTTGAGATTTTCGTCATTAGTATTTGTTATAACATATTCAAAATCGGGAATTGCATCATCAGGACTGTCTTTTGCCACATGAATTTCCGCCTCAACATACCGTTTGACCGCTTCTTCACCACTCACATTTTCAAGAACATCCTTTGCTTTTGAAAACTTTTCGGTTTTTGCATAACAAACAGCAAGATTTATGTAGCACTCTGCCGTTTCACCATTTTCCAGTGCCTTCTCAAAGCAAATAACCGCATCTGCGTATCTTTCAAGCTCCATAAACGAATATCCTTCAAGATACAAAGCATCAAAGGATTTGTTATACTGTGAATACTTGTTTTTTATTTCCTGAAGCTTTTCAACACACTGCTCATATTCTCTATTTTCAAACATTTCCTGAGCAAGGGCAACTTCCTCTTCTATTTTCTGTGCATCCTCCTGTTTTGAAAGCTGCATATAAACAAATACGCCTGCCCCAATCAGTATAACAAAAATAACACAAAGAATACTGATTGCCAATTTCTTTCCTGAGCTCTTTTTCTCAGGCTCCGTTTCTGTTTTCTGAACGGTTTCGGGAACAGATACAGGAACAGGTTCCGGCGAAGCCGCAGCCGGCTCCGCAACAGGCACAGGGATAACTCTTTTTTCACCGCAAACAACGCAAACATCTTCCTTGTTTATGGTTTCACATTTAGGACACTTCCACATATTCTCAAACCTTTCTACTGTCTGTACATAATATAAGTCGAACCGTTTGAATAACAGTACACCGTTATCTTGTTCTCATGAACTATTTCATATCTCATAGCTTTTGTCCAGCCTTCACGTCCGTCATCACCGTAATACTGAACACCGTCCTCAATCTTATAATATGAACCGTCCTCATAAGGCAAAGAACAGCTGCAAGTTATTCCTCCGCTTGAGTTCGGTGTAAACTCAATGACGTTGTTTAAACTGTCAACCCATTCTCCTGTAAGAAAATCAAAAATATACTCATCCGAAAGTAATATATCTTTGGTGTCTTCAAAATCAATCAGGTCATAGATTTCAGAAATATCATCACACAATCCAAGATGAACTTCAATGAGTGTCATATATTTGTTATAGGCAGGATTCGCCGTCTCACCCAAAAGCAAGCAACCGTCCTTATGCAGTTCAAAAATATCTTTTGCTATATCATAATCGCCTTCGTGATACTTCCGCACCGCATCCTCATAAAATTCTTCAATCAGATATTCCATCTTGATGTCGCTGCCCTCATATTCCTTCTCCACAAGCTCTTCAAGACATTCAAATGCCTTTTCTTTGTCGCCTTCTTCCAGATATTCTTCAGCCAACGCAAGTTCACAATCCAGAATCTTTAACGATGAATCCTTATAATGTCCCAATTCTTCAAAGATTTTTTCTGCTTTCTCAGGTTCCCCGCTTTCCAGCATATCTATCGCTTTCATATAGTCACATTCATTAACCATAGAGGCGCTGTCACGATAAAACCCTATTCCGCTGTAAATAGATTTTGCCTTTTCATAATTACCGTCATTCAAAGCACTTTTAGCTCTGCTCCTTTGAATTTCCAGGAAACCGACAGTACCTGCCGCCAAAACAACAAGTGCAATCAGAATACCAATAATCCATTTTTTTGTCTTGCTTTTCTTCTTTGGTATTTCAGCATTTTCAGGTTCCGTCACAGCTTCGCCATAAAGATTATCAATGGGAATCGTTTGTTCGATATAAGATCTTGCAGGTGCCTCATAGGGTACATTAACAGAAGTTTCTGTCCATTCTGGCACAGTGCCTTCACCATAACCCGAATTATCGGGTTGCATCAGGTCATCCTGCTGAACCTGACCTGTGGGATATGTAATTTTGCCCATACCGAAATTATCATCTCCATATGAGCGCATAGTCGATTTTATCCTTGAGCTCCCTTCCTGAAAAGGCAAAGTTACCTTCGGAAAATACGGGTTTGACTCACCGCAAATAATGCATTTATCATTTTTATTTACTGTTTCACACTGAGGGCACTTCCACATATAAATCCACCATCTTTACTTTTATAAGTCAGCAACTTGATACAACCGTGTTGACTTAATAATCATTTTATAATCATCTTTCTATCTGAACTTTTAAAAAATTCACTCAAAGCTCACCGGCTCTAACAAAAAAGTTGTCCTTCACATCCGTCTTTTCCCGCTCTTTTTCGGGTATTTCATCCGCTTTGGTTACTGTAGGTTCGTCCTTTTTCCTCATATTTATTATCAATCCCGATTTGACGGGAGTTACGGAGCTTGTCCGTTCCGGGAATGTAACATTACCATCAAGATATCCACCCTCGTCGGCATATCTTCGGATTGTTTCAAACAGCTCGTCCACAGACGGTCTGTTTTCCGGCTCTCTGTCGAGCATTCTCTCGATAATCTGCTTCATAAAATCAGGAATAACCGGATTGATTTTCACCCCGGCACCATCCAAAACAGCTTCAAAAGCATAATCATACTGCGATGTATCAAATTCCGGAAGCTCACCGCTGAAATACTGATGAAATAATATTCCTAACGCAAAAACATCAATTTTTGTTGTTATGGCATCAATTTCTTCCGCAATAAACAGAAAAGATTCAGGTGCAAGATACACCATATCGCCCTGAAATTCTTCATCCATGGGCATATTATCTTCTGTAAAGCTGCTGTCAAAATCTATTAACTTTGCAGTATACATTCCCTTTGCAGTTCTTTTAAAAAGAATGTTATCCGGTTTTATATCACCGTGCACAATTCCGTGTCGATGCAGGTTATTCATTCCATAAAGAATAATTTTCAGAATAAGAAGCTTCTGCGGCAAATCAAAGTTCATTATATCCTTCGGGTCAATTGGAGCTGCATCAATTCTCTCCGTCACCATATAGTAATGGCTCCCCCATCTGAAGAAATCCGCCACAGTAACCACATTGCCGGTGAAACACTGGTTCAGCCTATCATAAAACATCTGCTTTTCCCATTGGAATTTGTCGCACACTTCCCTTTTCCGCATAATCTGTTCCGGAGAAATGGAATACACATCCAAAGGGTATACCGGAGACAGAAATTCCTTTATAAAAAAATCAATTCCGTCTTTGGTGGCAAAACCCCACCTTGCATAGCCGCTTTTGTCATTTTTCAATTCGCTGACAAGCTGATATCCATTGATGATATCCATCGGTTAAACTCCCCTGTAATACGTTTTTTTATAATCTTCCCACAATTGAAGCTTGGCAGTCTCGTCGCCAACCTCAAGTCGGGATATATATTTGTTTACCAAGTCCATTCTTCTTGGTATAAATGCCTGCTTCATACTCTTGAAATCCCTGTATCCGCAAACAGCAATTCCCATTGTGTAATCATCCGCCGTATACTTTTTAATACACTGCTCAAGATTGGTTTTCCACTGCGTGATATTGGTGGCATGCATCATACTTTCAACAAGCACAAACTCAAACTCCATAGGGGTGGAAAAATAACCAAAACACCCATCGGTGGCAGTAACCAAAACAGACGGTTCATGGCATGTGACCACCCGGCTGTGCAACTCAAACTCGCCGTCTGCATATACCAGATTTGTCAATTTGCTGTCATTACTGAGGTTGGTTAAAGCATCAATACCTTCCTCAATATCATCACGGGTTATCTGACACAACCCCATCGGTGTAAGCATATATCCTCTCGAATCACCCGCCCAGATAAAGGAAGCCCGAACGCCTTCGCCTATGTTCGAGAACAGAACCACCGAGGTCGTTGTGGGGAAGCTCTTTGCAAGCGATCCCCGAATCATGCTGGACTTCGTTCCTGTTTCCAGCGTTTCCAACTTTCTTATCAATCTCATTTTAAGGGATTCGGTCACTTGCAAAGCAGTCCGATTATCAATCGTTGATATGTTTGAAGCACTTAGCTGTCGAAACCATTCCATAGTGACGTCACTTGCCACACGCGAAGCCACATAAGCACCTGACTTATTGTCATACTCCGCATATTTACGAGACCCTATTCCGCCACAACCATCAAAAGCTCCAAGCATTCCGAACTTTTCGTTTACAGAAAAGGCAAAACTGTCTTCACCGTTGTCTTCAATCATTTCACCGTTAATAACAAATACGGTATCAAGATACTTAAGCAACGAACCTTTTCCTCTTTGAATAATACTCATAAAATCACTTCCGTTAAATTGTATTGGAGATTGAATCTATAATCTGTGCATAGTCAAATTCGCCCAAACCCTTTCCGGCAACAGACGGAAAATGGATTACGTTGTCCCAGTTTTCCGAAATAGAACTCCAATATGGTCCGTATGGTGCAAACAAAAGCAATCTTTTTGCATTCTGATTAACAAAACCGCTGTTTTGCTTGTCACCCCACCAAGAGGTCAATTCATCAAAGTTTCTTGCCATTCCCGAAGGATATCCCGCTTCACCTCTGCCATAACCCAGTTCGTGAGTGGTTGCATCAGTCCAGACAACAATAACCTGTCTTTTCTTCATACCATCCTCACTCCATTTTGACTTAATGGCATAGCCCAGAGCCTCAAGCCCATCTTCAGGATCGTCACCGCCGCCAAAAGCTTCTATGCTTTTGACACATCTCTCAAAATCTTCCGATTGTTCGGGCAATGAGAAAAAGTCCGTCACCAGCATCGCATCAGGTCCGTCTGCCACGTAATCTCTGAATGCAACAATTCTGACTCTCAGTTTATCAATCGTTTTCTTTTTTTCCGACATCGCATTTGTAACATCGGCATAAAACTTAAGTGCATTAGCTTTAACCATATCAATTACGCCGCCCATACTTCCGGTTGCATCAATACAAAAAACCATATCCACATTGTATGTTATCTTAAAATTACTTGCCATAATTCTTTCTCCATATCATTAATATACTATGCTAAACTACATATTAGTCCAGATTTCCGCCTGTTCCGAAAAAGCTTTTTCCTCTTTGCAGGTCTTCCATTTCTTTTTCGTCCACATTCTTTCTCGGTGCACGCATTGTTGAGCGCAATCCCCCTGAAACGCTTGACGGATCAGGTACGGTACTCACAGGTGTCGCACCTCCAAAACTCTTACTGCAACTGCAGATTTCAGCACCAATAAGAACTTTTCCGCAATGAATACAAAAATGCTTTTCTGCAGAAACTTCAGGAACCGCTGCAGATGTTGCAGGAGTCTCAGGAACCACAGGAGTCTTAGGCTCTGTCGGTGCTGCAGGATATATAGGTGCTGCCGAGGGTGCAAAGGATGCAGGTGTTGCAGCTACAGGTGCATAGGTTGTTCCCGGAGCTATAAATCCGCACGAACATATCCCCGATGGAGGCAACGGTCTGCCGCAACTGCTACAAAAGCCCGAAGTTGTTCTGCCCAACTCACTGATAGGAGTCGCCCCACCACCAACAAAAGCTGATGATGAATAACCTCCGGCAGTTGCGGTTGAAACTTCAATTTTTCTGAACAGAATCATCGAAGACGCCAGCAACGCATAGCAAAGACCACTAAGTATCATAGAAATAGCTGCCATTTCACCAAATTCCTGAACGCCGAAATCCATTGCAGCGTATCTCATTTCCCGACCTAACTCCGAAGCATTATTCAGACCTTCAAATCCCACATAAAAATATAATACCGCAAACAAATATCCAATGATAATTGCATAAACAGATGTTTTTCCATGACAACTATCTTTGTTAACCGCATTCTGAACGATACTGAAAGTTGATATACACCTTGCCAGATAAGCAAATACCATAACGATTATGCCAATTACAAGCATTAAACTCAGTGTAATATCTCCATTCAACGAAGCTCCGTGGTTCATCGCCTTTATTAAAGCAAATAACAGACCCGCCGTCGCCAGCGATAAAAACACAGTTTGTGTAATAAAACCGGCTTTGACACAACCGATACCGTCACTAAGACCTGACCTTGACTTTGCCGCTGACACCAGTATTCCTATACCCAGCAAAAGTTGAGGAAGAATTGCAATGGCAAGGCTCACAAGTATAATCATCTTCTCTGAATCTGAAGCCACTTCAAAGAAATGTATGTCATCAAGCATCGTAAACACACTATAAACAGTAAACAACAAGCTCGCAACAAACACTATTCCGGTTATAAGATAAAGGGGATTTTTGAGAGCAGAAAGTGCCAATGTTCTCGGACTGGTCACCATTGTTTTCACTCCCGAGGATGTGGGTGGAACCCCTGCACCGCAAGAGGTGCAAAAAGTCGTTCCGGGAGATATTGGATTTCCGCATTTTAAACAATTCATATTTTCACGTTCCCTTCTTTAATAAGCCTGACCGACAAACAGGGAAGCTGTCTGTCAGGGGGTTTTGTTCAGCATCCTAATTCATAGGAATCCCTGCATCGCCATTCTGTTCAGGTTCCTGAACATTCTGAACAGACACCCTGTTTTCAACATCAGCATTCTGAACCATTTGAACATCATCCAGGTTGGCTCCCTGTTGGAAACCGGTTGTATTAACCTGACTTACAGGCACCTGAGCAGTAACAGTTTCAGGCTGTTCCATGGATTCAACACTTACCTGTTTAACAGGTTGCTGATAATTCGCAGTCACATTCTGAACCGGCTGCTGATAATTGGAAGTCGCAGTCTGCATAGGCTGCTGATAATTTACATTCAAATCAGAAACAGGCTGCTGGTAGTTTACATTCAGATCAGGAACAGGCTGCTGATAATTTACATTCAAGTCAGGAACAGGTTGCTGATAGTTTACATTCAAATCAGGAATAGGCTGCTGATATCCGTTATTCACACCCTGACCGTAAACATTTTGCGTTGTAGATGCCGCTGTTGTAGGTACTGTAAACGGAGCCGGCGAAGCAGGTGTCGCAGATACCGCAAATGAAGGTGCAGCAACAGGAGCCGCCACGGGCATACCTATTTTTCTGAACATAATCAACATAACACCCAGCAGAACACAGATGGCAATTGAAGCCAGGAACATAAACATCACCATCGTAGCTTCATCACTCTCTGCTTCCATCACTCCGCTTTCTGCCACAACATACAGCAGCACAGCTGCCACCAAAAAGCTGATTACCGCAGCGAAAACCGATGTTTTCTTGTATGATTTGTCATTTCTGACCGCTGTCTCAACTGTGGTGAAAGAAGATATAACCTGGGCTATGGAAATAAACAGTATAACTATAATTGCTATCGTAAGAATCAACTCCATAGCATTTTCTGACATAAACGATGAGTTCGTATATCCATAACGTCTCGCTTCCGAATACCTCTCTTCAACTTCGGCAATTCCCAAAATAATAAACAATGTCACTATTGCAAAAATCACAAAGGTGATAATAAAACCGCCTTTTATTGCACCTGTGCCGCCCAGCTGATTCTGACGAGCCTTTGCGAAAGCCATAATAAATCCAATGCCGCAAACCAAAGTCTGAGCAAAGAACAAAGCAGGAGCAAAAACAGCTAACATCTGTATGCCTTCAAGCCGATCTATATACTCAAATGCCTCAAAGGAATCCACAAATGGCTCAAACAGCATAACTGTCAGAACAAGCCAAAGAATACCCATAATCAAAGTAATCGGGTTTTTCAGCATCGACAGTGCTGTTGCACGGGGCGAACTGTCAAGCATAACCCCCTGTGCCATTGCAGCTGTTGTTGGTTCAATAGGTGTTGCCGCATATGTAGTCGGTGTTGTCGTATATGCAGCTACCGGAGGAGCAACAGGTGCATCAACATTCTCAATCGGTGTTCCGCATACGGTACAAAATTTTGCACCTTCCATCAAAACATTTCCACATTTTCTACAATTCATTTTTATCTCTCCTCTTATATAATTATGCCCATGTTATAATTATCATTTTTATTTTCTTGTAATTGCCTTCATTTTCCGGCACAAGATTCTCAGGTTCTCCCGGATACCTCTGTTTAATTGTTATCATACTGTCTGCCTCGTTTTCCGCCAGAGACTTGTCGTTTCTGTAAAACGATGCCCAACCTTCATCCGGAACAGAAATCCCCGTTTTTTCAGAGTTATTGAATTTAACCGATGATGCATTGCCTTCACCAAAGCTTAAATTCTCCACAAGCTCCATGGACACCTTTTCGTCTTTTTTCAAGCATTCAAAAATCATTATTTTTGATGTGAATGCTCCCGTTGTTGCAGGTTTTGACAAACATTCAATCCCGAAATACATCTTGCCTTCATTCTTCTTGGCAAAAACTCTCACCCATGAATTTGAAATGGTTTTATCAAAGATATCGGTCAAAATCACTTTTTCAGCAACAACATTGTCGCCTCCGTTTCTGATTTCAAAAACAAGGGATTCTGTTTTGGTCTTTGCCACAAACCAAAGGTTATCTTCCAGTTCCTCATCAAAAATTATCTGTTCACCCAAGTCATAAAAGCTGGCATAGGGCTCACCGTTTACCTTATCAAATTTTATATTTCTGAAACTGCCTTTCAAATTTTCCGCAACCACTTCGTTCTTTACACGTTGCTGTTCAGGTTCCTCTTCTTCAGGTTCCGGAGTCACCTGAGGTTCATCATCCTCATTCTGTTCATTATCCGAATCTTCCGAAGTATCATCTTGTCCGTCATCAACAACAATTCCGTTATTTCCCGGAACCGTACCATCAGGCTTCTTTTTGTCATCTGCTCCACCGATAACAAAAACTACCATCAATATAACCGCAAGACAAGCCACGGCAATAATCGCCGGCATAAACCACTTCTTTTTCGGTTCTTTCTTTTCGCTGATATCCGCAACAGGAAATTCTGTTGATATTTGCTCTTCTGCAGGTTTCTCATAACCACTTGAACCTTCAAGCTTTATTGCTGTTCCGCATTTTTTACATTCTGTTTTTTTTGCATTAATCTTTCTTCCGCAGTTTTCGCAATACACAAAATTCCTCCTTTTTCCCTTATTTTTTTTATTGTATCATTCTCAACGTGAAACAAACGTGAAATAACAACAAAAATGGCGGTTGTTTATGTATTAACCGTCACTTTTTTTGTTTTAATATGTATCCATCAACTTTGCAAGAGTATATTCGCCCCACGAATAATCTGACATATACTCTCCCTGAAAAGCTTCCTCGTTCTTTTCAGGATTCTTTACGTATTCATAATAATCACATTGCACGTTAGCAAAATTAATGCTTCTCTGACCTCTTGACTCAACAAGAATCTCAACGCACCCCGCCTGTTCCAGGGTATCTCTGAGATTTTTCAAAGCTATTCTGTACAGATTCTTTGTTTTTTCATCATAAGGACGATCTTCCCAAAGAATATCAATGGCCTGTTCCATGGTAACAGTACCTCCAAGACGGTCAACCAGCAAAGCAAACAGTTCCTTTGATTTTTTGTTTGAAAAGTGAATAACCTGACCGTCAATAAACGCATCAAATCTGCCAAAAGTTTTTATTTCAATAACACGACGATTGCTGAAATGAGTCACTTTTTTGAATCTGTCAATAACCTGACGGATTTTCTCAACGGTATACGGCTTGAGAACATACCCGAAAGCACCCACATCAAAGGCTCTGAGTGCATACTCATCATATCCGGTCACATAAACAACTTCAACCTTTTCATTAGCTTCTTTTATGTGTTGCATAAGCTCCAGTCCGTCCAGACCCGGCATATTGATATCCGCAAAAACAAGATTAACTCCGCCGAATTTCACACAGTTCAGCAATTCAAGGTAATTGTCAAAACATTCAACGGAAGAAATCCCCTCAATCTTTCCGCAAGTATACAAAAAATTCTCTCTCGCCAGCGGCTCATCATCAATATAAGCTATTTTCATTTTTTTCACCTTCCATATTCTTTTCAATGGGTAAATAAATCCACGCAGTTGTTCCGCGTTCTTTGCGGCTTTCGATTTCAAGTCTGCCGCCAAGAAGTGTCTCAATTCTGTTCTTGATATTTTTCATACCCAAAGATTTCCGTTTGGTATTATTTTGTTTCTCTTCAACTTCTTCTTCCGTAAAACCAACACCGTTATCCTTTATCCGAATTACGTAATTATCATCATCCATATATGTCGAAATTATTATGGTTCCGCCGTTGAGTCGCTTTGAAATACCGTGTTTAACAGCATTTTCAATTATAGGCTGCAGGCTCAGTGTGGGAACAAAAAATCCAGTTTCCTGAATATCGTATTTCACCATCAATCTGTGTCGGAATCTCAGCTTTTCTATCTTCAGATACTTGTTTATATGTTCAAGTTCCTCTTCAAAAGGAACAATCTGGCGGGTTGAATCAAAATTCAGATTTGTTCTCAGATAATCTGAAAAATCCGCTATTGTGTCCGCCGCCAGTTCGCCGTCTGTGCGACAAAGGAACTGAATGGTGTTCAATGTGTTATATATAAAGTGTGGCTTAATCTGGCTGAGCATAACACTCATTTCTTCACTCTTGAAGTCAATATCCTTTTTTGCTGTTTTCACTTCATCATTCCGCACCTTGACAATTATTCTCAGATACAGACAAAACCACAGCAAGCACGACAACGAAGTGCTGAAGAAACTACACAAAAAGACCTTTCCGCCGTAGGAATCAGCCAAAAGCGTTACGCCACACGATGTTCCGAACATAAAAACAAAATGGCTCCAGGCAAACAAAAGACTTTTTTTCTTTTTTTCTTTGCATATCTTCACAAAGGTCCACGCCGTCAACAGTGCCATAACTGCCAAGAGCGGCACAGCAAGCCGTGGAACTAACCGGCACAAAACATCGTACGTCAGACACGCCGCAAGAATCCACCGGACACTCACTATCTTTTTCCTGAAATAATTCTCATAAAAAAGAAACAGAAGGAAAAGCTTTATATCCTTGAAAACAGCCGCCACAACAAAATCCCACGAACCAAAATAACCGTAACCATCCGAAAGCATAAAAAGAGTAACTTCCGCAAAGCTGATTGCCGTCAACAGTTCAAAGACAATACTTACCTTGCTTTTGGGATCAAAGGCTCTAAGCAAAATGCAAAACAAAAAGACAACTATATCAATAACAGCAATTGCAAACAGTATATTCCCGAAAAACCTGTATGGTATTGGCATAAAAAAACACACAGCAAAAAAAACCGGGGCAAGCAATAAAACAACCCCTATTTTCAAATTATCTGTTTTCAAAAATCTTTTCATAAGCATAGCACCATTTTTGCGACATTCGCAATATGTCACTTTTCTTTCTTTTCAATGTGCCGTAATTCCCGGACAAACTAAAAAACAAGGTTCAAAAAAGAAGCGGCCCTTCGTCTTTATCACCATTCCTATTGTAGCAAAATTCGACAAAAATGTCAACAGATACATAAACACCTGCTTCCATGGCTAAAGAAGCAGGTGTTTATGTTTGGTGTTATTTAATTATAAGGTAGGTTTATTATTTTTCTGTTTCAAAGGACGAAAAGCTTATCAAAAGGGGTCGGAGAGCAATCTGAAAAAATTGCTCTCCCGGGAAATTTATTATGCGTTTTCACGCATACGGTTTGCTGAAAATTTCCTTTTTTTCGTTTGAACACGGCATTTTCCCTGCCAACAAAACGATATTGAAAGCTTTTATCCTTAAAATCAATCAAGTTAGTTTTATCTAACCTATCATTTATTTTTTGGAGTTAGTCTCAGCTAACTCCAAACATAGAATACCACATTTTCTCTTGTTTGTCAATAGTTTTTAGACTTTTTGTTTTTCTCTTTTACATTCCTGAATCAAAATATCCAAAAATTCATCAGTACTTTTAGATAAATACTTACTCCTTGCACGAAAGGCACAGGTATTTCTGTTAAAACCTTCAATTGGCTTCAGCACTACATCCTCCGAAAACAAACCTTTCCACGAAAATACCGGAACAAAGGCAACACCAAGACCAAGTTCAACACATTTTCTCATATAAAACGGGTCATCACTTTGAATTACAATATTGGGTTCAAAGCCTTTGCTTTTGCAAAACTGATGGGTAACCGCAAAAAGACTGCTTTCCCTATTCAGACTTATAAAATTTTCTTCTCTGATATCATCTATCTCTATACATTCTTTATTAACCAACGGATTATCTTTTTTTATAGCCAAAGATATTTCCTCAGAAATTATCATAGTTTTCTCCATTTCTTTGCTATCAAACAACTCGTCGGTTATTATAAGGTCAAAATCTTCACTTTTATCGTATTTGTGACTCACAATAAACCTTACATCCGGTTTTTGAAGTCTGAATCTTTCAATTGCCTTCATCACAATGCGGCGGTTTGCAATAATACAAATCTTTATTTCGTCACTAAGCTTTGTGTTTTCCACATCTGCTCTTGCTTCATATATCAACTTCAAAGCGACACTGACTTTTTCGTAGAAAAGCCTTCCTTGCTCATTAAGAAAGAGACTGTTGGACCGACGGTTGAACAATCTTGTGTCAAGCTCACTTTCCAGACGCTTTATACACTGAGAAATATTTGACGGCGGTACCCCAAATTTTTTTGCAGTTTCAGAAAAATTCTGAGTTTCTGCCGCATCACAAAAATATTTAAGCTGCAATATTTCCATTATTATCACCCCGCACATATTATCACAGTTCGCTATAACTGTCAAGGTATAGCAGTTATACTTTATTTGATTCTTTACAATATAGCACAAATATGATACAATAACACATAAATCGTGTTAAAATAACACATAAATCAACTCTTGGAGGTATTTTATCTATGGCAGAAATTTTGGAGATTATTATGATTGTCAGCTTTGGACTTTCATGGCCTCTCAATGTTATGAAGTCTTATCGTGCAAGAACAACAAAAGGCAAAAGCCTTTCTTTCCTTTGTCTTATCTTCTTCGGCTACATAGCAGGTATAACATCAAAACTGGTAAATGATGTCTATATGGCAGAATTTGCAGAGAAGTGGTACGTACTCTTTTTCTATGTTCTCAACCTCATTATGGTTGGTGCCGACCTTTGTATGTATGCAAGGAACTATCGCCTTGACAAAAAGAATGGAGTTCTCTAATGAAAAGGGTTGAAAATATCAAATACGCAAACGAACATAAACGACAGGTTCTTGACCTTTACCTTCCTGACAAAGAAGAATTTGAAACTTACATATACATTCACGGTGGCGGATTTGATGGCGGAAGCAAGGACGAAGACGGCTACGTAAAAATGGGTGAGTATATTGCTAATCAAGGATATGCAGCTGTTGTAATCAGCTATCGTCTCTATCCCGAAGCAAAGTATCCCGAATTTATCGAAGATTCGGCAGCGGCCGTTGCTTGGACTTTCAAGCACATCAATGAATACGGAAAGTGTAATGGAATCCACGTATGCGGAAGTTCAGCAGGCGGTTATGCATCAATGCTACTATGCTTTGACAAAAAATGGCTTGGGTCACACGGAATCAAACCCACCGACCTTGCAGGCTTTATGCACGATGCAGGTCAGCCCTCCGTACACTTCAACGTTCTCCGTGAGATGGGGCTGGACGAAAAAAGATGTATAATTGACGAAAAAGCACCTCTTTATTATATCGGCATGGACGAGGAATATCCGCCAATGCAGCTTGTGGTATCGGACAACGATATTCCCTGTCGCCTGGAGCAAATTCAGTTGGTCAAAGCAACACTCAAACACTTTGGTCACGAAGACAATGTTGAGCTGAAGCTTATCCATGGCAGCCATTGTCAATACGTTCACGATAAGGACGAAAACGGTGTTCCCCGTGCCGCAATTCTCGCTGTTGAGTATATGGATAAATATTCTTCATCAAACAACTAAACAAGATATCCAAAAAGAGTTCCGGTTTTTCTACGGAGCTCTTTTTCTTTTCCGTTGACTTTATGAGATTTTAATAATATAATATAGAAAAAACATAGCAAAGGAGAAATTCATATGAAAAGACTTTTAGCCCTATTCCTTACCGTCTGTATGCTTACATCCGTCTGCACGGTTGTTTATGCAGAGGACACCAACCCTGAAATGCTTGCAGAGTACGAAACAAACGGAGCCTTTCTTGCCACAACTTCGGTAACACTTGCCAATGCAGGAATCGCTAAGCTTTCGTTTTTCACAGATAATGAAGAATATCATTTTGCTGTAAGTATAGATAAAATTCTCCTATCCCACAACAACACCGTGCTGAAAGAAATCGGCGTTATTGAAGCCTACAAGCAAGGTATAAAAATTGTTCCTAATCAGACATATACCCTTGCAATGCAGGCATATGAAAACGAAATTAAGTGTTATATTGACAACAACCTTATAATTGAGTATAACGCCCCCACTCCATTGAGCAAAGGCTATGTCACTCCCTCCTGTCTTGAAAAACAAGGCGACAAAATAAATTCTTTCACCGTTACTGAACCAAAGATTCTTTCTTTCTGGAACATCACAGACCCCTCAGGCAACGAAATAAAGACTCTTGACGTTCCTGTGGGTAATGTTCCCGACTATATCGGACTTAGCCTTAATCTCAATTACATAAACGGTGAAACAAAATCCGTTCAGCTTGACTCAACCAAATTTGAAGACGTTGACTGTTCAAACATCGGCTCGCAAACCGCAACCTTTGAATATGACAGCGAAACCTTCACTCTTGACCTGAACGTAGTTCATCGCAAGGACGTTACCGCAGGTCTCAACGAGAAAATAGCGGCACTTGACCCTGATGCACTTACCCTCAATGACAAGGCTTCTGTATATGCACTTTCAGAGACGTTCGATGAACTTTCAAACATTGAGAAAAATGACATTACGGCAGAAAACAAAACAAAGCTTGATTCGGCTCTTGAAAAAATTGAATTTCTCCTCTATCCTTATCTTGCAGACAGCGAAATCGTCTTTAAAGATACCTTCGATGAAATGACAGCCGCAGACAAATATGAATCACACTTGAGCGTAACAGGTACAAGGAACAGCGGATACTGGTATGCTCAAAACGGCAGACTTTATCAATACAGTCCCTTTGACCAATATCGTTCACAATCTCTGGGAACACGGACATTCCTCAAAGACAAAAACCTTGAACCTACTTCCCTTTCGGTTGACGTTCAGTTTGTTGACCCCAACATATTCCTTGGAATTGATGCCTGTATCGCTGACGGCAACTATTTTGAATTTTATGTAACAGACAAAACCAATGTTGGCGGTGGAAACCGTATTCAACTTTACAAAAACGGCAAGATGATTGCATCAACAGTTGAAACAAACAGCGAAAAGTGGTTCAAAACAGGAGTTTGGTACAATCTTCGCATAACTCTTGTTGACGGAATGGTTCGTTGCTATGTGAATGACGAACTGCGACTTGAAACGCCAAACATTGATGCAAACACACCCGGAGATACAGCCATAACCAGCGGAACAGTTGGGCTTTGTTGCCATGAAGGCTGGGGTATTTTCGACAATTTCACCGTTCGCGGTAAGGAACTTTCCTTTGTTCCCGATACCACTCCCGTTCCTGAGCTTACCCCAGGTAGCTATGCTGACAATTTCAATGACGAAACAGCTGACACCAGTCCGAGCCATTGGATTGAAAACAACAGGGAAGACAAATGGACAGTTGTGGCAGACGGTGAAAACAAGATTTACAGTCTGAAAGACAACACAACAGTTTATTCACAGACGTGGCTCCACGTTTTTGAGCAGGATGTTGACTTCTCCGCAAAAATCAGAGCCACTGAGCTTGGAAGTCTCCCCCAGATGGGGCTTTACACAAGAGTAAACGCCGATGACTCCTACATCAAGGGCGGATATGACTTTACCCTTAAAAAATGGTTCATCAATGTTCGTCTGGGCATTGACTTTGACCCGATTATCACCTATGCCAAAGCGGAAAGTGACGTTAATCTCAACGAATGGTACAATGTACGATTCAAAAACGTCGGCAAGGAACTTATTCTTTATGTAAACGGCAAGGAAACGGTTCGTGCAGATGCCGAAAAGAAGGTTATGCCCGGTCGTGTTGGCTTTTTTGCAGAAAGATGTAATATGGATGGAGATGATATTGATCTTGCACTTCTCAGCGGTCAGGGCAGAGTTGAGGACGGTGTTCTTGAATACACTCCCACCAACACAAAGGGTTCTCACCTTGGAATGATGGTTCTTCCTGACGGAAGATACTGGTTCTTCTCGGAAGGCAATCACAATATTTCCGACGACAAGGGACAGACCATCAACTATGTTGAAAACTTCACCGATGCACGTCCCACAACAATGGTACAACTCCCTGACGGAAGCTTCCTCCACGTGAAGAACTGTATCGATGCATACCGTTCCTTTGACTGCATCACTTGGGAAAAGGTCGGTGAATTACCCATCGACCCAAATTCCAAATACGCACAACCCGGTGACAGAATAAATCTGATAAAGCTTGACAACGGCACATACCGTGTTTTCCACACCGTTGGAAGACAATCAAACGTTGGTGACAAGAAGGTTGTTTCTGAAACCTACTACTCCGATGACAACGGCTACACATGGACACAGTCAAAGAATTCACCCGTAGAATACACCAATCTTAACTACTTCTGCGAAACACAGATAATCAAGATTAAGGACGGTCCTCTCATTCAGTACTGTTCATATAATGATGGCGGATGTATGAGATATACATTATCCGAAGATAACGGTGAAACGTGGTCAGACGAATATGCACTTCCTCAGATTCCCTGTGCACTTGGTTCATTCAGCGTCAAAGAAGACCCTTATGACGAAGGCACATTCTATATGTCAACCATCTATATGCCGCCTTACAGTCTCGGAAACGGCAGACCAAGACACAGAATTTCGCTTCTCAGAAGCTATGACGGTTTGAATTGGGAATATCTTGCAGATATTGACCGTTGGGGCGATGTATCGGACGGCGGACGTGCCGAAATTATGCAGAACGTAAATATGAGAATCAGCTTTTCGGAAGAATACATCTTCCCTCTGTTCACACGTTCAGAACAGTATGCAAACAACAGCACAGGGCACAATATTCAGCTTCAAAGAATTTACCGTTTTGAAAAAGCAAAGCTCAAGGCTTATGATGTATGGCCTCAGGAATACTACATTAACCCCAAAGCAATCACAAACATCGTAGCAAACCCGAGAAAAACAACCTATGCCGTTGGCGAAACCATTGACCCCAAAGATGTTGAACTGCTCATCAGCTATTATGACAGCCCCACCGACCTTACAACAGTTGATGACATAGGGGCAGTTATTACCTCTCCCGATATGACAACGCCCGGCAAGAAAAAGGTTACCGTAGACTATAAACTTTTCAGAGATGTTTATGAAATTCAGGTAGGCAATGATGGTGAATGGGCAAACCTCTTCACAGACGTAAAATCAGACGACTGGTTTGAAAAAGGCGTTGGCTATGCATACACAAACGGTCTCACAACAGGCACAAGCGAAACAGAATTCTCACCTGACGAAACCCTGACCCGTGCAATGCTTGTGACACTCCTGTGGCGAGCTGAAAACAAACCCGGCGTAATCAAAAGCCCCGGCTTCACCGACCTTGAGGAAGGTGCATATTATTTGAATGCTGTTAAATGGGCAGCACTTCACGGAATCGTGAATGGAACAAGCGAAAAGGCATTTTCCCCCAATGAGAATGTAACCCGTGAACAGATTGCGGCAATTATGCATCGGTATGCACAATATAAGGGATACGATGTTTCAGTTGGAGAGAACACAAACATACTTTCATATGATGACTTTGACAGTATATCAGAGTACGCAATATCCGCAATTCAGTATGCAACAGGAAGCGGCTTGATTAACGGCAAAACTGAATCAACAATAAACCCCAAGGACAACGCAACAAGAGCTGAGGCGGTTACCATTCTTCACAGATTCTTCTCAGAAAAAGAAATCTAAGATACCCAAAAGGCTGTGCCATTCATAACTTGGCACAGCCTTTATTCTTTGTTCTGTCACCCTGAGCGTAGTCGAAGGGTCTTAAATCATCAGATTATCCGCATCCTTCGCTTATTTGAAGGGCAATAGAAGCTTGTCTTTGTTTAAAACTTTCTTTTAAAAAATCTGAACTTTGTTCCGCCGTCTTCGTTGTAATACTCAAGACAGAAACCGTAGTTGCAGGCATCAGCAATTGCCGCATAGAGGGTTCTTGTCTGTTCTATATAATAACGACTTGGCTCCTGATTGAGACTTCTCATAAACTCAATAACAGGACTTTTGTCCACTGTTACGGTAAGTGATTTTTCGTCAAGCTCTGTATGGAGAAGTTCCGATGCTTCCTCCACCTCATAGGTGTATTCAATCCATTCCTTCAAAGCAACCAAGCCACGTTTTTTTGCATCCTCAATCTGAGGTGAATAATAACGTTTTGCATAAGCTGCAAGAAAATCACGAACACAGTTCTCGCCGTAGTTTTCACCGGTATATTTCAGCACGTGATCGCCGCTCAAATGGAAATCCTTATGCAGATACTTGTTGTCCTCCGCCTTGATATCCATAAGGTACGCAGGGTCGCTGACCTCTTTCACCTCGTCACCGGGCATCGGGTCGCATGAACGGTACATAACAATTGCACATTCTGCATTAGCAAGCTTTGAGGTGTCACGAACTCTGGTGATTCCGTATTCACCCAGTGCCTTGTTGTAGATAACGTCACAATGACTGCAATAATCCCAATATGGCTCAATATGCTTTAAGTCATTAAGCATTCCTCGTGATGGGCAATGCCTCAAATGAGTGTATCCCGTCTTTTTCACCGGGTCATAAACACGGTAAACATCACAGGCCTCCTCGGTCAGGGACATTGACCAATAGTTCCATGCACCGTCAATGCCGTCACGTTCAAGATAGGCAAGAAGGCTCTTGGGGTTTGACTTGTCGCCAATGCTCTTTTCTCCCAAGTATTCCCAGTAACGTACAACCGCATCATGACCGCCACGGGCCTCAAGAAATGTAAAGAACTCGCTGTAAAGCGGTATAAATTCTGTGCAGGAAATCATATTTTCTCCTCCCTATGTTCTATGCTTTAGTAAATGTAAGCTTTGTTCCGCCGTCTTCGTTATAATATTCCATTTCAATGCCAAAGCCCGATTCCTTTGCAATTGTTGCATAGTGGGTTCTGGTTTCTTCAATATAATAGGGGCTGGGGTTCTGATTCAGTTCACGCATATACTTGATTACGGGACAGTAATCAATTGTAACTGTCAGCTTATCACCTTCAAGATCGCAATGGAGAACTTCGCTTGCTTCCTCCACTTCGTAGATTTTTTCAATCCATTCTTTCAGTGCCACAAGACCTTTTTCTTTAAATTCCGCAATCTGAGGTGAATAGAATGCCTTTGTGTAATCCTGCATAAATTCAACAACCGCATCCTCGCCAAACTTATCAGCACAATATCTCAGAGCATTATCCCCAAGAAGGTGGAAATCTCTGTGAAGATACTTCATACCTTCTCTCTTAACATCGCTGACAATTCTGCCTTCCTTTGGTTCTTTGTAGTCTGCCGGAGGGGGATTTTTTGTTTCATAAAGAACCGATTCACATTCTGCGTTCCACACCTTTGAGTGGTCTCTTTCATAAGTGCAACCGTACTTTTCAAGAACACGGCTGTAGATAATCTTGCAGTGCTCGCAGTAATGCTCATAAGGTTCGATATGTTCCAACTCATTGAGCATTGCACGTGACGGACAATATCTCATATGTCCGTAGGAATACTTCGCAACCGGGTCAATCACGCTATATGAATCGCAGGCTTCTTCTGTGGTGGTATGTCCCCAATATGCCCTTGCACCTTCAAAGCCACCATACTGCTTTATGAATGACACCATACTGTGAGGATTTGTTTCATCACCAAGACTTGTGTCGGAAATGTGATACCAGTATTCAAGAACTGCATCGTAGCCTCCGCCACGCTTGTCAAGAAACTTGAAAAACTCACTGTACATTGGAATAAATTCGGTACATGAAATCATTATATTTCCCTCCGATTAGAACTTTCTTTCAAAAAACTTAAACTGAGTTCCACCGTCTTCGTTATAGTATTCCAGGTTGAAACCATAGTTGCAAGCATCAGCAATTGCCGCATAAAGTGTTCTTGTTTCCTCAATGTAATACTTGCCGGGCTTCTGGTTGAGACCGTGCATATACTCAATAACAGGGCTCTTGTCGATTGTAACTGTCAGACTATCATCCTTCAAATCAAAGTGAACAAGCTCAATTGCTTCTTCAACGGTATAAACCTTTTCAATCCACTCTTTAATCGCAACGAGACCTCTTTCTTTTATATCCTTAATCTGAGGTGAATAATAGTTCTGCGCATAGGTTGTGAGGAAATCCTTCACCGCATTATCACCAAAGTTTTCGCCGCAGTATGAAAGGGCATTGTCCCCAAGAAGGTGAAAATCACGATGGAGATACTTGTTGTCTTCGGTTTTCAGGTCAACAACCGAAATAACACCGTCCTCTGTTGCACGTGCATGGATTTCCGCATCTGTTATATTCTTCCAGTCGATATCAGGCTTATTGCCTGTCTCATAAAGAATTGATCGGCACTCTGCATTGTCAATCATTGAATGGTCACGGTCAAATTCAATTCCGTAATTTTTGAGAACTCGGCTGTAAATTACATTACAGTGTTCACAGTAGTTGTGATAGGGTTCAACGTGTTCAAAGTCGTTGAGCATTCCCTTTGAAGGGCAATGCCGCATATGGCTGAGAATAAAATTGTTTTTGTAGTCATAAAGCTTGATAAAGTCGCAGGCTTCCTCCGTGAGGGTATGTCCCCAGTAAGCCTTTGCACCGCCGAAACCGCCATAAAGCTCACACTTTGATGCAAGACTGTTAGGATTTGTCTTGTCACCAATACTGGTATCGGAAATATGTATCCAGTAGTCCATAACGGCATTTTCGCCGCCGTGTGCCTCAAGATACTTAAAAAATTCGCTGTAAAGTGGAATAAATTCTGTACATGAAATCATTTTTAAAACCTACCTTTCCATATACAGTTATTGTAGCACTATTTATTCTTATTGTAAATGTACTTTTGTGACATAATTTTCGAATTTGGGTAAAAAAGGCAAAGAGAAAGATGCCTAAAAGCATCTTTCTCCTTGAATCTTATTCATATTCCACTACATCAACCCAGGAAAGCAAGAATTCACGTTCCTCTTCATTGCCCTTCACCGACTGGGATGCCGCAACAATAGGCATCCACTTCTGAACGTACTGTTTTGCCGTATCGCTCTTTGCACAAAACATATCCAGATATTTCTTCGCTGTATCTTCCTCGCCATTGAGACAGAACAGAAGGTATGTTCTTGCCACATCAGCTGAAGCATTGCCCTGAGTTGCATGTGCCCAGTCTATGATATATGCTTTTCCTTCATTGCTGACTATGATATTTGAAGGATTGAAGTCGCCGTGACAAACCTTGGTGTGCTTTGGCATTCCCTCAAGTCTTGTATGAAGCTCATAACGCGTTGTGGCGTCAAGATTGGTTTCGCTTATTTTGCGATTCATTTTGTCCTTCAGCTTATTGAGCATTGGTGCCTTCTTGGAGTGCATCTCCAGTTGCAAATCAACAAAAAGTTCAAGATATTCATCAATTCTTCCACTATCTTCCGCCATAAGCTCGGCAAGAGTTTTTCCTTCAATGAATTCAAGTCGGATCGTAGCCATGTCGTTCTGTGAGCCAAGGAGTTGCAAAGCTGTATTGTCTTCCTAAGACCGCTT
>JAZNLK010000162.1:0-7682 GCA_045579055.1 Clostridia bacterium
AAGCTAATAGCTTGAAAGTAGCGGAACGTGTTCCGCTTAAAACGGCATTTTGCCGTTTCCGCGACAATGATTATAACAAATATAAACGGACAGATGCGGAAAGATATCTGCATCTGTTCTTTTTTGATTAAAAAACTTGCAATATACAGCCGATAGTGGTAGAATATAAGAATAAACATATATGGAAGTGATTATATGAAAGTTATTGATATTATCAAAGGTGAAAAGCCAAGCCTTTCTTTTGAGGTTTTTCCACCAAAAACAAGTGATAATTTTGAAAATGTGATGAAAGCTGCAACTGAAATTGCAAAGCTGAGACCGAGCTTTATGAGTGTTACATACGGTGCAGGCGGCGGAACGTCCGAATATACTGCGGATATTGCCGAAGTTATTGATGGTTTGGGTGTGACTCCCATTGCACATTTAAGCTGTATTTCATCTACAAAGAAACAGATACACACTCTTCTTCAAAAGTTGAAAGACAGAAAAATCGAAAATATTCTTGCTCTTCGTGGCGATATTCCGAAAGAGGGCTTGCCGGAGAAGATGGAGTACCATTATGCAAGTGAGCTTGCGGCAGAAATCCGTGATTTTGGCGGCTTTTGCATAGGTGGTGCGTGCTATCCTGAAAATCATCCCGAAAGCAGAAATAGTATAGAGGATATTGACAATCTGAAGAAGAAGGTTGATGCAGGCTGTGAGTTTCTTACAACCCAGATGTTTTTTGATAACAATATCCTTTATAACTTTATGTATCGCCTTTTGCGTGCAAATGTGAATGTTCCTGTTGTGGCAGGAATTATGCCTGTCACCAATGGGGCACAGATAAAACGAATATGCTCCATTTCGGGCAATACTTTGCCTCAAAGATTTCTGAGGCTGGTTGATCGCTACGGTGAGAACCCCGAAGCGATGAAACAGGCAGGAATTGCTTATGCCACCGAACAAATTATTGACCTTTTTGCCAATGGTGTAAATGCGGTTCATATTTATTCTATGAACAAGCCTGACGTTGCGGCAGCAATACAAAAGAATCTTTCGGAGATAATAAAGTGAAAGCCATAGATTACAGGATGATACCTGTTGATGAACTGGTTCTGAACGAAAGAGAAACCGCAAGACGGCTTAATGTGGAAAAAGGTTTTGAAATGCCGTTGATTGATGAGTGTTTGGCTGAACTGAAAAAAGTTGTTAATTGCAAGTATGCAGCTGTCCGATGTCGTGTGAAGTATTTTGACGGCGACAGGCTTGACTGCGGATTCGGTGAATTTACCAGTGCAACGTTAATCAAGAATTTGCAAGAATGCAAAGAGGCTTTTGTTTTTGCTGTAACCTTGGGACACGGAGTTGACCGACTTCTGACACAGCTTTCCCTTGTTTCGCCCGGCAAGCATTTTATAACCGATGCACTTGCTTCATCAATGGCGGAGTCTGCGGCAAATCTTGCAGATACTTTGATTAAGGGTGAGGTGTTATGCCGACCCAGATTCAGTCCGGGCTTCGGTGATTTAGCTCTTGATGTTCAACCGAAAATATTGAACATTCTCAATGCTCAAAGACTTTTGGGTATAACAACAAATAAAACGTTTCTGATGTCTCCCGGGAAATCGGTGACGGCAATAATGGGGATTAAAAATGAATAATTTAAGAGAACTTATAAAAACAAAAAGACTTTACTGTGATGGTGGAACAGGAACTGTTCTGCAGGGGATGGGTTTGCCTTTAGGGATGCCTCCCGAAAAATGGAATATTGAACAGCCTGAAAAGATAACTGCACTTCACAATATGTACTTTGATGCAGGCTGTAATATTGTTGTGACTAATACCTTTGGAGTGAACCGTGACAAGTATGAGAATTATGCAGAACTTATTGAAGCCGGGGTGAGCTGCGCAAAAAAAGCGGCAGAGGGTAGAGAATGTGCATTTGTTGCATTTGATATGGGCCCCACAGGCAGACTTTTAAAACCACTTGGGGACTTGGATTTTGAGGAAGCTGTTGATGTTTTTGCGGCAAACGTGAAGGTTGCGGCGAAAAGCGGTGCGGATTTGATTTTTATTGAAACAATGAACGACAGCTACGAGACAAAGGCGGCAGTACTTGCGGCAAAGGAAAACTGCGACCTACCCATATTTGTCACCAATGTGTATGACGAAAGCGGAAAGCTTATGACCGGAGCTACCCCTGAAGCTATGATTGCAATGCTTGAATCTATGGGTGTTGATGCTCTTGGTATGAACTGTTCGCTTGGCCCTGATATGATGCTTACCTTGATTGAGCGATTTACAGAAAGTGCGTCCGTTCCTATTATTGTGAATCCAAATGCAGGACTTCCTGTGGTGGTGGACGGCAAAACGGCTTACAATATTGACGAAGAGCAGTTTGCAGCATATATGAAGGAAATGGCACGAATGGGTGTCTGCATCCTTGGGGGTTGTTGCGGAACAACTCCCGATTATATGAAGAAGATGATTAAAGCCACAAAAAATGTGGAATATAAGACTCCTGATTTTAAAACAAAAACAGTTGTTTCATCCTATACCAATGCTGTTGAAATCGGAAAAACTCCTGTTCTGATTGGTGAAAGAATTAATCCCACTGGTAAATCAAAACTGAAAGCCGCATTGCGTGAAAATAATATGACCTATCTCCTCAATGAAGCAATTTGTCAGGAGGAGGCTGGTGTTCATATTCTTGATGTGAATACCGGACTTCCTGAAATAGATGAAGCGGAAATGCTGAAGGCGGCAACAGAAGCAATTCAGGCGGTGACAGCATTGCCGCTCCAGCTTGATTCAAATGACCCCAAAGCCCTGGAAGGTGCAATGCGTATATATAATGGTAAGCCGCTTGTGAATTCGGTGAATGGCAAAGCTGAGAGTATGGATAGCATTTTTCCTCTGGTAAAGAAATACGGCGGAACGGTTATTGCTCTTACTATTGATGAAGAAGGAATTCCTGCAACGGCTGAAGGCAGAAAAGCGGTTGCTGAAAAAATATTGAAAAAAGCGGCAGAGTATGGCATAGATAAAAAGGATATTATTGTTGACCCTCTGGCATTGACTGTATCTTCCGATCAGACCGGGGCACTTGTGACAATGGAGTCCATAAAGCTTATGAAGGATATTGGACTTTGTACCAGCCTTGGTGTTTCCAATATATCCTTCGGTCTCCCAAACCGTGAAAAGATTAATTCGGCATTTTTTGCACAGAGTCTTGAATGCGGTCTTGACTGTGCAATTATGAATCCATTTGCAACAGGAATGATGGACGTTTATTTTGCACACAAGGTTCTTCATAATATGGACACAGCCTGTGCAGAGTATATTGAATATGCAAGTTCATCGGAATCGACGGAGACAAAGGCTTCTGAAAAAGCTGAAGATGCAACTGACCTCCATAGGGCGGTTGTGAAAGGAATAAAGGAGCAGGCCGTGACTGCGGCACAGCTATTGCTGGAGACGGAAAAGCCTTTGAATATAATAAATGAAAGAATAATTCCGGCACTTAATGAAATCGGTATTGACTTTGAAGATAAGCGAGCATATTTGCCTCAGCTTCTGATGAGTGCCGAGGCGGCATCGGCAGCATTTGATGAAATAAAGGCAAAAATGCCCGAAAACAGCGGAGAAAGCCGTGGAGCGGCCATCCTTGCAACTGTCAGGGGAGATATACACGATATTGGTAAGAATATCGTCAAAGTTCTTCTTGAAAGCTACGGTTTTGAGGTTTATGACTTGGGACGGGATGTTCCGCCGGAAACTGTCTTGGGCAAGGTAAGGGAAACAGGGTGCCGTTTTGTTGGACTCAGTGCTCTTATGACCATAACTGTTCCTGCAATGGCGGAGACCATAGAGCTTTTACACAAAGAATGTCCTGAAACTAAAATAATTGTTGGTGGTGCGGTTCTTAATCAGGAATACGCAGATATGATTAATGCGGATTTTTATGCAGCGGACGCAATGGAAACGGTTCATATTGCTGAAAAATATTACGAATAACAAGTTTTTTGTTGAAAATTATGTTATTTTCACATATGTCTCACCTAAAATTCACGTTAGTTTAACGTTTGCGATGCTATAATGAAAAAAACAAACAAAAAGGAGAGAAAAATTATGAAAAAAACGAAAAAGATTATTGCGGTTATTCTTACATTTGTCATGGTGGCATCTATGTTTGTGGCTTGCAAGGACAAGTCTTCAAAAAAGGATTCACCCAAGAGTGAGGATATAACACAGGTTGCTCTTGAAAAAGTCGGAACAACAGCTATTAAAAGGCTTGAAAAGGTTGAAAGTCTTCACGTTTCACAGACTGTTGATTTGAGCGCTTCAATGAACGGACACGCTGCTGATATAAACGTGAATATGGAAAGTGATATTTCGCTTGTTGACGAGATGGTTCATCTGATTGGTGGTGCAAATTCAAACGGTCTGACAATGGATATGGAAATGTATATTGAAAAAGATGGTGACAATGCATCGATTTATGCTAATGTAAACAATTCCACCTGGATGAAACAAAACCTGAAGGTTGCAGATCTTGTGGCAACTCAGGGATATGTTGATGCGTATGAATCTGCGAAGTATTTTCTCAAGGCTCTGCAAGGGGTTGAGAAGTCCACAACAACCTATAACGGACAGTCGGCACTGCTTATAAAGGGCGTTCTTGACACGGAAGACCCGCAGGGAATTTTCCAGAACTCGGGTATGGGTTCTGCAGGTGAGATTAACACTGCAATGTTCCAGCAGATGATGACAGGACTTGATGCGGTTGATGTGGAAATCTATCTTGATTCTGCAACAGGTCTGCCTTTGGAAATTAAACTTGATATGACCGCGTTTATGAATTCATTGTATAAAAATCTTGGAAAGCTTTCCGGAAATTCTATACCCGTTGTGGTTGACCATGCGGTTGGAACAATGTTGTTCACGGATTACAACAGCGTAACGGTTGCTGTTCCGGATAGTGTTAAATCAGCTGTACAGTAAAAAGTAGGAGATATAACCATGAAAAGAATATTTGTTTTAACTTTAGTGCTTATGATGGCAGCAACCCTGATCACCGGTTGCGGCAACGAAAAGGGTTCGGGAAACAAGAATACAGGTTCTTCTTTAGATGAACTGAATGCCACTTTGCTTGAAAAGATGGAAACTGTTGATTCTGTTCACGTTGACAAAAAAATGGCTTTTGAACTGACTGTTGACGGAACAAAAGGTATTATTATGGATGAAGCACAGAGTGATATTTCTATAATTGACGGAATCGCTCATTGCCATTTATATTCTCAGGATGGCGGCGAATCTGAAATTGAATGGTATAAGGAAGAAACCGAAGACGGAATTACGATATACAAGTGCTATGATGGCAATGAATATTGGGATGTTGATGAGTTTGAAAAGGACTCAGATGCATATATGGATGAATTTACTGAATCGAAAAGCTTTCTCAGAGCTTTTAAGGGGACAAAACAGTACGAAACAAAAGTTAATGAAGCAGAAGCTTATGGTGTAATTGGTATAATCGATAAAAATGCAATTACAAAAGAAGATATTGAGATTATTCTGAATGTTTTTGACGGAGCAAGCCTTGAACAAGTAAATCTTGATACATTTGAAAAAAATCTGATGGAAGGCGATGAGCTGGAAGTTGAGGTAATTTATGATGCGGAAACAATGTTGCCGTTAAAAATAACGTGCGATGTAAATGCTTTATTGAGAGCTTACGCGGATTCGATGGATTACAATACTTCTGAGATAGACTTCGATGAAATTTCAGTTGGTGAAACTTCTTGCGTATATAACTTCAGTGATTACAACAACGTTTCTGTTTCCATTCCTGATACGGTGAAGGAAAGAAATTAATAAATTATAATCATACATAAGCCTTGGAACACGTAAGGTGTTTCAGGGCTTTTGGGTTGTTTTTGTCATATTATACAAATTGATATAAAATATAAATTCTATATTTTTCGGTTTTACTATTGACTTTAATACTTTACTATGATAAAATACTAAAGTACTACTTTTTAGGATGTGATTTGAATGGGAAAACTCCATACACCGGAAGTTGAGAGATTGGTGAAAGCGATTCTGAAGCTGGAAACAGAGGAAGAATGCTTCAGCTTTTTTGAAGATATCTGCACTATAAAAGAAATACAGGATATGTCGCAACGATTGCAGGTTGCTGAGATGCTTAATCAGAACAAAAGCTATACCGAGATTTCAAAAGAGACCGGAGCCAGCACAGCAACCATAAGCCGGGTTAACAAGTGTCTTAACTACGGAAGTGACGGTTATCGCTGTGTTCTTGAAAAGCTTGACACGAAGGAGAATGCATAATGACAGTTTTTGAAAACGATGAATTGATTATTTTTAAACTTAGAGAGCTTTATTCAAGATATGGATATATGAAGTACAGAATGAGCAAGTTCGAGGAATATGACCTTTATGTTCGCAATAAGGATTTTCTGGTGTCCGAGAACATAATTACTTTTACTGATGTTGACGGAAAGCTGATGGCTCTCAAACCCGACGTAACCCTTTCTATTATAAAGAACAGCCGTGACACACAGGGCATACAAAAAATGTATTACAATGAAAATGTTTACCGTGCATCAAAGGAGACCAGGGCTTTCAAGGAAATTATGCAGACAGGACTTGAGGCATTTGGAGAAATTGACAGCTATTGCATTTCAGAAGTAGTTCTGCTTGCAGCCAAGAGCCTTGAATGTATATCTGAGGACTATATTCTTGATATTTCTCATATGGGCATTGTTTCTGAAGTTCTAGATGAAATTGATGTTTCTGAAAAGGGCAGAAAGGCACTTGTTAAAGCTCTGGGCGAAAAGAATATTGCGGGCATATCTGCTGTTTGTCGTGAAGAAGGTATTGACGAATCTGCGGCTGATTTTCTTAAGATGCTCGTTAATGTATATGGTACCCCTACTGAGGTGATTGCAAAGTTTAAGGCAATTGCAAGAGGTGAGAAATTTGATACCTCAATTAAAGAGCTGGAGAATGTTTCGTCTGTTTTGACAGAAAACGGTTGCATTGACAAAGTTAGAATTGATTTTTCTGTGGTCAACGATATGTCATATTACAGCGGAATTGTGTTCAAAGGCTTTGTGAACGGCGTTCCCGAAGGTGTGCTTTCGGGCGGTCAGTACGATAATTTGATGAAAAAAATGTCAAGAAAGAACGGAGCAATCGGTTTTGCGGTTTATCTTGATGTGCTTGAAAGACTTTATGATGACAATCACGGCTTTGATGTTGATGCGGTTTTGATTTATGATGAGACTGCAAAACTCAGTGATATAAACAATGCAGTGAGGAGTATTACAGAATCAGGCGAAACGGTTATTGCGCAGAAATCCAAGCCTGAAAAAATAAGCTATAAAAAATTACTTAAGCTTTGCGGAACGGAGGTTGAGACAGTTGAAAACAATGCTTAATGTTGCGCTCCCTAAGGGCAGATTGGGTGAAAAGGTTTATGCCATGTTCGAAAAAGCGGGTTTCGAATGTCCATCAATCAAAGAAAACAACCGCAAGCTGATTTTTGAAAATGAAGAAAAGGGTATCCGTTATTTCTGGGTAAAGCCCTCGGACGTTGCAATTTATGTTGAACACGGAGCGGCAGATATAGGTGTTGCAGGCAAGGATATTTTGCTTGAATACGAGCCTGATAT
>JAZNLK010000163.1:0-14331 GCA_045579055.1 Clostridia bacterium
TTAAATATTGCAGCATCGTTGTTTTCCAGCTTCAAAATTCCTGATTCAACAGAGTTGTAATACTGCTCTGAAATCTGCCAGCCATCTTTAATTATTAAGTTACATTTTTGTTTTTCGTCCGAGAAATTGATTGCAACAATATATCTCTCATTCTCATTTATGGGATGTTCTGTTACTCTTATAAACCGTGAGTCCGTATCAATACATTTTTTTGTATCAGCATTTTTCATTACTTCACGATATATCACATCGTATCTTGGCAGAGCATCATTGCTGAATGCCCCCGTTTTTTCTGATAGCATTTTTTCAAGGGGATAGAGCAATGTATAAACAAAGCCCTTTCCGTATGCTTTTTTCACAAAAACCGGCTGTCCGTCAGATGTTCCCAGAACCTCTGCATCACAACTTTCAATGTTATATTGGTATAATTCTGAAACTTTATCAAGAGTAATATATCCCGATTCCATTTCCATCTCCATCCCACAGTCAGCAAAACATCTGTTTCGCACCGTCAGTCCCGAAAGCTCAGGAAAATCCCTGAACAATGAGCTATGATAGGACATATAAAGAGTTGCCCCACCTCTTACCTTGTTCAAAAGTTCTTCATATCTGTATTTTGTTATGGGCTGATTTCCCTGCATTGAAGGCAGAAAATATACATCAGCATCAGGTATGGGGTCAAGTGCATAAGCAAAATCGACATCCACATTCGCTTGTTTTGCCAGACAGTATACCGTCCTCAAAACAGATATCAAATCAAAATTATCAGCACGTTGAACAAGACACACCGCATTCTTTACCTTTGGAGGCAATTTATCAAATGGTAGGCTATCAATAATTTTTTCAAGACGCAAATTTTCATCAACAATTTCTTTTTTTGTTCCGTCAGCCTTAAAAAAGCCGTAGTTACTTCCTATGTTATTCCAGCAATAAGGAGCATAATCGAGCTGCCCCTGGTCAAAGGCACACCACCACATTATACCAAGACAGTCGTCCGCCCAGGTCGAGAAAAACAGACCTCTGTAAAAATCGGCTTCCGATTTTTCACTACAGTTCATATATCCGATTGAACCCACTTCCTGAACGAATGTAGGTTTTTTTGCTATATCTGAATACAAACGACATCTGAAGGACGAATCAAGAACCGACCTCATAGATGTTAAGGGGTCAGCATTTGTGGAAAAAATATTATACGGATGAACCGTCTGATAGTCCACCTGTTCACCAATGTCAAGCATATTGAAGGAGCCTTTACTGATAGGACTTTCATCAAGACCTGTGATAGCTGGACTAGTGGGGTCGCACACCTTCACCGCATTTGTGATTGCACTTACCCACACATATGCATGGTCTGGATTAAATGATGCAGCCCTTCCGATACAGCTTACTTCGTTACCCAAATCCCATCCGATTATTGCCTTTTGATTTTTCATTCTGTTCACAAGATACGTAACATATCTTATCTCCCATTTTACCACCGTAGGGTCAGACAAAAAATTCTTTCCGGCAAAAGCCTCGGGGCTATAAATTCTGAAGCTCATATGCCCCGTAATCAATGCAACCATAATTTTTAAACCATATTTTTCCGCTAAAGCACACAGTTCTTCAAAATGTTCACAGGCAACCTCGCTGACACCTGCGCGTCCCGCCTCGGTATCAGGTATCTTTTCTTCACCGAAACGGTATTCATATCTTTCACCGTTATTCATATATAAAGCAGTAAGAGGCTGGAAGTCCGACCAAAGAGGAAACACTCTCAGTACCGAAATTCCGGCCTCTTTCAACCTTTTGAAATCGTCCTCAATTTTTTTTGCATCCCAATCACGCCACATATTTATGGAGTTATGCGATGCCCAGTAATTTATTCCCACAAACAATTTACCGTTATTAAAAATGTTTTCCACAGTATTTCATCCTCTCTATCCGCAAATCAGCAACCTGAGGTTGCAATCTTCAAGCACAATTTTCTCACCTTTTGTCAGGAAGAGCTTATCACCCTTTTTAAGAAAAACCGAACCTGATACGGACTTAATTACACCTTCACCTTCCGTGACTATTGCCAATTTGTCGTTCTCAAAAACATATTCACCATACACAACCTCATCCATAGAGAACTTATCTGTATATCTATCATAAATAAGATGTTTGATGCCTCCGTCAATTGAAGGTGAAACAATAAACTTCTCCGCTATTTCCTCCGCTGTGTATGAAACGTATTCAAAGCAATCTAACATCTTATCAAAGCCCAGACCACCGTGAACCTTTTCATCTGCAAGAACTCTCCCCGAAGGAGTAACTTTTTCGGCACAAACCATAAGATCTGTGGGTTCCTGAAGCTCAAGTATCAGACTTCCTCCGCCAATTGCATGAGGAACACCCCCTGCGACAAAAACAATGTCACCTTTTTTAACATTAAGCTTATGCAAGCAATCAAGCAATCCTTCAACGTCCTGCGTTTCAAACAATCTCTCCCATTTTTCTCTGGTAATTCCGGGTTTGAAGCCCAGATATACACAAGCTTCATCATCGCAATCAAGGAAGTACCAGCATTCTGTCTTCCCGAATTCCGAATTGAAGGTTTCCTTTGCATACTCCACCGTTGGATGCGCCTGAATAACCAGTCTCTCGGCAGAATCAAGCATTTTCAGCAAGAAGGACATTTCCCCCTTTTCCGAAAGAATATCTTTCACAAGCTCACCATTTTCGGTTACGCCAAGACCTTCACCCGGTATAACATCGCCGGGATTATTTGCCTCAACAACAGAACCAATCCAGTCTTCAGGGCAGTAACCGTTCTCACAGTTTTCTTTTCCGTAAAACTTATCAATACGTGCGCCGCCCAGATATGAGCGACGCACACGATTTTCTTTTAATTTATAAACCATCAGCATTTCCTCCTGAGGAAAATCGTTATAATGAACGTGCCGTGTGGGAAAACATTTTGATGTTTTCCCGAGCCTAAACGTTGTTTTGGCAAGGAATTTGCGTGGCAAATTCCCGGCACTTCATTGCAACTAAGTCTTCGGAAACTATTTCTCAAAATAGTTTCCATAACAGCAAAGTATTTTGCTGTTGTGGAATAGCGATACCTCGCTATTCCGACTGAAGACATTCGTTATAATAATAGTCAGTGAAACGTGTATGCGTTTTTGTTTGCGATATATCGCAAACCCTGTGAAAAGCACAGCTTTCACAGACCGACATTATTGCAATCATGCGTGGCTTTCAAGCCGTGTGCTTGAAAGTTGCGGAACACATTCCGCTTAAAACGGCATTTTGCCGTTTCCACGACAATGATTACTTAATCTTTGTTAGTGTTATATCATCAAAATATATATCTCTGGTGTTGTAATACGACCCACGGTCATCCCCGAGAATCAGGGTTACTGCGTGTGTCATATTGTCCATCTGCTCCTGAGAAATCACAATATCTCCCATAACCTTTGTCCAAGAGCTTCCGATTTCAGCAGAAATTGTATATTCCTTCACAGAATTTATTCTGAAGGGATACACAGTAATCTTGCGGCTTGTGAGGGCTGACGATGTTCGGAACCAACCTTCGAATCTGTAAGTTCCGGCACCGTTTTCACGCAATCTGTCTGTTATGTCAATCTGTGCTCCGCTCCACAAATCACTTCTGTCCGAAATCACACCGCAATATGTTCCCGAATGTGGATTGTTGGTTGACTTCTGCACAGTACTAAGATTCTTCACGGGATACCAGTTGCAACCGTTAAATTCAAAATCGGAATCAGATATTATATTTGCCGTTATCTCAGCATCATAGAATTCTTCCATTTTATCACAGTAGAAATCATCAAGTTTTGTATTACTTTCTCCCGGCTGTGGCTGCTGCATGGGTGTCAGGACATATCCATCACTGGTTTTCAAACCGTTTGCTATGATATACCAATTTTCATCAATGCAATTGTAATTTCCGATTTTGTAGTCAGGCGACAAGTCTGCTTTGTCGCTGAACAAGCCCAATGCCAGCTTCACGGAATCTCCGTAAATAACCGAAAATGCAGCATCCGAACCTTCGAACGCTTCTTCGCCCGGCATCCATCCATTGGGACTAAAACCGTTCAGCCAGCACTTGTCAATCACACGATTATTTTCATCCAACACCGCAATGGCAGGATAGCAGTCTTCATACAAAGGAGCAACACCCTTGTTTGTCCAGAGGGCATCCACGGTAAATACCTTTTCCGCAGAAATTGAAGACGGAATACTCATTTCCTTCAGAACAAAATGATATCCCATTTTATTGGAAAGCAACTCCACCAGTTCTCTGTTGTCACTTACGAATGCGGCAGAATCATTGTTATACTGACCCAGATCCATATAGCTGGGTTTTCCAACAAAGAAGGACAACAAATATCTTTCTTCATTCCAATGTCCATTTTCATTACTTGGTAAACCATAACTGTCAGCCGCATTTTTCATAAAGGTGTATGAATTCACAAATTCAAAAACAGTCGGTTCTTTTCCATAAGCCTCATCAAGCTTGTGAACTTCGCTGTAATTTCCGCCAAGAACAGAGTCTGTTCTGAGGCCGTAGCCCTTGTCCACCGCATAGGCCGTCTTTACGCCCTGCTCACCTGTGTTTGCAGTACAGACCATAAGCTGTGTTTCCCTGAAATACTTTGCAGCTATATCAAGATGTTTTTTCTCATCCTCTGCGGACAATGCAACCGAACCATTCAGTTCACTTGTATGTGTCTCGCCGAAGTTACCATATGACCTTACGTCAATAAAAGCAATTCTCGGGTCACCATCATATTTTTCAGCAAAGGCTTTTGTAAAGTTTTCAAGCTTTTCCAGAAATATTTCATCATTCCAGACAGGAACATACTGCGTTCCGTTATTTGCCATTGTGTATGCGGCACCTGCATCAAACACCCACTTTGGTGTCAGATAGCTTGCCGAATTGGTTGAACTTGCACAGGCAATACCAAAAGCCGCTTTTTTACCTAAACTATCCCATTTATTGATGAATTCATCAATGACCGTCCAGTCAAAAATGCCCTCTTGGGATTCAATCTGATTCCAGTTGAATCTGTTGTAGCCAACACTGACATACTGCAGAACATCCTGACTTTCAGCAGAATCAGACCTGTATCTGACCCAGCCTTTTCCGGGGTTTCCAGCTATTGGTTCGGTATTTTCAGTGAATATCACTCTCTGTGCACAATCATCAGGTAATTTAATTTCCCGACAAAGTGGAGTCATTGTATCCAGAGAATCCCAACAGTAAATTCCAACAGTTCCACCTGCGGGAATATCTATTGTTCCCTGATACTTGCCTGATTCATATTCCTCACCCGAAGCCACAGAACATACCCTGTTCTGTGCATCTCTTGCGGCAAATATAACCGTGCAGTCATCCTTGTATTTTTCAGGAACGGTTGCACCTATCGTTACCTTTGTTTCAAGAACACTCGCAAAAGAAGCCTCATCCATTATTTTCCATTCCCCATTGGAATAATACACAACCTGGGAAATTTCGTTGTTTTCAATCACAACTTTCTCTCCCGAAATGGGTATATCCTTCGAATAATCAGCCGCAACATTCAGACGGATGAAGTATTCATTGACATTGCCAAGCTCCATCATGAAGGAAAACTCAATTTCCCCATTCTGCCCGATAATTACATCATTGAAATATAATGGCATAACAGGAGCAGCTTTTTGTCTTAATGAAACTGATGCAGGCTTTCCTGCATAGATTTTGCTGATCGTGCAGTTGACATTTATATAACCGTCTTCATATTCAGCAATATAGGAATCTGCTAAGCTGTTTGCCAACACTATCGTGTTGGCAAACAATGCAAAAATCAGCAACAAAGTAATTAATTTGAAACATTTACACATTTTTTATTCTCCTAAATATGTCATGGATATATCATCAATATATATATCCATTTTGTTGTTAGCTCCGTTACTGTCACCCAGCAGGAAAAGTTCTGCCGTTGCAATACCGTTATAGGTCTGTTCATCAACCTCTACCACCGTTGAAACATATGTCCATTCAGAACCGATATTAAAGGTATATGCCCAGCCCGGAAGTATATTATTGTTTGCATAATTGATATATGCCGTCATTTCGCTTTCGCCTTCGGAGGTTCTGAACCATCCCTCAAATTTATATTTACCGGGACCTGCCTTCCAGAATTCTTCGGTATATGCAATAACTGCACCTGACCATTGCTCACGTCTGTCGTATATTCTTCCGCAGAACTCGCCGCTGTGAGGATTGTTTCTTGAACGTTCAAAATACGCCAGCTCATTCATAGCCAGAACACCGTGGCGTGTTGTTTCAAAATCTCCCTCCTGGAACATTTCATTTTTCTTGTGGAACTGCTCAAATCTGCCCAGTTTTTCCAGTTTTACATTATCAATACTGAATTCTTTCGAATTTTTATCAGCATCAAAGCTCAACTGAATTTTGCATTTTTCATCCCTGAGAACGTTGCTGTCAAGTCCCAAAGTTACTGTGTATGTTTTCCATTCTTCAGATGCCAGCCCATTCTCCGTCTGAATTTCATCATTCAGCATATTAGCTCCCATATCCTTCAGAGAATAACTGAATGTGCCTTTTGCATCAAAGGAAAGCTTATAATATGTGTCATATTCAATTTCAAAGGTCTGATATGCACTGCCGGGATTTGCATCAGCAGAGTGGCGCAGCGCATATTTACCCTCAGATGGATTTTCCTGAGAAAGTCTGAAACTGTCGTTCGAATAAGACCATACGTCAAGGTGCTTTTCAAAACCACCGTCAGCAACTTCACCAACAGTCATTGCCTGTTTGGAAAGCATATCCTTTTGGGAATCTATCATAATACAGTTGTTGCCCTTGTCATATGATACTTGCAGGTCACCTAACATCCCAAAAACTTCTTCGCAAACATAATATTTCTCATCCACAACAAGAACGGGATTTGATATGCTTGTCAGATTACGATTAAGATAAACCCAACCGTTTGCGCAGTCAATCACCACAGTATCAGCCTCGTATCCGAATTCTACCTTACCGCTCTTTGCGGGATCGGAATAGGGCATAAGTCCGAACACTTTGAGGACCTTTTCATAATCAACATAACACTTTCCGTTGGCAACATGGAAAGTATCGTCAGCAAATTCGCCGCATACCTTAACCTTCGGGAAGGCAATGACATCATATCTTCCGTCAGTATTGTTTCTGTACAAATCAGCCAACAGATACCACTTGTCATCGGTCATGTCATAATTTGCAATTTTATATTCGGGATTTTCATCCTCCAAATCATAAAAAAGACCCACTGCCAGCTTGTATGAATTTTCGGTAAGACCGCTGAATGTTGCCGAAAGTTTTTCAACAGTTGTTTTGTTTGACTCCCAAGTTTGAGGATTACTTTCCTCAAGATGACATTTTGCAACAACCTTGTTTTCTGCATCAACAACGGCAAGAACCGTAAACGCCGGCTCATAAAGTCTGTTCACGCCACTGTTCTTCCAGGTCAAAGCAATATCAAAGGGCTGATTTTCGGCAATGCTGTCTGACATTTCAATATTAGCAAGTGAAAATTGATAGCCCATTTTGTTTGCCATCAGCTTCACAAGCTCTTCCTCGTCTGCAATCATCATATCAGGGTCTGTGTTATACTGCCCCAAATCCGCATAAGAGGGCTTTCCTATGAGGAACTGATGCAAATAACGCTCAACACTCCATCCCTTGAAATTCCTCGGATTCTGCTTTTTGATGTTTGCATAAGGATTCCAGAATTCCCATGCAACGGGTTCTTTTCCGTCTGCGGGAACAAGTCTGTACTGGGTGAACGGTCTTGCCTGAACACCGTCATAGCGAAGCCCAACACCTTTTTGAACCGCATACTCAATTTTCTCTTTTTCGTATGCCCAGTTTGCCGTGTTGAGCATAAGCTGGGTTTCGTCAAAATGCTCGCTCCATACATCAATATGGCTCTTTATATCCTCAAAAGTGATTGCCGGAGTTCCCGAAGGCATCTCCATAATATGAGTTTCACCCCAGTTGCCGCAGGTACGGATGTCAATGTATGCAATTCTTCTGTCCCCGTCATATCTTTCAGCAAGAGCTTTTGCAAAGTTAAACACCTTTTCCATAAAGACGGGGTCGCTCCAGCTTTGGGGAATATGTTGTTTTCTTCCGTCAGCATATGTAATATAAAGCGACTTTGCCCCGGCATCAAAAACCCATTTTGGAGTTATGTATTCGCTGTAATTTGACGAGGAAGATGCAACCGCCATCACACCGAATGCACATCTTCCGCCTCTTTCGTCCCATTTTTCAAGAAAATCGTCAATGGGCTTCCAGTTATACTTACCTTCTTCCGGTTCAAGCATAAACCAGGGAAAACGCCAGTATCCAATACCGGCGTATTCCAAAACCTTGTCGCTGGTGGAAACTGATGCATCTCCGTATCTTTCATATCCTTTTCCCGGATTCCCGATTATAACATCAGATGTTTCCTGAAAATCTACTGATATATTCTCCGCATATCCCGCGAAAGTAAGGCAATTTAATATCAAAGTAATCAATAATATTACCGCAGATACTTTTTTCATAATTTTTGCCTCCAATTATTATTTTTTATCGCTGAGATACGCCTTCGTCTGAGCCTTGGCTTCCTCCATAACTTTCTCAATTCCTGCAGTCTGACACTGTTTTTTCAAGGTTGCAAGACCTTCTTTGGGGTCTGTCATACCCCATTCAAGAGGCTGTCCATACTGTGTGGTTACAGAAGATATAGCCGCCAATTCATTTTCAACATTTGTTCTGTCGAACACAAATCCAAGATACTCCGACCATTTACCGTTGGCAATTATTTCATTACGAAGTTTAGCTTCGCCTTCCCATGTTTCAACACTGTCAATATTCAAAATATCACTATTCCAGCCCCAGTTTCCTGCGAGGTTGGGAGCAAAACCTGTGTTTTCCATTGTAACGCCTTCGGGGAATTCACGCTTGCCTTCACTATTAATTACGTAGTGCTTGCCTTCGATACCATATGTAGTCAGATTATAATATCTGGGATCTGTGTTGAGACGTTCCAAAAGCATCAACGCACGTTCAGGATTTTTTGATGATCCGGCAACAGACATATATGCACCGGTCACAAGAAGCGAATTACTGGTATCAGGATTCTTCGGATACCATCTGGGATCAAATGATGGATTTGCAGTCATTGCCTTTGCACGAAGGTCACTGAAATTCTTGAGGTTTGAGGTCGCTGCCGCACTTGTTCCGTTGAGAAATGCTTCCTTTGATGAAAGCTTGTTCATCAGAACGTCCTTTGACCAGTAACCATTCACATAACCTTCTCTCATACGTTCAAGAACATGCAGATATTCAGGCTGATCATATTTATAAAGAAGTGTTTCATAATCGTCTGTTTCGTAGTTGTAAATAATCTGACCCGTTCCGATAGTTCCCCAGGAGAATTCAAACAGTGTATCGGCAGGTGATGCATTAATAGGCATAATATCTTCGTTTTCCTTAACTGCCTTGAGGTAATCCATAAAATCGTCAAAGGAATCAATTGAGTCCATACCGTATTTGTCCATCAGGTCGCCACGAACAACATAACCGCCGGGATTGATTTCCAGTGAATTCGAAGGAAGTGCGTAAAGCTTTCCGTCCACACGCACATTATCAAGCATTTCAGGTTGGAGAGCTTCGTAGCTCTTGGGGGCAAACTTGGGAATCAGCTCTGTGATATCCTTGAAGGCACCCATCTGTGCATAACCTTCATAATTAATCCAGTCAACCGAATAAATAAGGTCAAATGCTTCACCGCTGGACATCAGAACAGGGTATTTCTTTGAATAGTCACCCCATGACATCCATCTTACTTCAAGCTCTGCATTGATATCTTCCTTGATGAGCTTGTTAAGTTCAACCAACATCTTGTCATAATCATTTGGTTTTTCGCCAATCAGATACATAACAAGCTTTACAAATTTTTCGGTGGTTTCGCCACCTGCTACACTCCCATCATTGCCGCATGCGCAAAGGGCAAAAACCATAGAAATTGCCATTAAAATTGAAATTATTTTTTTGATTAATGTTTTCATTTTTCTTACCTTTCCTTTATATAAATTTTAACCTTTTACTGCACCAACTGAAATTCCCTGTACAAAATATTTCTGAACAAAGGGGTATACCAGTATAATCGGACCAATTGTTATAACCGTCAGTGCCAGCTTCATTGACTGCTGCGGAACTTCAGGCATAGGAACACCGGCCTGAGCTGTAGCATTTGCCAAAAATCCCGTGTTACTGGTCATCTGATAAAGCAGATACTGAAGAGGATACAGCTTTTCGTTGTCTATATAAAGCATTGCCGTTGACCAGTTGTTCCAGTATCCCAACGCAAGAAACAGTGCAATCGTTGCAAGCACCGGCTTCATCATTGGCAGATAAATTTTTTTGTAAACCGTAAATTCCCGTGCGCCGTCAATCTTTGCAGATTCGTACACCTCAAAAGGAATTGATTTTATGAAATTCCTCATAATCAGAATATTGAACACACTGAGACACTGAGGAACAAAAAGTACAAAAAGTGTGTTTTTGATGTGCAGATATCTCACAAGCCAGATGTAATATGCAACAAGACCTCCGCCAAAAAGCGTTGTGAAATAAAAGAAGAATGCAAACTTATCTGCATATCTGAAGTTCTTGTTTGCAAGAACAAAAGCTGTCATTGATGTGACAATCAAGCCCAGCGATGTACCCAAAAACGTTATGAGTATTGTAACGCCGTAAGCGTTGATAATCTTGTCCGGGCTTTTGAAAATCATTGAGTATGCCGCAAAGGAAAACTCTTTGGGAATCAGTGAAAATCCGTATTTGTAAATTGCAGCCTCCGATGTAAAGGAACCGGCAATCAACAGCAGAAAGGGATACAAAGCAAGAATCGTAAACCCTATAATAAAAGTGCTGCCTATTATTTTAAAACTGTAAGACTTTCTTTTAAATTCAAGTTTATTCTTTTTTTTCATACCGATACCTCCACGTTAAAACAGCGCATTGTCTTTGTCGACTTTTCTCACAATGGCATTAACCACAGTGATGAAGATGAAACAAAGTACAGATTGATAGAAAGCCACAGCACTGTTCATTCCCATATTAGAGCTTGTGAGCAACGAGCGGAACACAAAAGTGTCAATAATATCCGTTGATTCAAAGAGCAAGCCGTTATTACCAATTATCTGGTAGAACAGTTCAAAGTTTCCTCGCATCAAACTACCCAATGAAAGCATAACCATTGTTATGATGGTTGGTTTAATCAAAGGAAGGGTAACATATCTTATCCGCTGCCACTGACTTGCCCCGTCAATTTCTGCCGCCTCATAACAGCTGGTGTCAACACTCATTATCGCACTCAGATAAACAATACTTCCGTATCCCACGCCTTTCCATGCATTAAGCCCAACCAGAATGTACTTCCATGCACTTGTGGATGAGTACACCTGCACAGGTTCAAAACCAAAAGTCTCAAGTATTCTGTTTAGTGAGCCTGTTTCAAAGTTAAGGATACCATAAAGGAAGATGCTCACAACAACCCATGATATAAAGTGTGGCAAAAGCATTGTCGACTGACAGAACTTAAAAAACTTACTTTTCCCGAGCTCGCTGATAAAAATTGCCACAGCAACCTCAAGAATTACATTCACTGTCAGAAATGACAGGTTATATAAAACCGTATTCCTTGTTACCGTCCACGCTGTTCCCGACTGAAAAAAGAATTCGAAATTCGTGAATCCTGCCCATTCACTGCCAAAAATACCATCAGCAATATTATAATTCTTAAACGCTATTACAATTCCTGCCATGGGGATGTATGAGAACAGCAGAAAAAACACAACTGCGGGCAAAATCATGAGATACATTTCCCAATTGGTTGCTACATCCTTTATAAATGATTTTCGTTTAATCTTTGGGGAAACGTTATTATTGTTCAATGAAAAAGTTTGAGTTCCTTTTCCCAACATTAATCACCTCTTTACATATTTATATAACTCTATTGATAGCACACAATTACTCTCGGTACACTGTTACTTCCGTAAAAAACTATCTTGGATGCTTTTCCGCTCTGTTTGAGTGTTTTTATATCCGAAAGCGAACCAACCTTTACTTTGTCACTTCGTGCCTCACCGTCAACTATAATCACCGTTGCCGACGATGTATTCAGAACCTTGTGAGTAGTAAAGCTTGTGGAATCATCCGACAATAACAAGAAATTGGAGTTCTTGTCATAAGCATACGCAAAACGTCCGAAGTTTGTCATATTATAATCTCTTGCATTAAAATCCTTGTTGAATGCGCCTGTTTTATAATCATAAATCTGAACCGCTCTCTGCAATGTTCCGTCAGGATAGAGAACCATTACAAAGAAGTCACCTTCTTCAACTCCGAAGTTTGCCGCAGCATTTTCGCCTCTTGTGGAAATTTCCACTTTGTTTTTATTACTGTCATAACCTATTATTTTATCAACAACGCAATTATCTTTGTCGAGACCCTTCTGAATCTCTGACACAACCATATATGTTCCACTGGGAGTTCCCGCAGTGGAGGTAAAACGTTCAACAACCACCAAAGACGCCGTTATATCATCCGGTTCAAACCCGTATGAACTTACTGTGTACCAGCTATCTCTGACAAAATTGCCAAGTGTCATCACTGAGTAAAATTCGTCATCATTCAGATCATCTTTTGCAGCTTTGTTGGGCACCTGCAGGAATACTGTATCAGAATCCACAGCAATGTCCATCACCTGATTCTGAACAAATACATTTGAAACAAATCCACGACTGGAGTTTGCCGCAAGCTGAATGAAATCATTTCCCGCAGTGAAAATTCTCTTGATTTTACCTCCTGTGTCCAGACTGTATCTCACGGGCTGATACTCACCAAGGTTGAGAGTTCCGGCATTGGTGGAACTGTAGCCAGTGCCGTTTACAAAGAACTTATCCGATGCTTCAATAATTTTAACATCACTTGAATCCTGTGTAAGAATTCTGAATTTCACGGGCTTGAAAGCACCCTTTTCCTGAACCGCTTTGATAAGGTAGCCCCATTTAAATCGGTTGATACCTCCGCTTGCCGCCGCAATTCTTCCGAACATATCCAGATGAAAAGTTCCCGCATAACCTAATGTCAGATTATAGTTCTTGTTTGTGTAAAAACTTGAAGCAACTTTGTACTTTTCGCCATCTATTGTGAGCATAGGCACACCATCATAGTCTGAAATCATTTCCACAGTTCCGCTGACTGTTTCATTCGAAACCGTTATGTCGATATATTCACCGTCGTCACTTTCCATAACCGACAAAATATCCCATTCTTTGAGAGAAGTCGCTTTATAGGCTTTTCCGTCAGCCTTGTGAATTGCCTGCATATTCTCTCCGTATTTATTCAAATCAATAACCGCCCCGTCATATTTCGACTGGATAACATTTGATTCTGCACCGTAGCTTCCCACAACAAAGTTTTTTACATCATTTATGATAACCGTGTCATAATCCTTGTCGCTGTTGTTGTTTATCAAGGTAATTGTACCGTATTCCGGATTCATCTTTGCCTTATCATAATAAACTGCTTTGCCGTTGTAAATGAGGTTCAGACCTCTTGACACAGTATAGGTTTTTTCTTTGTTATCCACATAGGTTGTGTAAACAAAATCCGAATACTCAGTATCGTCACTGTTCATCACAACAACCGTGTTTTCCGATTTCGCATCAAAACACAACAAGGTGTTCACATCACCCTTGCGGTAATGACCCGACACATAATAACCAATATATTTGTCAGCATCAGTCTTACCTACATCAAATTCTTCATTTCCAATTCTGATCCAGCCAAGATTACTGCTTGAACCAACGTCAGCAGATGTCCGTTCATTGGCACTGATCACACCCTCAATCTCATAAACACCAAACATGGTGGCAAGCAAATCCTCGTCCTTGTCAACCTTGTATTCAATGTTACCCGCAGTTGATATTGAAACCATCTGAAGGAAATCAGATGTAAGTGCATTATAAAGCAAAATGCTAAGATACTTAACCTGCAGTCGCTTATCCTTTGCATATTCAATATTCTTGTGTAAATCATTCTTGCGGATAAGCTCCTGATATATTCCTTTGCCCTGCATATCCATCAGCTGTGAATAACCCATTATTCTGAGAATAATTTCGGTAGCTTCATCCAGTGTGATGTCTCGCAGGGGTTCAAATCTACCATTGCCGCCTCCTCTGATAACATTCATCTGCGCCAGAGTGTTTATGGCATTATAGGCAAAATTGTTTTTG
>JAZNLK010000164.1:0-9450 GCA_045579055.1 Clostridia bacterium
AAGAAAAGAGGTCTGCTATCACTAACAGACCACTATCTAAAAGTACATACTGAAATATGAATTGAACCGCCGTATGCCGAACGGCACGTACGGTGGTGTGAGAGGGGCGAAACTCATTAAGAGTTAGCCTCTACTCGATTACCCATTTTGACCGGAATGTCGATAAACTACCAAATCCGAAGCAGAAAGAGACTGCGATAACAAACTGAAAGGAGATTTTTTATGACAAGAGAGGACTTGAGAGGTATTGTTGAAGGAATTACGGATGAACAGCTGAAACGTGTTCTTGATATCAATTCCTCAGACATCGGAAAGGCAAAGAGCGAGGTTGAGAACCTGCAGAAGGAACTCAAGACTGCCAATGACAAGGTTGCGGAATATGAGGGCGAAATCAGCTCGCTGAAGGAAAGCCTCGGCGATGCGGAGAAAATGCAGAAGAAGATTGACGACCTGCAGAAGACCATTGATGACCGCAAGGCAGAGGATGAAGTTGCGGCTGCCGAAAAGGCAATGAAGAGCAGATTTGATTCTGTGTGCGGCGAAGCAAAGTTTTTGAATGACTTTACACGTGCAGGGCTTTTCAACGAGTTTAAAACAGCTTTATCCGATGAATCAAACGCATCAAAGTCCGATGCGGAAATTTACAAGGCAATTACTGAGGGCAAAGACAATTTGTTTATGCCTGAGGGCGGCTTCCCTGAAGTTGTGTCAAGCACACCTGGCAACGGTTCACCTGCTACTGATGCAGATGTTCGTGAGATTATGGGATTGCCTCCTATGGAAACAAAATAAAAAACGAAAGGAAGATTTAATTTATGCCAAACGCAATTGAAAAATTCAAAAAGTACATTGACCTGCTTGACCAGGTTTATCAGTACGCATCAGTTTCGTCCGTTCTTGACGGCAATAACAAGCTTGTGAGAATGGGCGCAAACGCAAACGAAATCATTATCCCCAAGATGTCTATGGACGGTCTTGCGGATTACAGCCGTGCAAACGGTTATGTCAGTGGTGATATCACTCTCACCAACGAGACCGTGACCTTCAACTACGACAGAGGTCGTTCCTTCACTGTTGATGCAATGGACAACGAGGAAACAGCCGGAATCGCATTCGGTCAGCTTTCGGGTGAGTTTATCCGTACAAAGGTTGCTCCCGAAATTGATGCTTTCCGTTTTGCTCAGTACGCAGGAACAGAAGGTATTTCAACTGTTTCGGCTAACCTTGCGGACGGTCCTGCGGTTCTGACTGCTCTTATTGCAGCACAGAATGCTATGGACGAAGCAGAGGTTCCCATGGAATCAAGAATTCTGTTCATCACACCCACACTTTACAATCTGGTTGCCAATGTTGACACCACAAAGTCAAAGGCGGTGCTTGATTCCTTCAGCCAGATCAAGAAGGTTCCCCAGAGCAGATTCTATACTGCTATTGACCTTCATGACGGCACCGGTGACGGAGAGACCGCAGGTCACTTTGTGAAGTCGGCAGACGGTACAAACATCAACTTTATGGCAATTGAGAAATCAGCTGCTATTCAGTATCAGAAGCACGTTGTGAACAAGGTGGTAACTCCTGAAGAAAACCAGACCTCTGACGGTTGGAAGTTCTTCTATCGTTCTTACGGTATTACCGATGTTTATGAAAACAAGGTAAAGGGCATTTATCTGCACCACGCAACAGCATAATATGGGGGCGGTTTGACCGCCCTTTTAAAATTATTTCCGGGAGGCGAGAAAATGAGAACAATTGGTCTTAAAGTGACAAAGAAGCCTGAAAAGGTATCGGCGAAGAACGATACAAAGAAGCCTGAAAAGGGTGAGACGGATGTTAAGTAAGCTGACATACACGTTTTATTTCACAACCTACAACAATGGGAACGAAGGTGCTTTGGATGCGAAAACTTTCCCTGTTTATGCCGTCAAGGCGTGGCGGGAGCTGGAATCTTTGCTGACGTCAGTTCCCACAGAAGAGCAGTCGGAAAAGGTGCTTTGCACAGCCTGTGAAATTGCTGAGGAATTGCATAGAGCTGAAAGCAGACGAGGGGTAAAAAGTGAGAATATTGACGGTTATTCCGTTACATATGCTGATGAAATACCGCTTGGGGAAGCAGTTTCCAAAATTGCGGTGCGCAGACTTGGTGAAACCGGACTTTTGTATATGGGGGTGGACGTATGTTGACAAACGACAAAGTTTCTATCCTTCGTTACGATAAGTCCTCGGACGATTATGTTCTTGCGGTGACTTGTGATGCTTGGGTATTTCGGAAGAATGGAATATCCGGCAGCACCAAGGGCGATGAAAATGCTGATGTTGTTCATATCCGGGTGAGAAAAGAGGCTGTTGACGGTACTGTGAAAGTTGGCGACTTTGTCTATGTTGGTGCATATGACGGCAAATCACCTGATTTGGCTGAGTGCCATAAGGTCACGAAGGTTTCAAACAATAAGTTTGGGACAGTTCCTCACTGGCATATTGAGGTGGGGGCGTAGCTTATGGCAAAAGGTGGAGGAGTGAGCTTTCGTTTTGAATCGGCGAGAACAGGCGAAATAATCGCAAAGCGAGGATTGCAAAAAGGCGGCAGGGTTCAGAAGTTTGTTGACAGCGAGGTTATGAGGTGCATGGAGCCTTATATGCCAAAACAAACAGGAACAATGATTGACAGTATGATTATTGCGACCAGAATCGGAAGCGGTGAGGTGGTTGTCAACACGCCTTACGCAAGGAAGGTAAGCAGAAAAGCCCGAAAAAACGGTCTGCGAGGCTCACGTTTCTTCGAACGTATGAAAGCGGACTGCAAGGATGATATTCTTCGTGGTGCTGCTGAATTTTCAGGAGGTAAAACAGACAAATGATTGATGAAATAAGACGTTTTATTGAGACCTGCCCTTTGCTTTCGGGGGATTCCATAAATGTCAATTATCTCGGGAACGAGAAAAAGACATATTCTATTGAAACCGTACCCACAAGCCCAATAGTGAAGGAGTATGCCGACGGCGGAAGGCTTTGCCAGCAGCTGTTTGTGTTTGCATCGCGAGAGCTTTATTGTGCAAGTGCGGACAAGAACACAGAGGTAACGCGGTTTTACGAAGACTTTTCGGCGTGGATTCAGGAACAGAACAAAGCAAGGAACCTTCCCGGGCTTTCGGGTTCCTGCGTGGCACAGAGCATTGAGGTTTTGACAGGGCAGTATATTGATGATGTGGGGAATGAAGACGCACGGTATCAGATACAGTGTCGTTTGATTTATTACAAAGATTTTTAAAGAAAAGGAGATTTTAAAATGAGTGAAAAAATTCTGGACATTTTGAAAAGAAGTGATAAGGTTGCCTTTTATGGTGTGCCTGCTGCGGAAGGCGAGTATACTTTTCACAGAATGAAGGGCTTTGATGAGATTTCAACATCGAAGAATCCCAAGGAGTATTCCAGACAGTACGTTGACGAGGAGTTTGAACAGACGGATGTGGTTGGATATAATCCTTCGATTTCATTCGGTTTTGACCGCATCAAGGCAAATGCGGTTCACGATGATATCGTTGCAATCTATAACGACGAAAAGGTTGGTGCTGATGCTGTGCGCCCCATTATTATGGTGGATATTGCTGACGGCACAGCAATCAGACGTGACTTTGCGGTTATCGCTGAAAGCGAAGGCAGTGGCACTGATGCTTACAAATACAGCGGAACATTCCGTGTCAAGGGCGACAAGGTTGTTGGTACCGCAAGCTCTGCTGATGAGTGGCAGACGGTAACTTTTGCGGAAGGCCCATCGGTGGAGTAATTGAGCCTCTTCCCGAAAACGGACCGGGTAGTGTGGGTCTGCCTGACCCCGAACCTGTTGAACCTGTTGAACCTGAAGAGGCTATTCCGGAAGAAGAGACAGACGATTATGAATGGTAAAATAACGGCATTGGGCGGAAGATTCCGCCCATGCTGATTTCTAAGGAGGCTATTTTATTATGGCAAAATTTGAATTTACATCGAGAACTGCAGAACTGGAAATCTGCGGAATAAAATATAATGTGACTATGGACAACAACACAATGGAATTGTGTAAAGATATACAGAAAAAGGCGGCTGAAATGGCAAAAAAGGTCTGTGCTGATAATGATGCTGTTTCGGACGATGATGCGTGCAAATTCTTTCTTGACGGCATTGACAGGATTTTGGGAAAGGGAAGCACAACCACGATATTTATGGGAAGAAAAAAAAACCTGCTTGATGCGGCACATCTTTTTAACTTCATCATAAGAGAGCTTACGGCAGATTTTATGCACGAAATGAATTTTCCGGGGCTGAGTGAATGAGTATCCTGACAGAAAAACTTCCCGAAACAATTGAGATTGATGGGGTTCCCTACTCGATTAATACGGATTATCGTGTGTGGATACAGTTTTCTCGGATTGCATTCAAGAATGAGCAAAAAAGTGCCGTTTCCTTTGCAAAAATAATTGTTCTGATTTTTGGAGAAAACGAGAAATGTCCGCCGCTGAATGCAAAAACAATGAAGGCTTTGGTGAACTTTTTTGCACCTGAAAAAAACGCAAAGCAAAGCACATCAGAGCCGTCCTCCCGAAAAAAACAGTTTGATTATGATTTTGATGCCGGTTTGATATATGCCGCATTCCGACAGCAGTACGGAATTGACCTCACGAAGGTTGATATGCATTGGTGGTTGTTTAAAGCCCTATTTGAAAGCCTTTCGGACGAGACACATTTCGGAAAGGTTTTGCAGTATCGAGGAATGGATTTGTCGAGTATAAAAAACAAAGATATGAAAAAGCATTATGAGCGAATGAAAAGAGTTTATGCTCTTCCTGATGAACGCACAGAGGATGAAAAAGAACGTGATTTTGCAGAAGGCTTGGCGAGTGTTTTCTGATTCGAAAAAAAATTGTTGCAAAAAAATGTATTTAGTGTTACAATATGTTTTGCCAAGCAATTGAATAATTTTGAACATAAGGATGCATTTTATATTGTGAGAAATGCAGACTCTGTCTTTATCTTTGTATGCTTATGTTCAAATTCAAAGAATTGCTTGGCGGCTTTAGAACAGAGAACTGCATTTTTCTTTTTGCACTTCTCCAGTTTAGCATAAACTTCAAGAAGAAGTTTGTCGAAATTTAGCCAAGTCAATCTGATAATGGTTGAACCTACATCTTTTGTTAAATTGACCTGGCACTCTGAGCTGTGCATTTTTGTGCGGCTCAATACCGCACGTTTTTTATTTGCAATACTGTTTCGGGAGGTGTAAGGTTGTATTAACCGGTAAATAATTGATGGCGGTAATCTTACATAGGAAAGAGGAAAAGTTATGGGCTACTATATATTTTATGGAATAATGTTGGCAATGATTGTTTTTTGTATAATAATGATGTTTACTAAACCATTAAAAAACGAGGCCGGCGAAATATATGACAATTTTGTATCGGGCAACTCTTTTGGCTCAATCGGGGCAAATCAATCTGTAAAGGGCATATTAAAAGCTGATTGTCTGTATATTCATCACGGTTGGGATAAGAAGATAAATGTTTCTTTAGCATATCACAAAATCACCAATGTAAGGCTGACTTCGGATGTAGAAATAATTGAGAAATCCAAGTCTGTTGGAGGGCGAGCATTGGCTGGCGGTTTGGTTTTAGGACCTGCCGGGGCTTTGTTCGGTGGACTTTCCGGGATTGGCTCCAAGACGGAACGGAAGGTCAGTAACTACATTTTGATAAGCTACCGACCTTCTCCTGAAGAGGAAGAACATGGGATACTGCTTAAAGTTGGAGTTGGTGCATGGGATAAATTTATGGAAGAACTGAAGAAAAAAGCGAATATATCTGATGAAAAGTCAGTGGAATTATAGAATTTGAATTTAATATTAGCGTTACATCAAAGGATGTAGCGCTTTTTTAATACCTTTTTTCAGGGAGGAGTGACAATTTGGGAGCAAAAAGTTATGATGGTAGCCTTATATATGACACCGAGATTGATACATCTGGGTTTGAAGAAGGCTCGGCACAAATAGAGGATAAGGCTGAAAAGACCGGTGACACCATAAAGAAGAAGGCAAAAGAAACATCGGACGAAGTCAAGAAAAAAACAAAAGAGACGGTTGATGATTTTGAAAAGAAGTCGCAGGATACCGAACAAAAAACCAAGCAGAGAACCAAACGGACTTCGGATGACTTGAAAAAGTCCTGCCAGGAGACAAAGGACAATTTAGATAGCCTGAACAAGACAGCGAAAGCAGTTTTCCTGACCGTTGCGACAGTAGGCACAGGCATTCTTGCTATGGGCATTAACTATAATGCGCAGATGGAAAGCTATCAGACTTCCTTTGAAGTTATGACAGGGTCTGCCGAGAAAGCCGCAGAAACCGTTGAACGGTTGAAGCAGATGGGAGCGGCAACGCCGTTTGAAATGCCACAGCTGGCAGAGACCACACAACTGCTGATGAACTATGGCTTTACCGCTGATGAAGCCATTAACAAAATGATGATGCTCGGTGATATATCTCAAGGTAATGCGGACAAGCTGGGACGTGTTGCAATGGCATACGGTCAGATGAGCTCTGCCGGAAAGGTTTCTCTTGAAGACGTAAAGCAGATGATTGAAGCCGGCTTCAATCCTCTTCAGGAGATTTCTCAGGCAACAGGCGAAAGTATGGAAAGTCTCTATAACCGTATTTCAAAGGGCACAATCAGTGTTGACGAGATTACGGCTTCTATGAAACGTGCAACATCTCAGGGCGGAAAGTATTATCAGTCCATGGAGAAGCAATCCAAAACACTGCAGGGGCAATGGTCAACGTTGAAGGATAAGTTTTCGGAGCTGACAGGGAAAATGGCGTCCGATATAACCGAAAAACTAACCGATACGGTACTTCCCAAGTTGATAGAATGGGTTGAAAAGTTTTGTCAGGCTTGGGAGGACGGAAGCCTTCAAAATGCTATCGGAGACATTGTGACGGCTTTGGCAACGCTTGGAACAGCTGTTGCTATGGTTAATCTGTTAGTATTTATAAATGATATACAAAATGTTGTTAAAAAAACTAAAGAATTTACAGCGGCAACAAAAGCCGGAGCAGCTGCACAAAAGATAATGAATGCAGAACTGTTGAAGAGCCCATGGGCAATAGCGATAGCTGCACTTGCAACTTTGGTGGTAGGTCTTGCGACATACTTAGCTACCCACAGGAACACTGCAAACTCCATATCGGAAGATTTCAAGAAGATTGAAGAAAGTGTGGAATCGGCAACACAGTCCATTGAAGACCAGAAAAACGAACAGATTGCTGCGGCAAGTGCCATAGAGACACACAAAAAGGAACTGTATAAGCTTGAGGAGCAGCTGAAGTCCGAAAAAGCTTCTCAGGAAGAAGTTAACGAGGCATCTGAACGGTATCGGGAAGTTGCGGCAGAACTGGAAGAAAAAATTCCCGGAATAACCAATTACTTGTTTGATGAAACCGGTGAAATATGGCTGCAGAAAGATGCGGTTGATGAACTGTGCAAGTCATATTATGACCTTATTGTGGCAAAAGCTAAGCTTGCTGCTGCTGAGGAAACTATTAAAGAGCATCAAAAGGCTATTATTGAGCTTGAAGACCTGCAGGACGAGGCATCAAAAACTCAAACCGAAACAAGAAAAAAGGCGGCAGACGCAGGAATTATTATTGACATAGAAACCGCCGAAGTTACAAAAAAAGGAAATGGCATACTGGATCATATGCTTGCGTTTGCAGCGGAAGCCCAATACAAAGATGCTCGAAACACCTATCAAGAGGTGCCGGGGCAGATAAAAGAGCATGAAACGGAAATAGAGAATCTCAGAAAGACCATAATGGAAGGTCATGAATATATTGCAGAATTGGAAGCCGACCTTGAAGCTAAAGGAATAGGTGTTGATGACGAAGAAACCGGTGACCGAACCAGAGGCACGGGCGGTTCAGGTGGAAAGAGCACAACCAGAGACCAGCAAAAGCAAGAGTTGTCGGATTTGAAACAGTTCTATTCTGAGAGTGCACAAGCTGATGAGGAATACTATCAAAAGCTTGAGGAGCACCGAGACAAGCACTTCAAAATCGGAACTCAGGAGTGGCACGAATTTAATGAGGATATAGGTCAGATTCGCAGAAAGAATCTTGAAAATTCCCTTGCAATGGAAGAAATTTCAGAAGCGCAGTTCTATAACGAACTGGAGGATATTCGTGACAAGTACTTTCAATCGGGGTCGGACGGATGGAAGGAATATACGGAAGATTTATATGCGTTCCAAAAAGAACAGGCTGAGCGATATGTCGACTTGCTGAATGAAGAAAAAGCTGCCGCTGATGATATGCTTGAGGACTTAAAGGAAAAACAGCAGAACATTGCTGATGGACTGAAAACGAACACGTCCATGTTCCAATTCGGGACCATAAACGGTGAGTCGTTCGTTAACCTTACGAACTATGACCAGGAAAATGTCAAGCTTGAAAAGTATGGTCAATTGCTTGACGAACTGTTTGAAAAACGTCCGGAACTTCCCAACTCGATACTTGCGGAACTTCAGAGTATGGATGTTGACCAGGGAATAAAAGCGGTTGAAGCATTGCTCAGGGTATCCGATTCGCAGTATAATTCTATGCTCAAGGGGTATAGTTTGCGAGAAGAAAATGCAAAAAAAGTAAGCTCTGGTTTGATTTCGGAAGATGTTGATGAGTTTAAAAACATCTTAGAATCTAAATTCGGTCAACTTCCGGAGGAATTTTTTAGTATTGGTGAGGATAGTATAGAATTTTTTGGAAAAGGTCTTCTCGATGGTCTTGATGAACTGATGCAAGAAGTGAGAGATAGCATATATGCGGAAATGAGTGTCTTGTCAGCGGGTGCAATTGCTTTTAATTCTGCCGGCGGAGACAGCTCTTCGGTAGTCAACAACTATAATAATTCATACAGTATTGGTTCAAGCAAGGAATCTGTTACGGAACAGCTGAGCTCTATTAAAGCCTATGAGATTTTGAACAGAATGAGGGATATAAAATGAGTTTATCAATTATTTACAAAAATGAATATGGCACGGTTGTTATGGTGGGTGGGGGAAACTCCGCCACTATTCGTATAACTGAGGTGGAAGGATTGGGCCTTGTGAGCCGTGAATATGTTGTTGCCACATACACCGGCTATGACGGGCAGGAAACCATAAGCTCCAGGGCGATTTCCCGTGCTATTACATTGGCAATAGAGATATGCTCTCGGGATGCACCGCAAATAATACGTGATGCTCTGATGATATTCGGCAAAGAGGGCTATCTTTATATCCATGATGATACTATCAACCGCCGCATTAAATGCAATCAGGTACAATGCCCGGACGTGACAAGAGTTCTCAAGGGTCAGATTGCGACCTTTGTTGTTCAGTTTGTTTGTGACAATCCGTATTTTGAAGATGCGGAAGATACTGTGGTTCCACTTTATC
>JAZNLK010000165.1:0-9640 GCA_045579055.1 Clostridia bacterium
TGGGTGCAGGGGAAGGATTTGAACCAACGACCTCCGGGTTATGAGCCCGACGAGCTACCAAACTGCTCTACCCTGCGATATCTATGTTTTGTTAGTGGTGCCGGAAACCGGGATCGAACCGGTACGGGAAGTTATTCCCACAGGATTTTAAGTCCTGGGCGTCTGCCAGTTCCGCCACTCCGGCACGTTGTGCACTGCTAACTATGATATAATAACACACTTTGCCGGTTTTGTCAAGTAAAAATAAATAAATTTTTTATAAAAATTTGTGCATACTTTCAAATTCATTTCCAAGCATTGACATACTGCATATTATATTATATGCAGTATGTCAGCTTTTTATTCCATATTAACTGTTCATAAACGCTTTATAGCCTTTGTATGCCATATAAATATCGAACTTTCCGGCAACTTCATTAGGTGAATGCATGCCCAACAAAGCAACACCGCAGTCGATGGTGTCAACATCAAGATTTGCCACAAACTGTGCAATTGTGCCACCACCGCCTACATCCGTTTTGCCAAGTTCGCCGGTCTGCCACAGCACACCATTTTCTTCAAATATATTGCGGATTTTCGCCACAAATTCTGCACTGGCATCACTTGAGCCACTCTTTCCTCTTGCACCTGTGTATTTGGTGAGCAAAAGTCCTTCATTCAGATACGGTGTGTTGTTGCGTTCATACACCTCTGGAAAATTAGGATCATAAGCCGCTCCCACATCAGCCGAAAGGCACTGTGAGTTTGAAAGACATTCACGCAAAGTCAGTTCGCTGTATTCACCATTACATAATGAGCATACCTTTGCAAGAATATTTTCAAAGTTTCTGGACTGCATACCGGTGTTACCCATACTTCCGATTTCTTCTTTATCAACAAGCAGACACACTGCTGTTTTCTGCGGTTTTGAGGTGTTCATAATAGCCCTGAGAGCAGTATATGCGCACACTCGGTCATCATGACCGTAGCCCGCAATCATACTTCTGTCAAGACCCAGATCACGTGCCGAAAATGCAGGAACCAGTTCAAGTTCACTGCTCATAAGATCAGCTTCGCAGATATCATACTTTTCGTTCAACAGCTTCATTACACCGTACTTGACTTTATCTTTTTCGGCTTCGTCACAAGCAATATTTCCTACGATTACATTTAATTTTTCAGCTTCAAAAGCATCAGAAAGCTTCTTTCCGCTGTACTGTCCTGCAAGATGTGGCAAAAGATCAGTTATGCAGAAAATCGGATCGTTTTCATCCTCACCAATGGTCACGTCAATTGCTGTCCCATCTTTTTTTACCACAACACCGTGGAGTGCCAAAGGAATATTATACCACTGATACTTTCTGATTCCTCCGTAATAATGGGTTTTCAGAAATGCAATCCCTGTATCTTCATAAAGAGGATGTGGCTTCAAGTCAAGACGCGGTGAATCAATATGTGCTCCCACAATGTTCACCCCAAACTTAACAGGCTGACTTCCGATTACAAATGCAACAATGCTTTTTCCTCTATTTACATAATAAACCTTGTCTCCTGCCGCCAGCGAAGTCTTTGCCTCCAGATTCTCGAAGCCTGCCGATTCGAGCATTTGCACCGACATTTTGCAAAACTCACGTTCCGTCTTTGCCGACGTCAAGGCATAGCGATATTCCTCGCAGAAATCATAAACTCTTGCCTTCGTTTTTTCATCTATGTCGGAAAATCCGTTCTTTTTTTCATACATAAGTTTTTCAGTCATAATAAAAACTCCTTTTCCTAATATTTATTGTACTTGTATAAGTCATTGTATGTATCAAAAGCATTAAAAACCTTTTTTACATATTTTCTTGTTTCGCTGTAAGGAATTTCTCTGAGCCCGCCATTCCCGTCAGCCAATTCTGCATCCTTAAGCCATTCATCAACATTGCCCGTACCACCATTATAAGCGGTCACAGCAAGCTTTGAGTCCCTGTATATATCCATCAAAGAACTAAGATAATAGCATCCCAGCCTGATGTTCTTTTCGGGGTCATAAAGATCCTCCGGTATATTATAACCAAAACCGCCTTTTTCATTGCATTCCGCTGCGGTTTCATCCATCAGTTGCATCAACCCCTTTGCCCCGGCATCAGAAGCTGCGTCAGCATTAAACTTGCTCTCAACCTTAATCACAGCATATACCAGATATTTATCAAGATTATATTCCTGTGCATATTTTTCAACATATTCCTGGTATTTTACCGGATAGAAATACTCCATTACCATCCTCTTGCCCGGTCCCACTGCGAAGAAAAGAACAATCCCCACAAGAGTCAACAACAGGAACAGCCTGGCTGCACCTTTCCCTCTTTTCTTTTTTCTTTTCACTATATCATACCTCAATTGAAACTAATTTTCACATAACGATTTTGCAAAATTTCTGATTTTTTCAGCATCTCCGTTATTTTCAAAACAAATATCCGCCAATTCAGCATATTGCTCATTTGTTAATTGATTGGTCATTCGTGCCAAGGCTGCTTCTCTGCTGATGCCGTCACGTTCCACAATCCGTTTTATTCGTTCTTCCTTTTCCGCAATAACCGCAACCGTTACATCACATTCAAAAGGAAAATCGCACTGAAACAGCAATGGAACATCAAGAACAATCACTTCAGAAAGAGATTCTTCCATTTGTTTTCTCATCTGTTCAAAAATATGTTTGTGTGTTATTCGGTTCAAAGCACTGAGTCTTTCCGAATTCGAAAAAACGATGGAACTCATCTTCTTTCTGTCTAAATTACCGTCAGTATCCAGAATTTCAGTTCCAAATGCATCCACAATTTCCTGCAATGCAGGCTGACCTTTTTCCACAATCTTTCTTGCAATTTTGTCACAATCTACAATTTCAGCACCAATTTTTTGTAATTCACAGCATACGGTGCTTTTTCCCGCACCTGTACCTCCGGTTATTCCGATAATTCTTTTCATACTTTATCTATCCAATCACTTTGTATCATACCAGGTCTTTCCGCTGTTGCCTTCAACTTTCAACGGAACAGAAAGCGACATAGCATTTTCCATTTCTTCCACAAGAAGTTTTTCTATATATTCTCTTTCCTCCGGAACAGCTTCAACAATCAGTTCGTCGTGCACCTGAAGAATAAGCTTTGATTTAAGTTCCTCAGTCTTTATTCGTCTGAATACATTCACCATAGCAATTTTTATTATATCTGCTGCAGAACCCTGAACCGGTGCATTCATTGCCACTCTTTCACCAAAAGCCTGGGTAATCTTGTTGGCAGCACGAAGTTCGGGGAGATAACGCCGACGGTTCATAATGGTGGTCACATATCCCTTGTCACGTCCGTCAGACACGGTTTTTTCCATATACTCTTTCACCTGCGGATAAGCCGCAAGATAGTCAGAAATATACTGTTTTGCTTCTCTTATTGAAATCTTCAAATCCTGAGCCAATGAGAACTCTCCAATTCCGTATACAATCCCGAAATTAACCGCCTTTGCTCTGAATCGCATTTCGGGAGTTACGTCCTCAATGGCAACTCTGAATACCTGTGAAGCCGTTTGAGTGTGAATATCAATTCCACCGAGAAAAGCATTCCGCATATTCTCATCGCCTGCAATATGAGCAAGAACCCTGAGTTCAATCTGAGAATAGTCCGCATCCACCAAAACATTTTCGCCTTCAGCAACAAACATCCGTCTCATCAGTCTGCCACGTTCGGTTCTGACTGGTATATTCTGCAAATTCGGCTCCGTACTGCTTATTCTTCCTGTTGCAGTTACAGTCTGATTGAAATTGGAATGTATTCGACCCGTTTTTTCGTTTATAACAGGAATTAAGCCATCCACATATGTTGACTGCAGCTTAGTGAGTCCACGGTATTCAAGAATGCATTCTATAATAGGATGAACACCCTCAAGCTTTTTCAGTACTTCTGCATTTGTGGAATACCCGGTTTTAGTCTTCTTTCCATGCGGAAGCCCAAGCCCGTCAAAGAGTACTTCTCCAAGCTGTTTGGGGGAATTTATGTTGAAGGTCTTGCCTGCATAATCATAAATCGCCTTTTCCAATTGAGAAATCCCGCTTTTTAATTGCTCACCAAATTCCACAAGCGCTGTTCTGTCAACAAAAACTCCTGTGTGTTGCATATCTGCGAGAACCTCAACCAAGGGCAATTCAACATTATAATAAAGCTCGTGCTGACCATTTTTGTCAATCTCATCAACAAATCTTTCCCACAGTCTGAAAATTACAAAAATATCTCTTGCCGAAGACTCAAAATCATCTTCCTCATCATCAAAGCAAAAGGAAAGCTGTCCGTTTTCTTCCTCCTTTTGATGAGATGTTGACGTCAACCCCAAAAACTCCAAAGCAAGGTCATCTATATTATATGCCGAACGTGACGGATCAAGAATATATGCCGCAACGGCAACATCAAATTCTGCCCCTTCATAACCGATTCCGTATTCCTTCAATGTCAGGATATCCTCTTTTATATTGAAACCGATTTTCCTGCAATTCTGTTTTTCATAGAAATATTTCAAAGCTTCAATGTCCGGATTTTTGATATAAAAACAGTTCTTTCCGTCTGTTGAAACGCAAATCGACGGTACCGAACCGTCATCATACAAACAGTAAACCACATTGGACTCATCGTCTGCAAGCTTAATAAGGTAATCCTGTTCTGCGGGCTGGCATACCGCATCAAAAGCCACAGTCTCCTGCTTCGCCGAAGATGATAAATCGAGTTTGCCGAGAAATGACTTAAAATTCAGCTTCACAAAAAGCTCTGCAAGTGCTTCTTTGTCATATTCTTTAACTCTGCAATCTTCAACCGAGAAATCCATCGGTACATTTCGGTCAATTTCCGCAAGTCGTCTGCTGAGGAAAGCATCTTCCCTTCCTTCCTCCAGCTTTTTTCTGACAGAGGGCGTTGCCTCAATATCTGGTAGAGCCGCATAGATATTTTCAATACTCTTGTACTTTTCAATAAGACCAAAGGCTGTCTTCTCACCAATACCTTTTACGCCGGGAATATTGTCGGAAGTGTCGCCCATAAGCCCTTTTACATCGATAAACTCCTTTGGGGTGACAGAATACTTTTCAAAAACCTCATCAGCACCATAAACCGTGGTCGTTGTGCTGCCCATCTTGGAAATAACCAGCTTTACTTTCACCAAGTCCGACGCCAGCTGCAGGTCATCCTTATCACCTGTAAGAATTGAACACTCAATGCCTTCTTTTTCACAAATTGCCGAAACTGTACCGATAATATCGTCTGCTTCGTAGCCCGGTTTTTCAAGGCATACGCAATTCATAGCCCCAAGCACCTGTTTCATCAAAGGCAACTGAACCAAAAAGTCCTCAGGTGCAGGCTTTCTCTGAGCTTTATATAAATCATACATTTTATGCCTGAAAGTCTTTTCTTTCACATCAAATGCAACGCAAAGATAGTCCGGCATATCCTCTTCAAGATTTTTGAAAAGAATATTCAGGAACCCGTACACCGCATTGGTGGGTGTACCGTCAGGAGCATTAAGCATACGTATGCCGTAATAAGCACGGTTCAAAATGCTGTTTCCGTCAATAATAAGCAACTTTTCCACTGTTAATCACATAGCCTTTCAAACGGATTCTGACAATCCGTGAATACTTTTTTGAACCTGTCAACATTTCTTTTCCGAAAAGTTCTGTCCAAAGAAAACTTTTGGCGGCAGAAGCCGCCAAAAGAAATATTAATCAAACATTATTCCTAATCAATATCGTCAAAGTCCTCTTCAACACTTACTATTGTGCCTTTGGACTTATCTTTTTTTGATACAAATGAGTCCTTAAGTTCAGCAATTTTGTCAATTGCCATCGGAATCATATCAAATATTCTGTCATATATTGTTGTTTCGGGGTTTACGGGAATCAGTCTTATCTGACCCTTGCCCACAACCATAAATGCAACAGGCGAAATGGAAACACCGCCTGCAACACCGCCACCAAACATAGCGGGCTTGTCCGCAGGAGTCTTTGATGCAGAATGATCCGAACCGCCCACACCAAAACCAAGACTTACCTTTGAGATAGGAATCAACAAAGTTCCATCTGCTGTTTCAACGGGATCTCCTACAATTGTATTTACGTCAATCATTTCTTTGATGCTTTGCATCGCTGTGTACATCAAGCCTTGAACTGGATGTTGTTCTGCCATATTTAATCCGCTCCTTTATCGTTTTTGTTTTTATGTTTATCATATACTTTAAAACCGCGTATTGCCGCAATTATAATATGCACCGGGCGAATTTTTATTATTCCCCTTGCTTCTATTTCAAAATACTTTTTGTCAAATAACGGTTCGAGTTCAATATCAGGAAACTCGATATTGAAAAACCTGCACAAAAATGCATAAATGTTTCCCGTCAGTGCCCATATCGCACCGCAAATAATCCCTGTTTTTGCCGCATCCCCCGTTCCGAATTTTGATTTGACGGAAATGTCTGCAAATTGAACTTTTGGTCCAATATAACCGAACACCGCCACAACAATTTCTTTGACTTCATGATACTTTTCTCTGTATCTTTCCATTTTATCCAAGAACCCTTCGGCTGTCATTTCCTCAGTTTTTTCGTCCCCGGAATCTTTCTCGGACGATTTGGCTACCGGCAATTCAGAAAGCTTGCCAAGTCGCTTTTCGTCCAATGTGTATTTCAAAAACAAGCTTTTGAAAACAATCTTCGGCTTGCCGTTTTTGTACTCAAAGACTATCCTGAGTTTTGTAAATAAGAAACCAAAAATCAAAGCTACCAAAAACAGCAAAACAATTCCAACCCAAATCATCACAACCACCGACTATCGCAAGCTCACAGCTCTTCCGACATAATGCTTTCGGCGGATTCTTCCTCACCGTTGATGTCATCCGACTGTTCTGCGTTTTCGTTTTCTGCCAATGCCAAGCGTCTTTCAAGTTCTGCTTCATCAGCACTCTTTTCCTCAAACTCCGGCAATTCCGTTATGCTTTCAATACCGAAACAACGTAAAAATTCATCGGTTGTTCCAAAAAGCATAGGTCGTCCCGGAGTATCCAGTCTTCCCACTTCTTCAATAAAATTCTTCTCAAGCAACTTGTTTACCAGACTATCACATGAAACACCTCTGATTTGTTCGATAAGAGAACGTGTCACAGGCTGCTTATATGCAACAATGGACAAAACCTCCATAGCCGCATTGGAAAGGCTTTGGCTTCGTCTTGGCTCCGCAAGCTGAGAAATATAATCCTGATACTCACGGCGAGTACACATCTGGTAGGATTCCTCAAGACGAATAATCTGAAGTCCCCTTTTTTCTCTGTCATATTTATCAGCAAGGGAAGTTACTATCGCCCTTGTGCTTTTCATATCAATATCCAGAATATCAGACAGTTTCTCGATATGTACAGGGTCTCCTGCCGCAAACAAAACACCCTCAATTATTGATTCTGCTTCCTTCAGTTCCATATATCCCTCTCAATATAAAATCAATCTTCCAATTCTTCAAAGTTGAAGTTATCGTCATCCGTAATCTTGGTCACGGAATACTCACCTTTGGTCTCGGTATCTTCAACAACAATCTTATTCATCTTTATCATTTCAAGCACCGCAAGGAACGATGCCACAGCCTCAGGTCGGCTTTTCACATTCTTGAATATATCCTTGAACAGAACCTTTCCTTTTTCAATCAGTCTGTTCCAGATTTTTCTGACCTTTTCCCTGATTGAAACCTTTTCGTGTCCCACGATTCCCGAAAATGACCGTTTTGGCGGTGGAAGCTTCCGCTCCATTTTCACAAAAGATATCTTGTATGACTCAAAAAGATTCTCAAGGGTCATCTTTGAATAATTCATTTCAGCAGGCGGTCGTTCAATGACATCCGGAAGCTTGAAGAAAAGTCCCACATCCGAATTCTCGTGTTCTCTGAAAAAACCAATGCTTTCTTTTATCTGCTGATATTCCAGAAGTCTTCTGACAAGCTCAGTTCTCGGGTCTTCCTCTTCTTCCTCATTATCCTTGGGAAGAAGCATCTTCGACTTTATCTGAAGAAGAGTTGCCGCAAGCACCAAAAACTCACTGGAAACCTCCAAATCCATTTCCTCCATACTCTTCATAACCTCAAGATACTGGTCAAGAATGGTGGCAATGGGAATGTCATATATGCTGACCTTATTCTTTTTTATAAGCATCAGAAGGAGGTCAAGAGGTCCCTCAAATGCATCAAGCTTAAATGAAAGCTGTTCCATAACAAACTATTCCTGTTCTTTTACACTTACTAAAACGCAATGGCCGAAATAATTGACCACAAAAACTCATAAACCCCGCCCACAAGAGAGACAAGAAGCCTTTCAAACGGAGGGAAATTTATCAGAACAAGCAGGATGATAAATCCAAACTGTTCATAACGCATTATCTTGAAATAAATTCTTGCCGGCAAAACAGCATTGAGTATCTTTGAACCGTCAAGAGGCGGAACGGGAATGAGGTTAAAAATCGCAAGACTGATGTTCATCACCATCAACGTGTCAAAGAGCGTCAACACAATATTTACAGCCATCACTCCTTTTTCACTCAATTCTATATCTCCGAAAACAAGCAGAACCACCGCAAACATCAAGCATGAAACAAATGCCAACAAAATGTTGCTCAATGGACCCGCAAGTGACGAAACCACCATTCCGGACTTATACCTTTTCTGCCCGAAATTTCTTGGATTGATGGGAACAGGTCTTGCCCATCCGTAACCAAAAAGGAAAAGGCAAAGTGCACCAATTGGGTCAATGTGGCTCATCGGACTGAGAGTCAGCCTTCCCATATTTTTTGCTGTGTCATCCCCCAGCTTATGTGCCGCGTAACCGTGAGCAAATTCATGAAACGAAAGAGAGAGAAATACACAAAACAAAGTAATCAAAAGGTCAATTATCCCGTATACTCCGTTCCCGAACCATCGGTCAAATCTGTCAAACATAATTTAATTCTGCCTCTTTTCCTATGGTTTATTCATTCGTTTTTTAAAACAAAACCTTAATATTTTATAAAAAACATACTTTAATGAGGTTAAAAAACAAAGGTTTTCAATCCATAATATTCTAACACAGAATTTAACATTTGTCAACTTGCATACAGATATTAACCATTGGTTCAAAAAAAGCTTATTTTACATATTTTTTACCAATTTGTGCATTTACAAACAGAGAAAAATATGATATAAATTAAATATTAATATAAAAATGTCACTTATTGACAAGGAGGAAAAATTATGGCTATACCTGTACCAAAAAAATATATTGCTGATTTTGAAAAAATGGGCTTTGGTATGTTTGTTCACTGGGGTCTCTATTCTCAGGTAGGCAAGGGCGAGTGGCTCTATTACCACACAGACATAACTATGGATGAATACAAAAAGCTCTTTGACACATTCACAGCTGAAGACTTCAATGCTGAAGAAATGGTTCTTATGGCAAAAAGTGCAGGCTGCAAATACATAACCCTCACAACAAGACATCACGAAGGTTTTTCACTTTTTGATACTTGCGGACTTTCGGACTTTGACGCACCTCACAGTCCTGCAAAACGTGATCTCATCCGTGAATTTGTTGATGCCTGCAACAAGCACGACATTGTGCCCTTCTAAGTCGGATCGTAGCCA
>JAZNLK010000166.1:0-9026 GCA_045579055.1 Clostridia bacterium
GAAAAGCATATGAACTTTCTTTATTGAAACGAATTCCTTTTGATACAGATAACCGACGGTGCACGATGGTGCGCCGTCGGGTATTTTGTGGGGGTCTTTTGCAGTTGTTGGTGTTATATGATTTAATGCTTTATATCTTGAAAAAAATGTTCCGTTGTGGTAATATATAGGTAAATATTTTATTTGGGTGATTTTATGCTTTGGGAAAATTTGAGAGAAGAAGAATTTGAGGATGCCATAAAGGAGTCAAAGGGGCTTTGTATTGTGCCGGTTGGGTGCCTTGAAAAGCACGGTCAGCACTTGCCGGTGGGTACGGACGTTATTCACATTACGGGAATTGCTCAAAAGGCGGCAGAAGTTGAGCCGGCGTGCGTATTTCCGTCTATGTATTTCGGGGAAAAAACAGGTGCAGGAGAGTTTAAGGGTACGGTTATTTTCAGCCCTGAGCTGAGACTTCAGATTCTGAAAGAGACCTGCGGTGAGATATACCGCAATGGTTTTGATAAAATCCTTCTTTATGACGGTCACGGCGGAAACCGCGCTATGATTGATTATTTTATGCGAGGACTTCTTTATGAAAAAACGCCCTATTCGGTATTCAGCTATGCTTTGGGCTCGGATTTTGCAACTCCCAAAAAGCTTCTTAATATGGGCTACAAATACCTGACAACCGAGGACAGAAAGGTGCTTCAAAGCTACAATGAGCAAAAAAAGAGATTCGGGCACGCAGATTTTATCGAAATGGGCTGGGTTTATGGAATAAGACCGGAGACTGTGCGTCTTGACAAGGTTTATCAGGAAAGCAATGAGTCAACCCATAGATTTGATGAGTTTTCAAAGCTGAACATAAGCACTCCCTTTGCCTGGATGGCGAATTACCCCAATTCCTATGAGGGGGATATGCACGACGGTATGAATGAACGGATTGCAAGGGCTATGGTGGAATTTTCAACCGAAAAGCTGGCTGAAGTCATTAAATTCCTAAAAAATGAAACTGTATCGGATGAATATAAGAAAGAATGGCTGGATAAGAATTATAAAACAGAATTATAAATAGACGAAGCTTTGCAAAGACTAATTCTGAACAAATTGTAAATATTGGTTAAACAAATTATGAAAGGCTTGAAGTTTCGGAGCGAAAGTGGTAGTATAGTAACAATATTTTTGAAAGGTGGAATTACTGTTGACATTCTACAACAAGTCAAAGCAAGAAGTTTTAAGTGAACTTGAGTCCAATGAACAAAGGGGTTTGTCGCTGAAACAGGTGGACGATAAAAAGACACAGTTCGGCCCCAATAAGCTCAAAGAGAAGAAAAAGAAAACAACCGTTCAGCGTTTCTTTGAACAGTTCAAGGATGTTATGATTCTTATTCTTATTGCGGCGGCGGTGGTTTCCTTTGTGATTGCCTGTGTTGAAGGCGAGCCCAAGGAGTTTTTTGAGCCTGCGCTGATTCTGCTGATTGTTGTTCTTAATGCTGTTATGGGCGTTATGCAGGAGAGCAAGGCGGAAAAGGCTCTTGACGCCTTGAAGAATATGTCGGCTCCCCACGCAAGGGTCATACGTGACGGCAAGGAAGAGGTTATTGATGCGGCTAATCTTGTTCCGGGAGACATTATTCGTCTGGAAGCCGGGGATTTTGTTCCTGCGGATGCCAGACTTTTGCACAGCGTCAGCCTCAAAAGTGAGGAATCGGCTCTGACCGGGGAATCTGTTCCCTCTGAAAAGGATGCTGATGCTGAAGTGAAGGAAGATGCACCTTTGGGCGACAGAACCAATATGGTGTTTTCGGGCTGCAGCATTACCTACGGCACGGCAACGGCTGTTGTTACTGCAACGGGTATGGATACTGAAATGGGTAAGATTGCAAACCTTCTTGATGACGAAGGGGACACTCAGACACCCCTTCAGAAAAAACTTGCACAGCTGGGCAAATACCTGGGAATTGTTGCTTTGGCGGCTTGTGCTGTTATTTTTGTTGTTGGTATGAGCAATGGTATTCCTGCCATGGAGATTTTTATGACGGCAGTATCTTTGGCGGTTTCTGCAATCCCGGAGGGGCTTCCAGCAATTGTTACCATAGTACTTTCAATCGGTGTTCAGCGAATGGTAAAGAAGAATGCCCTTATCCGCAGACTTCCTGCTGTTGAAACTCTGGGAAGTGCCTCCATTATCTGTTCCGATAAAACCGGCACACTGACCCAGAACAGAATGACACTTGTGAAGGCATACGTGGACGGAAAGGAAATTGAAGAAATTTCGGAGAATTGCTCCGAGGACATAAAGAAGCTGCTTTGCTACGGCACACTTTGCTGTGACGGTTCGGTGGTTTTTGAAGGTGAAAAGGAACAACATATCGGGGATCCCACCGAAACAGCAATCGTTCTTGCGGCACATAAAAACGGAATGCCCAAGGAAGACCTGAACGGCAAGTATCCGAGAATTGCGGAAATTCCATTTGACTCTGACAGGAAGCTTATGACCACCGTGAATAAAATTGACGGCAGGAACATTGTTATTGTCAAGGGTGCTTTTGATATGATGGCACAGAGATGTGTTGCCGGAGATATCCAAAAAGCCAAGGAGTATACCGAGAAAATGAGCGAGAATGCACTTCGTGTTCTTGCGGTGGGATACAAAGAAGTTGACAGTGTTCCGCAGAATCCCACCTCTGAGGAGCTTGAGAACGGACTTACCTTTATGGGGCTTGTGGGGATGATTGACCCGCCCCGTCCCGAAGCCAAGGCGGCGGTTGAGGTTTGTCGCAAGGCTGGAATCAAGCCTGTTATGATTACCGGAGACCACGTTGTGACTGCATCTGCAATTGCCCGTGAGCTGGGGATTCTGGAGGATGGTGACAAGGCAATCACCGGAGCGGAGCTTGACGCAATGACCGACGGCGAATTGGATAAAGAGGTTGTGAATATTTCGGTTTATGCAAGAGTTTCGCCCGAAAATAAAATCAGAATCGTCAAGGCATGGCAACGCAAAGGTCAGGTTGTTTCAATGACCGGTGACGGTGTTAATGATGCTCCGGCACTTAAAGCGGCGGATATCGGATGTGCCATGGGAATAACAGGAACGGATGTTGCCAAGGGTGCGGCAGATATGACTTTGACGGATGATAACTTTGCAACAATTGTTGATGCTGTTCGTGAGGGCAGGGGCATTTATGCAAATATAAAGAAGGTTGTTGGATTCCTGCTGGGAACCAATATCGGTGAAGTTATAACCGTGTTTGTGGCTATGCTTCTCTGGCACGAAACACCGCTTCTTTCCATGCAGCTTCTGTGGATTAACCTTGTGACAGACAGTCTTCCTGCCATTGCACTGGGGATGGAGGCTGTTGAAGCAGATGTTATGGAACGGAAGCCAAAGCCGAAGGATGAAGGTATTTTTGCACACGGTTTGGGAATCAGAGTGGTTCTTCAGGGCTGTATGTTTGCGGCACTGACGCTTATTGCATTCCATATCGGCAAAACTTCTTTGGGTGCTGTTGAAGGCGGTCAGACCCTTGCGTTTATGGTTCTGGCACTTTCGCAGGTTATTCAGAGCTTCAATATGCGTTCGGAACATTCGCTTTTCAAAATCGGACCTTTTTCAAACAGAACTCTCAACGGTGCGGCATTTATCTCCGCTGCTCTGGTTGCGTTGGTTATGTTTACTCCCATCAGAACGGCATTCGGACTTATGGCTTTGCCTGTGAATCTGTATCTTGTGGGTGTTGGCTTGATTTTTGTTCCGTTGGTTGTTATGGAGCTTGCAAAGCTTTTCGGATTCATAAAAAACAAGCATTAAGTTGAAATTTCATCAATGTTCAATTAATGAAGATTGAAAGCCTCCTTGGTTCTTTTGCAGAATTTAAGGGGGCTTATGTTTTGAAGGAAGTTTTTCTGAGATGGATTTTCTTTTTTAGGTTGACAAAATTGGAAAAAAGAAATAAAATATAGAATAGGGTGTTTTGTTTTAAAATTTTCTATGCCCGGAAAGAAACTGTTATGGATATTAATGAAAGAAGAGAAAGAATTCTTGAAATACTCAGCGAGACAGGTCAGGTTAAGGTTGCAGATCTCAGCCGCGAATTTGGTATTTCAAGCATAACGATACGTTCCGACCTTGCAGATTTGGAGGATAAGGGGCTTCTTTTCCGTGTTCACGGCGGAGCAATCAATTCGTACAAGTCGTATTGTGATATGGATTTGCAACAGCGACTGGGAACAAACCTGAAGGCGAAACAGCTTATTGCGAAGAAGGCTGTTGAGATGATAAAGGATCACGACACGGTTATGTTCAATTCGGGAACAACAACTCTGTCGGTGTTCCGTGCGATTCCTGCACATCTGCAGCTGAATATTGTCACAAACTCAATTTCCATTGCCCTTGAAGCCAGCGGAAACCCCAACTTCAACGTTGTTCTTCTTGGGGGATTTGTGAACCCCAAGTATCAGTTTATCTACGGTGACGATGCGGTGAGTCAGCTGAAGAATTACCACGCAGACAAGCTCTTTTTGTCGGTGGACGGAATTTCGCCCTGGTCGGGTCTTACAACTTACTATGACCGTGAGGCGGAACTGGCAAGACTTATGCTTTCGCAATCGGCATCAAAGATTATTGTTGCCGATTCCTCAAAGGTGGGAAGAACCGCTTTTGTGAACATTGCGGAAACCGGAAATGCAGATTATCTTATTACGGATGATAATCAGAGCCAAAGTGATGAGTTGAACACTCTGAAAAAGAGTTTGAGAAAGATTATAGTTGTTAAGGAATAACCGTCAAAGCAAAGAAAGGATAAGGAATATGAAATATTTACTTGGTGTGGACATCGGAACAACATCCTTAAAGGCGGCAGTTTTCAATGAAAAAGCTGAATGTATGAAAACGGTCTCCAAGGACTATACCCTTGAGGTTAAAGATGATTATGTGGAATTTCCTGCCGAAAATTACTGGAATCTGTTTTCGGAGGCTCTTGCGGAGCTTTCGGCTGAGTACGAGATTTCGGCAATGAGCATTGACACTCAATGTGAAACAATTATTGTTGCTGATGAAAATGGTGAGCCACTGCGAAAGGCAATTGTATGGCTTGATAACCGAGCAACGGCCGAGGCTGAATATATCGAGCAGAAATTCGGCAACAAAAAGGTTTATGAAGTGACCGGTCAGCCTGAAATTACGGCAACCTGGCCCGCAAGCAAGCTTCTTTGGCTTCGCAGTAACGAAAACGAGACTTTTGGAAAGATTAAGAAGGTTTTTCTGCTTGAAGATTATCTGCTCTATCGCCTTACAGGAAGATTTGTGACTGAAAGAACCCTTCAGTCGTCAACTATTTATTATGATATCAGAAATCACAAGTGGTGGAGCGAGATGTTGGATTTCATCGGGCTTGACGAAAGTGTTTTCCCCGAAATCTTGCCCAGCGGTGAGGTAGTTGGCGAATATAAGGGTATAACGGTTGTTACGGGTGCCATTGACCAGATTGCAGGTGCAATCGGTGCAGGCATTGTGAAAAAGGGTGTTGTCAGCGAAATGACAGGAACAACAATGGTTGTTTTTGTTCCGTCGGATGACATTCCCGAATTCAAACCCAACTCAATTATTCCTTGCCACGTTAACTATGACGGTAAGTATTGCTTGCTTTCCTGGACGCCCACGGCAGGTATTGCACTCAAGTGGTTCAAAAATAACTTCTGTGAGAATTTCAGCTTCCGTGAATTGGATGAGCTTGCTGAAAAGGCTGAACCCGGTTCAAACGGACTGACTTTCCTGCCCTATCTTTGTGGCTCAACAATGCCCAAGTATAATCCCGATGCCAGGGGCGTTTTTTATGGCTTGACTATGGAACATGGCAGAGGTCACGCAGTCCGCAGTATTCTTGAGGCGGTTTCCTGTATGCTTAAACAGAACCTTGATTACCTGGGAATTGAATGCGATGAAATCCGCACCATGGGTGGTGGTGCTTCAAGTCCGCTGTGGAATCAGATTAAGGCAGATATGACAGGCAAGAGAATTGTGACCCTGAAGAATGACGAAACAGCGTGCCTTGGTTCTGCAATCCTTGCAGGTGTTGCAACAGGCGTGTTTGAAAGTGTTGAAAAGGCTTGTGATATGGCGGTTGAACCCAAAAAGGTTTATGAACCTCAGGGTGCAGATTACACCCAATGCTACGAAAGATTCTGTGCTTTGGATGAAAAACTGAATGTTTGATTGTGTACACAAAATGTTTTCTTAATGTTTTTTTTGAATCTGAAAGATGTTTCGACTACGCTCAACACTTGAGATAGAATCCATAAAATTAACCACGTCACCGTGATTTTGGTGACGTGGTTTTATACTTTAGCTGTTTTTAGATTTTAATATGTCTATCATATGTTGAATAAGATTAATTTCGTCAGCGGTTAACCCTGAAACATTTATAAGATTGTTGGTATCGTGCTTGGGAATATTTGAATAACCAAGTAAATAGTCGAGACTGACATCAAAATGTTTTGCGAGAGTTATTAGTGACTTTTCGTTTTTGGGAAAGTGTTTTCCCAACTCATATGCACTTATCATATTTGCAGATACGAATAGGATTTTTGCAATATCCTTTTGTTTTTCATCATGGTCTTCACGTAGGCTTTTCAATCTTTCTCCAAAGGTTACAGCGTTCATAATATGCTCCATTTCGGTGTATTTCAAAGTGTATTTTTGATAAATTCAGTATAATGCAAAATGAGATTAATATTCTAATAATCACGAAAAACGTTATTTTGCGTATTGACAATCTTGTAAAACGAGAGTATAATGTAGAAAAATCACATAAAATGTGAGGAAGCTATAGGAGATGATTGACGTGAAAAGAATTATTTGTTTAATGGTTGCAGTGTGTGTTCTTTTTAGCATGGTTGTGACGGCAAGTGCATCAGATTACGGTGAAGGAACGGAAGAAAGTCCGATTCTTATTACAACGCAGGAGGAGCTACTTCTTATAAGTGATTTTCCCTATTGCTATTTTGAATTGGGAAATGATATTGAGCTTGAGGGGGATTGGGTGCCGCTTTGTACATATTCTGAAGATTTTACAGGTGTTCTTGACGGAAAGGGGCATACGATTTCAAATTTGCATATGAGCAACAAAACAAATATGGGATTGTTTGCTAAAAATGCTGGAATGATTAAGAACCTCAATGTTCAAACCTCAATCAACGGATTGAGCTATTCCGGAAGTTCCGATGTGTATATAGGCATAATAGCTACCTATAATAACGGAACCGTACATAACTGCAAGGTTGACGGAAATGTTAATTATAAATATACTTCTAATTCAACTGGTCGTTCGAAAATAGGTGGCATTGCTGGTTTCAATACAGGTATAATGGAAAAATGTGTCTCAAATATCAAAATTTCGATAGAACGTGCGTCTGATAGCTGTATAGGTGGAATTGTCGGGTCTTCTTATGGTGAAAATGCTGTTATTTCAAACTGCTGTGTGAAAGGGAATATTGTTGCGAACAATACGGGCGGTGTTGTGGGAGGTGTTGCCGGAAAATCTTCAGCAACAATTGAAAATTCATATTTTATCGGAACGTTAAGTGGCGAGTTTGTTGGCGGTATTTGCGGTCATGGTGATAGCACAACAATTTCAAACTGCTATGCCTCGGCGAACAGTTCAGCTTATCTTACAACACTCGAAAAAGGAATTGTCTATGTTTATTCCGGAAAGAATAGTGTCACCAACAGTTTTTATGACCAGACGGTGTCAGGGGCGACAGATACAGGATATGGTGCTCCGAAATCAACCTTGGCTATGAAAATGAAAAGAACCTACACAAATGCAGGCTGGGATTTTGAAAATACCTGAGGTATTGATGCTAATGTAAATGAAGGTTATCCATATTTGCTTTTTGAGTTGGAAGGACTTGAAAACAGTATTGAATTTGATGTTGAAACACAGAAAGCAACTGTGACGATTGATAAAGCAGGAGAATACAAAGTTATATTTGCAGATTACAGCGAAGGGGCTTTTGCATCAGCTGATATGGAGGTTGTAACCCTTGACCTTGGTGAAAATGAAGTTGCGTCTTCCAACATTACTCTCGATGTAGGCGATAAGGTTTTTCTTTGGGATAGTGCAAATCTTGCACCTTTGTGTGAGTGTGAAATTATAGAATAAAGTTTTTTGTATATAAATTTATAAAACGGTTGCAAAATATCCTTATTTGACATATAATAATGTAAAAGTACTTTGTTGCTTTTTTATATGTATTGCACAAGTTTGTTTTTTAATATAGGTCAAAATAACAGTTGTAATTTTTGAAAAAATGTGATATAATACAGATAACCTAAGAAGTAGTTCGCTTTGTCAGGTAGTGACTATGGAGGTTCATTTTGTAGTTAATGCTTCGCTACTCCTGAATAGGGTTTTGCCCGAGAAACAAAAGCATCGTTTGATTTTTAACGCCTCTTTTATAAGAGGCGTTTTAACGTATTTATGAGGAAATTGTTATGAATTTGCTACAAAAAAGTGCTGAGAATTATTCAAAATATATTAATTACAATTATACGTTTGTTTTGGAGTGTACAATTGATATCAAGGTAGCATTCAGAGCTATGAATTATTATCATCTTGCTGGACTTCAGTATCTGACCGATATTGCACAGCTGGACAAAACTCGTAAAAATAATTCTGTGATAAATATTAAAACTATTTGTCGGTTAACCCCAGGATGTAATCTGTGGTTGTTTTGTAAAGCTCTGCAAGTTTTATTACCATGGAAACGGGAATTTCTCTCTGTCCTCTTTCGTAACGTGCATAAACAATGCGATTGCAAAGCAGATAATCTGCCACTTGTTGCTGTGTCATATCGTGGTCAATTCTCAAATCATAAATTCTTTGGAAATGCATTTTTATATCACCTCTTGACAATGTTGCATACGGGATGCGGTGTCAGAAATTATGGTAACAGATTTTTTCGACTTCGCTCAGAATGACGAATGTGGTGGTTGGGGAAAGATTCTTCACTACATTCGGAATGACAGTGTGTTGGTCGGG
>JAZNLK010000167.1:0-10139 GCA_045579055.1 Clostridia bacterium
CAAGTAATGACGGGGTTTCTCGATGAAGCCCCGTCATTAAAACTTTAGTATTTTACATTTTTTTGGTATGACTTAATCCATACCATACATCATTTTTTATTGAATTTCTTGCGGTAGAGCAAGTTTTTCGACAGTCTGAAACACCGCCGTCAGGCGGTGTTTGCTACTTTTCGGCAGGAGCAAGCCCCTGCCCTACTTACAGAAAATCTCGATATAATTGTTAATTGCCGCTTCGATGATTTTGACGGCTTCTTCTCTGCCGCTGACTTCGTCCACGGCGGTTTCTTTGTGCTCAAGGTTCTTGTATACCTTGAAAAAGTGCTTCATTTCATCAAAAATATGTGCGGGCAACTGGTCAATGTCGGTGTAATGATTGTAGGTGGGGTCGTTGAATGGGATTGCAATAATCTTTTCGTCATTTCTGCCGTTGTCAATCATAGATATCACGCCAATGGGATAGGCTCTGACCAAGGACATGGGTTCCAAAGGCTCGGAACAGAGCAAAAGAACGTCAAGGGGGTCATTGTCATCACCGTAAGTTCTGGGAATGAATCCGTAATTTGCAGGGTAGTGAGTTGAGGTATAAAGAATTCGGTCAAGCATAATAAACCCGGTTTCCTTGTCAAGCTCGTACTTTTTTTTGCTTCCCTTGGAAATTTCTATTACACAGATAAAATCATCGGGGTTTATTCTTTTTGGGGTTATATCGTGCCATATATTTGACATAAAAATCGCTCCTTTTGTTTTGATAATTATATTTTACAGCAATTCCGAGTAAAAATCAATAGGAATATTGTTGCAAATATGATTGACGGACAAGCGGATTTTGTGATATAATGAAAAAAATTTGAGGAGGAATTACTTATGAAAAAATTTTTTGCATTACTTTTGGCATTGGCTATGGTTCTGAGTCTTGCAGCTTGCGGCGGCTCAGCAGAGGAAAAAAAGGATGAGCCTGACGGACCATCATCAGCTCCAAGCTCAGCAACGGATGATATTCAGCCTGTTGAGCCCCAGGAATCGGACGATGTCGTTGACACTTCGGTTTTCACAATGGGCGAGATTTCGGGCAAGACCTATGAAAATCCATTCTTTAATATTGCTTTTGAGCTTCCGGATAGCGATTGGACATTTGCAACAGATGAAGAAATTGCAGAGGTTGCCGGTGTGACAGTTGATATGCTTGGGGAAGACTATGAGGAAATTCTTGAAGATGCACAGTCCATTTTTGCCATGATGGCAAAAGCAACTATGGGTAACAATGCAAACATTGGTATGGAGAAGCTGCCCGAAGGCTATGAAGATTTAACTGCTGAGCAGTATGCTGAGATATCGGCTCAGAATGCTTCAACAATGCTTTCTCAGGCAGGTGCAACAAATCTTCAGACAGAAAGCACCGTTTGCTTCATTGACGGTCAGGAATTTCCCGGACAGAAAATCACTTATGAACTGTCAGGCATTGATGTCAGCCAGAAACTGTTTGCCATTTGCAGAGACGGTTATGTATGTTGTGCAACAGTAACAGCAATGGGAGAAGATGCGACAGACGATATTTTGTCATCATTCCGCCTTATGTATTAAACATAAAAACCTTTGGAATTATTTCTGCACGGAAGAGCAGAATCAAGGAGGAAAAACAGATATGAAAAGAATTTCGGCACTTATGCTTGTTTTGGCAACCCTTTTGTGCTTTGCCGCTTGCGGTGAAAAGAACCAGCCCGCTTTCGGAGGAGCGGAGAATGTTGCTCCTGCAATAAACGTGGCTGATGTTGAAGGCAAAGACGGCACTGTGGGAAAACTGTCGGTATACACCAACACCGCTGCAGGTATTGAATTCAGACCTGCCAACACGGAATGGCAGATTGATGCTGCTGTTGCCGCAGAAGGAACAATTGCAACGGTTATGACTGCGGATAAAGGCGAAGCCGGCAGTTACAGCGTTGATATGTTAATGGAGCTTGCTCCCGGTAATATGGAATTAGAGGAGTATGCCGAGAGGGTCAAGGCTGCCTTTGGTGATGATGCGGATAAGTGGGGCGAAATTAAGGATACTGAAATTTCCTCCGATGCAGAGGGCGAGAAAATCTCCTGTGTGTATATTGAAAAGAGTGGGAAGCTTGAAAGCCGGAAGCCCGGAACTGTTAACAGCAAACCTTCCGGGAATGAATCTGAGGGAGGCAACGGTGGCAATGAAGGGAAGCCGGAGGGAAGAGAAAACGTAACTCCGGGCGGCAATTCTGAAAATAACCGGAATTCTGAAGGCGAAGATAACGCAAAGCCTTTCTGCCAGAGGATTGTTATGTATAAGACAGAAAAATACTTTGTTTCTGTGATTATTACATCCGACAGCTCATCAACCAACGATGTTATCCAGAAATGGTTCAAGCCATATAAAGAGCTTGAAAAGAAGTAATTAATTTAATAAACGAACCCCGCAGATTCCGACCGAATCTGCGGGGTTTTTGTGCAGAGGGTTAATTTTGATGAGAACATAAGTGACGATTTTCAGAGTGAAATATTAACTTCGTTAATGTGAAATAATTTCTGTTGAAATTGTGAAATAGAAAGCATACGCTTTCTGTGAAATGAAATAAATCCACACGCCGTAAGGCGTATTTCACATTGCGAAGCAATATTCACGCCCGAAGGGTATTTCACAAATCCTGAAAGGATTTATTTCGTTGAAAAAACCGCAGATTCTATCAGAATCTACGGTTTTTTCTGGAGGAGAGGATGGGATTCGAACCCACGGTACGCTATAACCGTACACAGCATTTCCAATGCTGCGCCTTAAACCATCTCGACCACCTCTCCGAGACTAAAACAGTATACTACAAATCCTGAAAAAAATCAAGTCTTTCGTGAAAATTTTTGAAAATATATTCTCGGATATGGGATATAATAGATTTTGACAGATTATTTCAGAAAGGTTGATGAAAAATGAAGGAGTTCAGTTATAAAATTACCGATGAAGTGGGAATCCACGCACGACCTGCCGGTCTTTTGGTGAAAAAAGCCTCGGAATTCAAATCGGAAGTGACACTGTCCAAGGGCGAAAAGTCCGCCGATGCCAAAAAAATATTTGGGGTTATGTCCCTTGCGGCAAAGTGCGGTGACACCGTTAATGTGCGTATAAGCGGCAACGACGAAGACCGTGCCGCAGAGGCGCTGAAGAAGTTTTTTGAGGAAAATTTATAAAAGACGGAAAGCGGATGGTGTCGCAACAAAATCGGGACATCCTAAAGGCTGTCCCCTACATACATTATAATATATACGTTGTGTGCAATACAATTTGTTTTTTGTGTGCAGAAAACCACGCGATAGTGTGTGGACGGGTGGTTATGATTTTTTTTGAAAATCAACAGTTTTTTGTCTTTTGCATTTAGTATCATCTAGTATTATCTAATAACATTTAGTTGTATCTATTTCGCCGTCGCCGCCGACGTCACAAGGTAAAAGATGCTTTGAGGGGGGAGATTTTTTCGTATGTGTTATCCTGAGTTTGCATAACAGAATGATAATGCTCCCTATTAAATTTTATATGTTACGATGTTAGTTTTGACGTCGTCTGCGTCGACGACTTCGAACAAGGTTTGCTTTGACGAAGCCGAACTGTGCTTTGAGTAAATGAGGCTTGACTTGCTTGTATGTAATAAGCTAAGGAGATTGATGCTTGCTTCTGATTTATAATGCCACCACGGCAAAATCTGGCAAAGCTTTGATACGTATGGGATAGCAGGAATCGGTGGTGGCGGCATTTTTTTTGTAAACTTTTTTATGTTCCGGAAATATTATTATGCTGTATTGCTTGCTATATCAGGATGTTGATAAAGGTTATTGTTGGGAAATATACATGCTAACTGATGAATGGATAACATTGTATGTCGAGCTTTGTCGAACGGAAAATTTCTTTTAAAAAAGGCTTGACCTCTAATTTGTTGTACCCATTTTACAAACATTTTTCATTAAAACTGGACATTAAAGCACAAAAACAGGACTGCAGTCAACCCGATTTAAAAATCGTTTTGCTACAGCCCCGTCGGGTCATTTCACTTACTATGCTTTTCTATATGTTTTTCTCGGTATTTTGCAGGTGTCATTGAATACTTTGATTTGAATGCAATGTAGAAACCGTTGTATGATTGATATCCAACGGATTTTGCAATATCTTTTATGTTCAGGTTGGTTTCTGTCAGGAGATCCTTTGCGGTTTTCAGACGAATTTTGTTGAGGCATTCACGGAAGGTCGTTCTGAATGCCTTTTTGATTATATGTCGGGTTTGTTTCTGACTCAGATTCAGATTCATTGCCAGCTGTGCAAGACTGATATCTTCCATATAATGGTTGAAGTACATGCTGATCAGATTCACCGTTCTGTCATACTCCGATGTTTCCTGAGAAAGGTTGGTAGTGTTCGGATTTCCCTTGAAAAACGGCATAAGTATTTCGGTGAACAAAAGAGTGAAGAAGGCTTTGATTTTGTCTTCCGAAAACAGTGGTTCGGTGTGGATATTGGTCAGTATTTTTTTGATATATTCGGTAATCAGCGGATTGTTGTCCGACATCCATTTCTCATTGTAGGATGAAAAAATGGAATAATAATCAGGCTTCGATGCCTTTGGGGATTTTTCCACGGTGAAACGGAAAGCATATAAGGTTGCCGGCTTGTCTGCGGGTTTGTGACGGTGCATGACATTTGGAAAAATCAATATGAAGTCATCGGGATTCAAGGTGACAGTGCTGTTGTCAATCTCAAATATTATTTTTTCGTCAAAAATAATGTGAAGCTCAAAGGTTCCGTGAACGTGGTTCTGAGATATGTGAGCAGGAGTGTGGGCGTTGAAACCCATGGGCAGAATTTTGAAAACAAGATTACCTACTGTGGCGGAAAAAGCCGGATACTCTTCCATTTTGTGTCACGCTCCCTTCAAAAACTATGAAAAGTTACCTATTAAAGCATAATTTGGTTAGTTCGTTTTGTTTACTTTGCTTTTTTGATTTGGTATAATTGATGTACGATGGGGTACTGTCATCAATTACATATTTATATTATCACAGGTTTTGTGCAGGTGTCAACGAAGAAAATTGCAAAATCCCAATGAAGTTTTATCTTTTTCAAAGGAGTTGAAGGGTTACGGTTGAATTTGCGTACTGATGATGTTAAAGTGAAATTGAGAAAGTGTAAACCATTTTTTGTATTTAATTTAAATTTATATAAATACACACAGGAGGAGACAAAATATGTCAAAAAAGATTTTATGTCTGATTTTATGCATGGCAATGCTGATGACTGCTTTTGGCGTGACGGCTGTTGCGGCTGTGGACGAGAGCAAAATCACAGACGGCTACACCGCAATCCAGACCTTTGACGGAAAGTCAGAGGATTTTGTGATTGGTTCTTACGGTGAGGGTACGGTGAATCCCGACACGGGTGAAATGGATATCACCGTTGACCCCGAGAACTCAAAAGCACATCTTGTGAGCAATGAGAAGATTTCTTCAAGCTCATTTGTAATTGAATTTGACGTCACAAGAAAGGGCGACTTTGATGTTTATGAGGACGAAGGCTACAAGGCAGGAACAGTTGGATTCTACGGAATTTCTGTTGCTGTCAAAAAGTCAGCCAATGCAGACTATGCTCCCCTTTCAAAGTATGGAGTTGTGCTTCCCGTAACAACCAATGCTATCGGTGAAACATACAGATACAGAATTGTGGTTGATGAGGATAATTTCCGTGCGGCTTATGATGCAGACTTCGAGGAAGATGAATATAATACAGAAATTAAAGGCAATTCAAAAATCCTTTCATGGGGTCAGAAGCTGATGAAGGTTTATTATATGGAACCGGGGGCAACGAAATACACAGCCGCATCTCCTGTTTCATCCCATGCGGCATCAACCATGTATACCCACAAACCAAGATTCTTTATGGGTGCAAGTATTCCAGAAGGTGCAAACTACCCCGATGCAGGAGAAGTGAATATTTCTTTTTATGCAGCATCAAATTTGCCCACGAATGGTAGTGCGCCCATTGACTTCAGCACAATTGAATTTTCGGTGGACAACCTGAAGGTGTATTCTCAGGGAACTTCTTTTGCCGACAACATCCGTTTCAAAGACGAAAACGGTGATTTTGTTAACGAGATTCCTCAGGGGGAAGTTACTCCTGTTTTTGAAATGGTGAACAACGGCGGTGTTACCGATGCCACTGCAATCTCGGCAGTTTATGATGCTGATGACAATCTGGTGAACTGCAATACTGCAGAGATTTCGGACATTGCTGAAGGTGTTTCGGAAATTACAGGTGCAACTGTTGACGCAACAAACGGTGTGAGGGTTGAAGCATTTCTCTGGGATTCGGAAAACGGCATGATTCCCATGGGCGCCAAGGGCTATCTTGGTGAAGCGGCTGTGGTTGAAGTATCAGAAACAACTGCAAATCTGGGAACAGACGGTGAAACCAAAATAAACAGCTTTTTGTACTTCGACAGAAGCACTTCGGGAAATACCGTGACGGTTGAAGGTGTTCACAGCTCGGAAGAGAAAACATCGGTTGCAATTACGGTCAAGGGTGACAACAATGGAAAGGTTCTTGCCACAACACAGGTGAAAACAAAGGCTGACGGTTCGTTCAAAACTGTTCTGACAATAAACCCCGAACTTGTTGAGGAAAATGAAACTGCAACGGTGACAGTTTCGGGTATTGACACGACAAAGAAGTCCTTCTCAATTCCTGTTAAATCCAACTGGGCGGATATGGCAGATGCCTTTGATGCCATTTCGGATGCTGAAACAGCTGAAATCTTCTATAATACATATAAGGATAATTTCGGTTACTATAAATCGGGTGAGGACACACTCGCAACTGTTGACATAAGCGGTCTTGATGAGATTGATTTTGCAAATACTGCGTTTATCAAGTCTTTGAGAGAATATGACGGTTTGACATACGGTGAGATTGCCAATGAGGCAGTAGCTCTGATTGAGGCACTTGCTGAGGTTGATGAGTTTATGAACGGCTTTGCTGATGCAAAGGCACTCTCAACAGATGCTGAAAAGATTCAGGCAATAAAAACACTTACCGAAAACTGTTCATTCCTTGAATTTTCAACAGAGGGTGTTTCAAATGTTGATGCAATCTGCAAGGAAATGCTTGCATCCGATGCGGAAACAATAAGCGATTTTTACAAGGATTTTGTTGATGCGTATAATGCTCAGAAAACAGCGGAAGAAAAGAGTGTTCCTGATTTTACTTCTGTTTCAAGTGTAAACGGAATGAAGAGCTTCTTTGAGAACTACAAAACCGTTCTGGGAATTGATGCATCCGAATATGCCACAAAGGACTATGCGGTGATGTTCAGCGCATACAAGGAAAAGGAATTTGATGGTTGTTCGGATTACGGACAGGTTAATGATGCCATTGCTTTCCTGATGAACTATGTTGCGGAATACAACGAACTCATAAAGGCGGTTGAAGATGCTGAGAGTGTAACCGATGAATGGAATGCGGTGAAGGCAATTCTTTCGGATTCAAATGAATATGTGACGGCAACCCTTGCTGATGCTTATATCTTCGAAAAGGAATCCAATGAAGAAACGGTTTACAAGAGAGTTAAGGACATGGGTTATGACAGCCTTGCGGATGTGGCGGCAAAGCTGGATGAAGACGGCGAAGAAACAGCGGCAAAGGCAAAATGCCTTGATGACATAACCGAGGCAGCAAATACCAAAATGGGTACGGGAACAGGTCGCTGGAGTATAATTGAAGAACAGGTTCAGCTTGCAATAAAAGAAAACTGGATTTCCCCCGATATTTCGGGCAAGGTTAAGGATGAAGTTGCGGTATACAAGAAAATGGCAAAGAAAAATTTCTCATACCTTCCTGACATTGAAACAATTTATGAAGAAGCTTATGCCGCTCAAATAAAGGAAGAAAAGAAATCTTCCACCGGCGGTGGTGGAGGTGGTGGCGGCTTCGGCGGCACAGGCTCAGGAAGTGACGGCAAGGTTACATCGGGTAACACAGGTGCATCGGGCGACAAGGAAGTTATCAATATGAGCTCCGACCTTGTGAATGTTGAAACAACTGTTGAAACCAACAAGGAAGACCATCCCGAAGCACCCTTCAAGGATGTGACAGATGAATACAAGTGGGCATCCGCAGGAATTCACGGTCTCAGAAAATACGGACTTGTGAACGGCGACGGCAACGGCAATTTCCGTCCTGCTGCAGGTATCACCCGTGAAGAATTTCTGAAGATTCTCCTGAATGTTTTTGCAATTGACGCAAAGGGTGGAAATTCAACGTTTACAGATGTTGATAATAATGCGTGGTATGCAGAATATGTTGCCACTGCGGCTGATATGGGAATTGTCAAGGGTTATGCAGATGGAAGATTCGGTGTCGGTGACACCATTTCTCGTGCTGATATGGCGGTTATGATTCACAGAACAATGACAATTTGCGAAATCAGTGTTGACCCCACAGAAGAAGGCTTTATGTTCAAGGATGTGATTGACATCCCCGACTATGCAAGGGATTCAATCAGTATTCTCCAACAGGCAGGTGTGCTCAATGGTGACACCTTCGGCTACTATAAGCCTCTGGACAATGTAACCCGTGCGGAAGCATCGGTTGCCCTCTGGACTGTTCATGATGCAATTAAGGATATTGTCAAATATTCATGGACCAACCCCTATTGAATCTGAAAGAAAGGACTGGTGAAGGGAATGAAGAAAGTTTTAGCCGGATTTCTGGCAGTATTGATGATTGTCTCCTCAATCAGCTCTGTCGTTTTTGCAAATCCCGTGGGTTTCAAGGAAAGTTTTGATTATTCCACAAATGAATGGATTTCCAATGACGAATTGCTGATTCTGAACAAAATGGGCATAACAAGCTGGCAAACTGCTGCCGATATGGGTGCAAGATGCAATGAAGTTACTTCAAAATGGTTTGCGGCATGGTATGTCTGCAAGATGGCAGAGCTAATCAAGGCAAAGCCTGCAGGTTTTGAAACCCTTTTCAAGGATCTGACCTCGGAACACGCTTATTATGGAGAGATAAAAGCGGCTGTGGAGGCAGGATATATGAGTGGGGATGCGGATGGTTACTTCCGCCCCAATGAACCACTTTCCACAATGGAATTTGCGGATGTTCTTCTGAACGCATTGGGATACAAGCCATATATCAATGTTATGGGCAGACAGAAGGCTTTGAACATGACAAACATTCTGGACGGTGTTCCCGTGACGGATGAGCTTTTGCAGCCTCAGGCTCTCAAAATGATTTACAATGCATTCAACTCTCCTGCAATCAAGACTTCAGGCAATATCAGCTACGAAGACGGTCAGGCAATGCTGGAAGTTGAAATTGATGAAACCTATCTTGGATTTGAACATCTGAGAGGAGTTAAACACGAAGTTGCGGTTCTTGATGGTGTTGAAGGAACGACTCTCAATAAAGCGACTGACGGAATCAAATCGGGTACGGTCCTTATTGCCGGCAATGAATTCCGTTATAGTGGAGATGCCGACGATCTTTTGGGCTATCGTGTGAATTATTTCTATAAGGAAGCGACTGACGGAAGAAAGACAATTATTCATCTTTTCAAGGGCGAAAAGAATGATGAACTTACTCTGGAACATGATGTGATTGACAGCTTCAAGAACGGTGTATATTCATATGCCGAAGGAAACAAAACAAAGGAAATTGTTCTTGATGAAAATGTGAAGGTGATTTACAACGGAATTGCAAATCCAAGCTTTACCGATGAAGAAATGATTCCCGACTTCGGTTCGGTTACGTTTATCAATAATGACGGCAAGCGAGGCTATGAGGTTGTGAAGGTTGAAAGCATTGACTTCTACTTCTCTTCAAGCATCAATGCAACGGAACTCAAAATTTATGACACCAAGAACAAGCCCAGCCGTATGCTTGATCTGAAGGAAAGCGATGAGCTTGCGGTTTACAGCGGTGAAAATGAAATGGCTTTTGAGCGAATCAAAAAGAGCAATCTGATTGCCGTAAGACGAAGCAGTGCAAATTCAGATTATGACAAAGCGATAATTGAGACATTCAAGGTTTCGAACAAAGCGGTGAAAGTTATTTCCAAAAAGGATGAAACTGTTTCAAGTGTTGC
>JAZNLK010000168.1:0-3128 GCA_045579055.1 Clostridia bacterium
GTGGATAGCTTGTGCTTCACTAATGGTTGGTTGATATGTACCCCCATAACGGACTTTCACCGTCAAGTTAAATGCCATGCTCGGCACACTAACATAAAAGCAAGTCGGAGGCCAAGCGGTCTTAGGAAGACAATACAGCTTTGCAACTCCTTGGCTCACAGAACGACATGGCTACGATCCGACTTGTGGATAGCTTGTGCTTCACTAATGGTTGGTTGATATGTACCCCCATAACGGACTTTCACGGTCAAGTTAAATGCCATGCTCGGCACACTAAAAAAGAAGTCTATCCGTCACTGAAATGGCGGATAGACTCTACTTTTAACCGTTTTTACTTTTTCTTGTTTGAAACTTTGTTAATAACAAGAATTGTTCCAATCATAAGAACAATGGAAATGGGGAATACGATGAACCAATTCTGGATGTATCCCGCAATAACAAATGACACAAACGAAACAGCCGCAACCGTGATTGCATAAGGCAACTGAGTTGAAACGTGGTTCAAATGGTCACATTTTGCACCTGCCGATGACATAATGGTTGTATCGGATATTGGTGAACAGTGGTCACCGCAAACAGCACCTGCAAGGCACGCTGACATACCGATAATCTGCAATGTTGGATCGCTTGCAAAAGCAGAAACAACAATCGGAATAAGAATACCGAAGGTTCCCCATGACGTACCTGTTGAAAAAGCAAGAACACAAGCAATAACAAAAACCACAGCCGGAAGCAAATTCATAAGTGCACCTGCACCACTGAGAATATCGGCAACAAAGACATCGTAACCCATAAGGAGATTAACCTCTTTGAGTGCAACCGCAAATGTCAATATAAGAATTGCAGGAACCATTGCCATAAAACCCTTGGGGATAGCTTCCATAGCATCCTTAAATGTGATAAGCTTTCTGAGCATAAAGTAAACGATTGTAATAACAAGAGCAATAATAGCTCCCCAAGGAAGACCGAAGGTTGCGTCTGTATTACCAAATGAACCGATAAAGTTTCCTGCGTTTTCGGTTCCACCCCATATGTCAGCACCAAAGTAACCACCCACGTAAATCAGAGCCATCACGCAAAGCAGAATCAGCACAATAACAGGGAATATGAGATCAATAATTTTAGCTCTTCCAACAGATTGTTCTTCATCCTCACTTACCTTTGTTCCGCTTGTGAACAAATCGCCCTTATTCAATGCATTGAGTTCATGCAACTTCATAGGACCGAAATCAAGCTTCTTGATTGTTATAAATATAATGAAAACAAATGTAAGCAACGAATAGAAGTTATAAGGAATCGCTTTCACAAAAAGGCTAATACCTTCGCCATCGGGAGCATACTCCGTAACAGCTGCAGCCCACGAAGAAATGGGAGCAATCATACAAATGGGAGCTGCGGTTGCATCAATCAGATATGCAAGCTTAGCTCGTGAAATTCTGTGTCGGTCTGTTACAGGCCGCATAACAGAACCAACTGTTAAACAGTTGAAATAGTCATCAATAAAAATAAGTATACCAAGAATGAATGTTGCAAACATAGCACCTATTCTTGACTTAATATGTTTTTCTGCCCACGCACCAAATGCGGCACTTCCGCCCGCTTTGTTGATGAGTGCAACAAACACACCAAGCACAACAAGGAAAACAAAGATTCCCGCTGTTGCCTGAACAGCACCAATAATACCCACACTGAGCACTGTATCCATTGCTGCAACAGGCTTAAAGTTCGTTGCAAAAAGAGCTGCAATAATAACACCTATAAACAGCGATGAATAAACTTCCTTTGTTACCAGGGCAAGAACAATTGCAAGAATCGGAGGCAACAATGAAACAAATGTTGCATAATAGTTGCTTTCGGCAGGAACAACTCCCGAACCTTCACAATCCGGGCACTGACTTTCATGACTCTTGTCGTGAAGAATCATAGTTTCATCGCCTTCAACATCTGCGTAGGAAAGAACCTTATCTCCTCCGCACGCATCACATTCAGCATTGTCGACTGCACCGGTGCCTTCACATGCCGCACAGTCAAACTGATGGATTTTGCCTGTTGCAAAACAAGTTTCGCAATCTACGTTTGTCTGATTCTTGCCTGTGATTGCACTTACAATCATAACAATCAATGCCAGCAAAATCACGACTGTTTTAATAACTTTTGATTTTTTCATAAAAATCTCCGTTCCGCTCACAAAATTTTATTTTTTACATCCTCCTTCTGTGAGCATCAAAGGCAGATGTATTTCGGCACAGCTGACACCGTGCATTATTTTGCACAAGATAGCAAAACAGCCGAAGCACAATGAATGCTTCGGCTCGGAAAAACTGTTCGATACTAATGTCGGATAGCACTCCATCATCCATATAGAGCAATTATCCCATATTATCCGAAAAAAGTCAATAGTTTGACAATTTTTAATTTTCTGACTTCACCAAATCCGTCATATTATACATTCCGGCAGGCTTGTCCTTCATAAAAATTGCGGCTCTTACCGCACCAACGGCAAAAACTGTTTTTGATGTTGCCTGGTGCTTGATTTCAATAACTTCATCAGTTCCTGCAAAAATAACCGTATGCTCACCAACTATATTTCCGCCACGTACTGCGTGAAGACCGATTTCGTTCTTGTCTCTCTTCTTTCTTACAGCATGACGGTCAAAAACATATGCAGCATCATATGAAACTGTGTCAGCGATTGCATCAGCAATTGCAAGAGCCGTTCCGCTGGGTGCATCCAACTTCTGATTATGGTGTTTTTCAACAATCTCAATATCAAAATTGTTTTCAAGCAGCTTTGAAGCTTTGCAAACAAGATCAATCAAGAGATTCACACCAATTGACATATTTGCTGAGAAGAAAATCGGTGTTTCCTTTGAATAAAATTCCATTTTTGACAGTTGCTCCTTTGAAAGTCCTGTTGTGCAGATCACCGCAGGAATCTTGTTCGCCTTTGAATAATCAAGAATCGCATCCGTCATGGAAATATGTGAAAAGTCAATTATGCAATCAATCTTTTCTGTCACCTTGTCAAGAGAATCATAAACAGGAAAATCCACCGATGTGGTATCCATAACGTCATATCCTGCCGCAATTCTGACAAACCCGCTTTGCCCGGCAACAACCGCTTTCAC
>JAZNLK010000169.1:0-13539 GCA_045579055.1 Clostridia bacterium
AGCAAGTAACACCGGAGTTTCTCGATGAAACTCCGGTGTTAATGTGAAAAATTTTTATTTTTTCAGAAGGGATAGATCCATTCTCTACAATGTATTTTGATTAAACTTCTTGCGGTAGAGCAAGTTTTTCGACAGTCTGAAACGGTGTTGCTGACGCAACACCGTTTTATACTATACTGATTTTAGATAAGGAACTTGTCATGAATTGCCTGAACAGCCTTTTCAGCATTTGCAACATTAACAAGAACAGAAATCTTTGTTTCTGAAGTTGAAATCATATGGATGTTGATATCAGCTTCATAAAGTGCTTCAAACATCTTTGCAGCAACGCCGGGGTTGTTGGTCATACCTGCACCAACGATTGAAACCTTGCTGATGTCTTCACGGTGTGAAATATCTTCGTAGCAAAGAGCAGATTTTTCAGCTTGGAGAAGCTCAATAGCTTCAGCCAGGTGATTTTTTGTAACTGTGAAGGAAATATCCTTCTTGCCTTCTCTGCCGATTGACTGAAGAATTACGTCAACATTGATGTTCTTCTTTGCCAGCAGTGAGAACACCTTGAACGCAATGCCGGGTTTATCTTCAAGACCGATTACTGCAATACGTGCCACGTCGTTATCACGTGCAACGCCTCTGATTAACATTTTTTCCACGGAAACCGCCTCCTTAACAATTGTTCCTTCTATTTTCTGAAAACTGGATTTAACTTCAAGCTTAACGCCGTATTTCTTTGCCATTTCAACCGAACGGTTGTGGAGCACGTTTGCACCAAGGCTTGCAAGGTCAAGCATTTCGTCATATGTGATTTCATCAAGCTTCTTTGCCGTCTTCACAATACGAGGGTCAGCAGTGTAAACACCGTCAACGTCTGTATAAATTTCGCACTTGTCGGCGTGAACCGCTGCCGCAATTGCAACAGCCGAAGTATCACTTCCGCCACGGCCGAGAGTTGTTATGTTGTCATACTTGTCAAGACCCTGGAAACCTGCAACAATAACAATCTTCTTCTGGTCAAGCTCTGCCATGATTCTCTCGGTGTCAACCTTGTGAATACGTGCATTGCCTGCCTGTGAGTTTGTGAGGAAGCCTGCCTGCCAGCCTGTGAGCGAAACAACAGGACAGCCGATTTTTTCGATTGCCATTGCAAGGAGAGCAATTGAAATCTGCTCACCCGATGCAAGAAGCATATCCATTTCACGCTTTGAAGGATTGGAGTTGATTTCGTGAGCCTTTTCGATAAGGTCATCTGTTGTGTCGCCCTGAGCCGAAACAACCACAACAACCGAATTACCTTCACGGTAAGTATCAACAACACGATTTGCCACGTTGTTTACCTTGGCCGCATCAGCAACAGAGCTTCCGCCGAATTTCTGAACGATAATTGCCAATTAAAAAACCTCCGATACATTTTAAATTTCCATGACACCCAGATTATCCGGTTTGAGGATATCCAGACGCCAATTTTGCATTTTTTGTGCCAGAATGCCACTGACTTCAGGATTGAAATTCCTGTTTCCCACACCGATAATGGCAATCAGCGTGGGTCCGGCACCGCTGAGGTAAACCCCCAACGCACCGTGCCGATAACATATATTGAAAAGCTCATCCATTGAAGGAATGAGGGTTTTCCGATAATACTGGTGAAGGCGATCGCCAATTGCCGTACGGATATTGGAATAATCCCCGGTAATCAGACTTGCCGCAAGCAAGGCACTGTGCCCAACGTTATACGCCGCATCACGGTGGAGAACCGTTCTGGGCAGAATTGACCTCGCTTTTTTTGTTGCCAACGGGAAGTTAGGAATAAGTGCGGCGAACCGCAAATCGTCCTTCAGCTTGTGGCAAACATAGCTGTGTCGTTCCTTCTGCATAACGCTGACGGTGAATCCCCCCATCATTGCAGGGGTCACATTGTCTGCGTGGCCTTCAATCTTCACCGCCATATCCAGAAGCTCCTTTTTTGAAAGTGGAGAGCCGGCAAGTAGGTTTGCGGCATAGAGACCGCCCACGATTCCTGCACTGCTGCTGCCAAGACCCCGTGTCACCGGGATATTGTTCTCAAGGGTCAGCCGAAGCCCCTTTGGTGCATAGCCAACCTTGTGGAAGACCTCTTTCATACAGCGATAAATCAGATTTTTTTCGGTTTTGGGAAGAAACTTCCCCGTTTCGTCGGGAATGATAATTTCCAGACCGGAATCGGTTTCCTCCGCAGTTATATAATTATAAAGTTCAAGGGCAACCCCAAGGCTGTCAAAGCCCGGACCCATATTGGCGCTGGTTGCCGGAACACGGACTTTTATCATTCGCCAATCAACCTCAGCTGTGAAACGGCTTTGCAACCCTTGCCTTCCGCAACACCGATGAAGGCTTTCAGCTCATCCTCTGTCAGCGGATTGGTGAGAACTGCAAATTCATTTTTATATTCCTCATCATTGAACACAACGATTGTGCAGCCTTCAAGCCCCGAAACACGACCGCCCTCAAAGCGTACATAGTAAGGATACTTCTGAAGCTTGCCCTCAGACTGATTTTCTTCTTTGTATTCATTCCATTTTATGATGATGTTCACGCCCTGGTGCTTGATTGCATCAACAACGTCGGCAACAACAGCATTTGCCGTTGGAAGCTTGCCGGCACCACGACCGTAGAACATAACGTCACCCAGGTCATCGCCCTTTACGATAATACCATTGAACACATCGTTGATTCCGGCAAGAGGATTGCTCTTTGGAACGAATGCCGGGAACACAGCCGCATAAACACCGCCGTCTTCAGCCTTTGTTGCGTGACCGATAAGCTTGATTGAATAGCCAAGCTTCTCAGCATAAGCCACATCCTCTGCGGTAATCTTTGTGATACCTTCTGTGGGAATTCTGTCGGTTTTAACTTCGTTTCCGAAGGCAAGAGCCGAAAGAATGGCTATCTTGCGGCAGGTGTCAAAGCCTTCAACGTCAGCTGTGGGGTCGGCTTCCGCATAACCCTTCTGCTGTGCGGCACGAAGTGCATTTTCGAAAGTCTCGCCCTTCTGGAACATCTGGGTGAGAATATAGTTTGTGGTACCGTTGAGGATACCGAAAACATCTGTTGCTTCGCCTGCGGTCAGGCATGAAAACATTGGTCTGATGATGGGAATACCGCCGCCAACCGATGCCTCAAAGAGGTAATTGAGCTTTCTTTCTCTTGCAATCTGCATAAGCTCGGTTCCGTGAGCTGCAACCAACTCCTTGTTGGAGGTCACAACACTCTTGCCTGCAAGAAGAAGCTGCTTTGAAAATTCATAAGCAGGCTTTGTTCCGCCCATGGTTTCAACAACAAGACCGACTTCGGGGTCATTGAGAATATCGTTGAAATCCTTGGTGAAGCATTTGAATTCGCTGTCGGGGAAATCACGAAGGTCAAGAATGTGAGCGATTTCAATGGGTTCGCCGCACTTCTTGATGAGCATTTCCTGGTTTCGGGTCACAACTTCGCCAACGCCCGAACCAACAACGCCAAAGCCCATAATTGCAATTTTCATATATATCATTTCCTTTCGTGGTAGACTTCTGATTCACAGGGCAAAACCTATCCGAAAGATATATACTTCACACTCTTCGGGTATTTTATGCCTATATAACATAATACAACAAAATCCCCTTGCCGTCAAGGTTTTTTTTACCAAAGATGTTGTAGGAAATTCTTGAATTCTTATCTTTAACACAGTATTATTATAAAATTATGTTAATGTCAAGAAAAAATCTTATCTTTTGCATATGAAGGTGCTGTTATTATGAAAATATATGACTATAACGGAAAAAAGAATATTTGCGGTGAGCGTATCCACGAAGCCCGGTGCAAATTAAGGCTGACCCAAAGTGACTTAGCGGCAAAAATGCAGATTAGCGGAATAACAATTGAAAGAGACAGTATTTCCCGCATTGAAATCGGAACACGGTTTGTTGCCGATTATGAATTGAGGGAACTGTCCAAAATTCTTAATGTTGATGTTGCTTGGCTGCTGGGGATTAAATAAATCATAGCTTTGCATAGCAAAGCCACCACATTTATTCTTTATTATTTATTATTTATTCAATATTCTTTTTTCCTTTCCTCTGCCAACAGAACTGAAGAAATAGTAGCAGATAAATATAACAAAATGTTATAATTCCTATAATATTAAAAACTTGCACTTGCCAAAATCAGGTATAAATTAATTCATTAACAAATCTACTTTTCACACTTTTCTCACCCTGGTTTCACGTTATATTCACGCATGTTGTTATATAATGAAAAAAACAAAATAATCCATAAGGAGTTTATAAACAATGAAAAAAAGTAAAATCAAAAGAATAGTTCTCGGTGCAACCATGATAGCTTTAATTGGTGGTTCATTCTGCGGATGTTCATCTGATAAAGCAAAAACTTCGAATCCTGATGAAACTGTTGCCACCGAAGAAGGTGCAAGAACCCGTAATGAAGCGGTTGAAATCTGGCTTGAAGCACAGAATAACAAGGATTGGGACTTGTTTAAAACCGTATTGCCGACACCTCTGATGGAGGATGAAGAATATTGTGAAGAAATGAGACTGGAATTTGAAAAAGAAATGAACGAAACAGAGCCGATTGAATGTCTTGAAACGTCATATTCCTCTTTTGAAGACGAAAGCTACACCGAGCATTGTGGTCTTATAAATGAGTATTTCGAAAGAGAACTCGGTCGCGACGTGGAAGATATTGAACCCGAAAATATATATAGATTATATATTTCATTACGTCCTGTGGATGCACCTGACGATCAGATTCCAAACACTACATATTATTATGTATATAATGATGGCGGAAGATATTTTGTTTCAAATTATCTGGGCGAATTTTCATTTGGCGGTTAAATTGTACTATCAACAACGTTCAACATTTGTTATGCGGAAGGGATTTATTCCTTCCGCATTTATTCGTTCCTCAGCGTGTCGATAAAGTCGGCACCCTGTCACCCTGAGCGTAGTCGAAGGGTCTTAAAAACCTGCTATTTACATTTTCAACAACTCATCATAGGTTGTGTCCAGAATTTCTTTTATTGCCTTCAGCTGACTTGCATAAATATGCTGAATTCCTCGTTCGATTTTCACCATTGATTCACGCGTCATATCAAAACCCATTAACTGCATCTTTATCACCACATCAATTTGCTTTATTTTCTTTTGTTTTCTGATTTCCTTTATATTTTTCCCAATGCAGATATTATCCTGCTTTATTTTTTGTTCCTTCATATATTTCTCCTCCAAAACGGACTAAAATAAGCACTTTCTATTATATAATAAAAAATCCGCTTTGACAATACCACAACAAAAAAGTTCATTTTCAAATTTAACCCACATTTTTTTGCCAAATAAAAGGATTTTTCAAATTTTTGTCGAAGTAAAAAAGGAGAGCTGATTCTCACATCAGCCTAAAAACATAAAAAAATGAGGTATTAGAGCTATGGCAAACGAAAAACAAGAGGAATTATTTGACGCCTCCAAGCTGAACATAGTTCCCGTTGAAATCGAAAAGGAAATGCGCAAATCCTACATTGAATACGCAATGTCGGTTATTGTAGGCCGTGCCCTTCCTGACGTTCGTGACGGCTTGAAGCCCGTTCACAGACGTATTCTTTATGCTATGTATGAGGACAACCTCACCCCCGAAAGAGAATACCGCAAGAGTGCTACCACCGTTGGTAACGTTCTTGGTCGATACCATCCCCACGGTGACGCATCGGTTTATGATGCAATGGTGCGTATGGCACAGGATTTCTCAATGAGATATCCCACCGTTGACGGTCACGGTAACTTCGGTTCGGTGGACGGTGACCCTCCTGCTGCTTACCGTTATACAGAAGCAAGAATGTCAAAAATGGCAATGCGTATGCTCACCGACATCGAGAAGGAAACCGTTGACTTTATGCCCAACTTTGACGAAAGCCGAAAGGAACCTATCGTTCTTCCTTCCCGCTTCCCCCACCTTCTGGTAAACGGTTCCGACGGTATTGCCGTTGGTATGGCAACCAAGATTCCGCCCCACAACCTCACCGAGGTTATTGACGGTATTATTGCGGTTATTGACAATCCCGAAATCACAATTGACGAGCTGATGACCTACATCAAGGGTCCCGACTTCCCCACAGGTGCACAGATTATGGGCACCAACGGAATCCGCTCGGCATACCACACGGGCAGAGGAAAGCTCCGTCTCCGTGCAAAAGCCGACATCGAGGAATACGGCGACAACCGTCAGAGAATTGTGTTCACCGAAATCCCTTATATGGTCAACAAGGCAAGACTTATCGAGAACATTGCAAACCTCGTTCGTGACAAGCGCTTGGAAGGCATTTCCGACCTCCGTGACGAATCCGACCGTGACGGTATGCGAATTGTTGTGGAAATCAAAAGGGATGCCAATGCAACAATCGTTCTCAACCATCTTTACAAGTATACTCAGCTGGAAGATACCTTCAGTGTTATTATGCTTGCGCTTGTGAACAGAGTTGAGCCAAAAATCCTCAACCTGCGTGAAATCCTTGACGAATACATCACATTCCAGAAGGATGTCATCGTCAGAAGATGTATTTTTGACAAACGCAAAGCAGAAGCAAGGGCACATATCCTTGAAGGTCTCAGAATTGCTCTTGACCACATTGACGAAATCATTACAATAATCCGAAACAGCTATAACGATGCCAAGCCCAATCTTATGGAACGCTTTGACTTCTCGGATGTTCAGGCACAGGCAATCCTTGATATGAGACTTGCACGTCTGCAAGGTCTGGAACGTGAGAAGATTGACAACGAATATGCCGAAATCCTTGCATTCATCAAGGAGCTTGAAGAAATCCTGGGCAGCGAACAGAGAGTTCTTGAGGTTATCAAAACCGAAATCACCGAAATCAAGGAAAAATTCGGTGACGAAAGAAGAACCTCCATCGAACCCGTTGTGGATGATATCGACTACGAAGACCTGATTGAAGAGGAAGACGTGGTTGTGACAATGACCAAGCAAGGCTATATCAAGCGATTAGCCGCTGACACATACCGCAGTCAGAAACGTGGCGGCAAGGGCATAATCGGTATGCAGACCAAGGAAGAAGACTTTGTTAACACTATGTTCGTGGCTTCAACCCATGCATACATTCTGTTCTTCACCAACACCGGAAGAATGTACAGAATAAAGACCTACGAAATCCCCGAAGCAGGTCGTCAGGCAAAGGGTACAGCCATCGTGAACCTGATACCCCTTGAACCGGGCGAAAAGATTTCCGCTATGATTCCTGTCCGTGAATATGTTGAAGGGGAATACCTGATTATGGCAACCAGAGCCGGTGTAATCAAAAAGACCGACATTATGGAATACGAGAATGCTCCCAAGGGCGGCAAGATTGCCATTAACCTTGACGAAGGCGACGAGCTGATAAACGTTAAGAAAACTGACGGAACAGCTGATATCTTCCTGGGAACACACGAAGGAAAGATGATTCGCTTCGCCGAGGAAGACGTAAGAACCCTGGGACGTGTATCCCGTGGTGTTCGCGGCATTATGCTGAAGGACGGCGACTATGTTGTTGGTATGGACGTAATCCGTGACGGTGCAAGAGTTCTTGTCATCAGCGAAAAGGGTTACGGCAAGAAGACCGAGCTTGACGAATACAAGGTTCAGGCACGTGGCGGTCAGGGAACAACAACCTACAAGCTTTCCGAGGAAACCGGAAAGGTTTCGGGCTTCGGGCTTGTTACCGACGATGATGACGTTATTATCATTACCTCCGAAGGCATAATCATCAGAATCGACACCAAGGACATCAACACTCTGAAGCGTGTTACAAAGGGTGTGCGTCTGATGCGACTGGGCGAAGGCGTTGAGATTGTTTCAGCGGCAACGGTTGCCCACGAGGACGAATCCGAAGAGACGGAAGCTCCTGTGGATAACTCAGCGTCAACTGTGGATAACAACGAAGCCACAAGTGAAAACGCAGATGAAAATGTGGATAACTCTGTGGATAATGTGTAAAAGCCTTGTCACAAGGGCGATTTATGGTTGTGGAAAAGTGTCGCAAAAGAAAATATGGTATTTTCGTCCAAAAAATATACTAATTTGTCCAATATGTACATTTTGTCAAAAATACCCCTTTTTTGAAAATCAAATTTGTGTAATCATCACAACCTACGAAATTTTTCAAACCCAAGCCCTGAAACCCTTGCCACAAGCGGCTTTCAGGGCTTTTAAAAAAAATCTTGTGCAATATATACATAAAGAAAATTTAAATTTGTGCAATAAAACTCTAACATTTTCATTGAAAATATGTTAGAATTAATAAAGTTAATTTAAATATAACTTGGGAGGTTATTATAAATGGCAAGTTTAAGTTTAAGACAGGTTGGCAAAATCTACCAGGGTGGAGTTATTGGTGCAAAGGACGTTAACCTTGAAATCGAAGATAAGGAATTTATAATCCTTGTTGGACCTTCAGGTTGCGGTAAATCAACAACTCTCCGTATGATTGCCGGTCTGGAAGAAATTTCAGAAGGTGAGCTCTACATCGACGACAAACTGGTTAACGATGTTGCTCCCAAGGACAGAGACATTGCGATGGTTTTCCAGAACTATGCTCTTTATCCTCATATGACAGTATACGACAATATGGCATTCGGTCTCAAGCTGAGAAAAGTTCCTAAGGCTGTTATCAAGGAAAAGGTTCATGAAGCTGCAAAGATTCTTGATATCGAACATCTCCTTGACAGAAAGCCCAGAGCTTTGTCGGGTGGTCAGAGACAGCGTGTTGCGTTGGGTCGTGCTATCGTTCGTGAACCAAAGGTATTCCTTATGGACGAACCTCTTTCAAACCTTGACGCAAAGCTGAGAGTTCAGATGAGAGCTGAAATCACAAAGCTCCACCAGAAGCTGGGTACAACAGTAATTTACGTTACACATGACCAGACAGAAGCTATGACAATGGGTACAAGAATCGTTGTTATGAAGGATGGTTATATGCAGCAGTGTGCATCACCTGCAGACCTCTATGACGAACCCGTTAACATCTTCGTTGCAGGCTTTATCGGAAGCCCCCAGATGAACTTTATGGAAGTTACTCTTGAAAAGAAGGATGACGGTGTTTACCTTTCAAACGAATACCTCAACATCAAGCTTCCTGAAGGCAAGGGTCAGAGAGAAGAACTTAATGATTACTTCGGTAAGAAGGTTATTATGGGTATCAGACCTGAAAACATCTACGAAGACGAAGCTCACATCTCTACAATGCCTGATTCACTTGTTGATGTTGAAATCGACCTGACAGAAATGATGGGTGCTGAAACATACATCTACCTCAAGGTTGGTGAAACACCCTTTACATCACGTGTTAACCGTCGTACAACTGCAAAAGCAGGCGACAAAATCAAGGCTGCATTCGATGCAAACAAGATTCATCTGTTCGATCCCGAAACAGAAATCGCAATCATTCACTAAGATTTTCAAAAGACGTATCCGAAAGGATACGTCTTTTTTTATGTAAAATGTGCCATTATATATAATTGTATTGCGAGGAGTGATTATATGGAAAAATTCAGGATACCTTCTATTCCACCAACAACAAATAAATGCATTAGATTTCCAAATGACGTAATTGAAAACGTAGAAAAAGCAATTGAAGGTAAAAATTGCACTTTTACAGCATTTGTTGTCGAGGCAGTCAGAATTGCGTTAAAAAACATTGAAGAAGAGAATAATTTTACAGAATAAGATTTACATTTTCTAACCATAAAACAGCCTTTGCGTTCGCAAAGGCTGTTTTATAATATCCCTATTAATTATTTCTCAGGAAGAATAACTTCTTTTCCACCCATATACGGTCTCAGAACTTCGGGAACTGTGATTGAGCCGTCTTCGTTCTGATAGTTTTCGAGAATTGCGGCAACTGTTCTGCCGATTGCAACACCCGAACCATTGAGTGTGTGAACAAGCTGAGCCTTGTCCTTTACGTTGTTCTTGAACTTGATGTTTGCACGTCTCGCCTGGAAGTCTTCAAAGTTACTGCATGAAGAAATTTCAACAAATCTGTTGTAGCTGGGCATCCAAACCTCAATATCATACTTCATTGCTGCGGTGAAACCAAGGTCTCCGATACAAATCTTAACGACTCTGTAGGGAAGCTTCAACAGCTTGAGAACTGATTCTGCGTCATTAACCAAGCTTTCAAGCTCTTCGTATGAATTTTCGGGATTTGCAAATTTAACAAGCTCAACCTTGTTGAACTGATGCTGACGGATAAGACCTCTTGTGTCACGACCTGCACTACCTGCTTCGGCTCTGAAACAAGCTGTGTATGCACAATACTTAATGGGGAGCTTGCTTCCGTCAAGAATTTCGTCTCTGTGCATATTTGTTACAGGAACTTCAGCCGTGGGAACAAGGAAGTAATCTGTGTTTGCAACCTTGAATGCATCTTCTTCAAACTTGGGAAGCTGACCTGTTCCGACCATACTGTTTCTGTGAACCATAAAGGGAGGGAAGATTTCCTTGTAGCCATTCTGATTTGTGTGAGTGTCAAGATAGAAGTTGATAACCGCTCTTTCAAGCTGTGCACCTGCACCGCTGTATACCGTAAATCTTGTACCTGTGATTTTTGCAGCTGTTGCAGGGTCAAGAATTCCCAGCTCTTCGCCCAAATCCCAGTGTGCCTTGGGTTCAAAGTCAAACTTTGTGGGTTCCATAAAGCGTCTTACTTCGATATTATCCTCGTCTGTATCGCCTTCGGGAACTGTGGGATTGGCAATATTGGGGATTGTGTACATAATAGTCTCAATTTCTTCGTCAATAACTCTCACCTGATCATCAATTTTCTTGATGTCGTCTGAAAGTTCCTTCATTTCAGCAAAAATAGGAGCTGTGTCCTTGCCTTCCTTCTTGAACTGAGGAATCTGCTTTGAAATTGTGTTCTGCTTGTTCTTCATCTGTTCAACATTGAACACAAGCTCTCTGCGCTGCTTGTCCAAATCAAGAAGATGGTCAACGTCAATTCTGGTTTCCTTTCTTCTTTTCAAGGCTTCAATAAGTTTTTCGGGTTCATTTCTTAAAATTCTAATGTCAATCATTTTCGTTTTCTCCTTATATCCTGCCCTCAGGCAAATTTTTTAATAATATACAAATTAGTTTTAGTTCCCAAGAACATCCTTGAGAATTTCATAATAAGCAAGTGTCGCATCGTCAAAACCCATAGGTTCAATTTTCTCAAATGCCCCCTTAGCTTCAGCAACATTCCCTGCCTTATAATTTTCGTAAATATCTTTCAGATCTGACATTGCCTGCTCCAAAGTGACAGCTTCCGAACCGGAGGTGTCAATTTTCTTGCTCTCCTCCAAAAGTGCATCTCTTTCTTCCGTCACCTTCTTAACCTCTTCATTCAGTGCAGCATTTTCTTTTTCCAATTCTGCAACTCTTTCCTCGAGAAGTCGGATGCTGTTCTGCTTTTCATCAATCGCATTCTGACCCTTTTCGGAATCATGATGCACAGACGGTCCTGTAGCCAAACCAATCACCGCAATCAATGCGACACAAACAAGCATAATCAAACCGTATACAAAAATCATCTTATTTCGTTTCATTTTCCGCCCCCTGCTCCAAAAGCTAAAATTTTGCCCTTTTTGCACCTTTCATCCCTTTTTAATATACTTTCATAGGCACTCAAGGTTTTGTTTCTTCTGTGTATAATTTTAAAGGCTCGTTTTTTCCAACTTTTTACATTTATGCCTTATTTTATCTTTTCAAGAATTCCTTCAAGTTCGGCATTGCTGAAATATTCAATTTCAATCTTGCCTTTATTTTTCCCGTTTTTGATTGTTACTCTTGCGCCTAATTTCCCGGAAATTTCATTTTCAAGATCCTTGAAATATTTTTCAATATTTCTGTCAGTTTGTGGCGGTGTAAGTTTTTCTTTTTTGACAGACATAGCCGCAACAATTTTTTCAACCTGACGTACATTCAAACCGTCGCTGATAATTTTTTTCGCAACTACAAGTCTGTCTTCGTCACTTTCCAACGAAAGAAGAGCTCTGGCATGTCCCTGGGAAATTTCACCTTTAATCACAAGGCTCTTTATTTCACCGGATAAACCGTTTAGTCGAAGAGCATTTGCCACTGCACTTCGGCTTTTTCCCACACGAGTTGAAACCTCTTCCTGAGTGAGTCCAAAAGTATCCATCAGCTTGCGATAGCCTTCAGCTTCTTCAATGGGATTCAGGTCTTCGCGCTGCAGATTTTCAACAAGAGCAAGCTCCATAACCTGTTTTTCATTGAAATCGCCCTCAATACAAGGAACTTCTTTTAATCCCGCAAGCTTTGATGCACGCCATCTTCTTTCCCCGGCGACGATTGTAAACATTCCGTTTCCCGAAGGTTTAACAACAATAGGTTGAATCAAGCCGTGTTCCTTTATTGACTGTGCCAATGCTTCCAGCTTGTCCTTTTCAAAATTCTTTCTGGGCTGATCGGGATTTGGTTCAATATCTCTCAGCTTCAGAACCTTAACTCCACTGCTTTCCTCTGTTTTTTCTGCCTTTTTTGCAGATTTTTCAGCAACGGGATTTTCCTGAATATCGTCGAAAAATGCACCAAGTCCACGTCCAATAGCTTTTTTTGCAGATTTTTTTTCAGCCAAAATATTCACTTCCTTTCTCAACTGTTTCGTTCAATAACTTCTTCCGCAAGGTCGGTATAACACTCGGCACCCTTGGAATGCTTGTCATATTCAATAATCGGCTGTCCAAAGCTGGGGGCTTCGGACAATCTCACGTTTCTGGGGATAATGGTTCCGTAAACCTTATCCTTGAAAAATCTTTTTACCTCGTCAACAACCTGGATTGAAAGATTTGTTCTGGCATCAAACATTGTCATCAGAACACCCTCCAACGTCAGTTCGGGATTAAGCTTTTGTTTCACCATTTTTATTGTATTTGTCAACTGGCTCAGACCTTCAAGTGCGTAATATTCGCATTGAATGGGCACAAGAACCGAATCCGCCGCCGAAAAAGAATTGAGAGTTATAAGCCCCAAAGAAGGCGGACAATCAATAAAAATAAAATCAAAATCGTCTTTAATTTCCCGAATTGAGTTCTTGAGAACATATTCACGGTTGTCTTTCATAACCAATTCCAGCTCAGCACCGGCAAGATTGATGTTTGAAGGACAAATCCACAAACCGTCAAATTCGGTTTTTATCAGAACTTCGCTCATAGGAACATCGTTTATGATGCAGTCATAAACCGAAGTTTCAACAGTTCTTGGGTCAACCCCAAGACCACTTGTTGTGTTCCCCTGAGGGTCTATATCAATCAGAAGGGTTTTCTTTCCTTGTTTTCCGAGGCAGGCACTGAGATTAACGGCAGTTGTGGTCTTTCCCACTCCGCCTTTTTGGTTAGCAATTGCAATAACCTTTCCCATTTTCATCCTCCTAATATTTTTGTATATTCATTCTACCACTTTTTGAGAAAAATTACAATACATATAATCAAAAAAATTGTTTCACGTGAAACAATT
>JAZNLK010000170.1:0-13443 GCA_045579055.1 Clostridia bacterium
GGGTAACATTTGCTTCAGGTCTGAAGCTTCCGTTATATCCCGAAACAATACCGTATGTTGTCAGTGCTTCAACCGACTCGGTATAATATGCATTTTCAGGAACATCCTTATAAGACGACGCATTGGCGGGCAATACAATCATCGAGAATATTACCGCAATAATCAGTGTACTAACCAATAATTTTTTTATCATTTCCATTTTAACTCTCCTGTAAAAATATTAATCTGCATGAAGTGCATCAATCGGATTAAGCTTGGATGCTTTGCTTGCTGGTGCCCAACCGAAAAATATTCCGATTGCAGCTGAGAATACAAATGCCCCAAGCATAATTGGTAACTTAGGGAAAGCATCAATACCCATAGCGTCACCAAGAACTGATGTTCCGACACAGGATAGGGCAATTCCAATGAGTCCACCCATACAGCTTACTATTGCCGCTTCAATTAGAAACTGTGCCATAATACTTGAACGTTTTGCACCTATCGCTTTTCTTATACCGATTTCGCGAGTTCGCTCAATAACCGAAACCAGCATAATATTCATAATACCGATTCCGCCAACAACCAATGAAATTCCGGCAATACCCGCAACGAGAAGTGCCATCATTCCCGTTATTTCGTCAAGAGCATCCATCATACTTGCAACGCTTATAACCATATATTCGTTTTCGTTGCCAAGCTTTGAAAAAAGGAAATTCTTAACTCTGCTTACAGCTTCTTCAACCTGCTCAGAAGTTGAAGCCCAAACAACATATGAACTGATTTTGTTTGTTTTGAATATTGTTCTTGATGAATACGGAATTACAACCATATCATCGCTTGAGCCTTCTTCTGAATCGGAAATAGGTTCAAGAACGCCAATAACCGAAAAAATCTCATTATTGATTTTTATTTGTTGACCAACAGGATTCTCGAATCCAAAAAGCTCCTGAGCGTTATAACTGCCTATTACGGCAACTTTACGTCTACGTTCAACATCAATATCGTTCAAAAACCTTCCTTGAGAAATATCTCGGTTATTAACCTCGATATAATCTTTTGTTGAACCTGTAATATTGGTTGAAAGGTTGGAATTCAGATATTTTACCATCCCGGGTGTTGACATATTTGGAACAATATAAGTAATGCAGTCGCTGTTTTCATCAAGGAAATCACGCATTTCATCATATGAAACATTTTTTGTGCTGTTTCGTCTTGTGAATGTAACAGAAATACTGTTTGCACCCAAAGATTCAATAGAGTCGGTTATTTTTCCAGTTGATCCCTGAACAACACTTACAAGAACAATAACGGCACACACACCAATGATTATGCCGAGCATCGTCAGAAATGTTCGCAACTTGCTGGACATAACGCTGTTTATAGCCATCTTGAAGGATTGCATCAAATTCATAAAACATCACCCTCCCTGACTATACGTTTACTTCTGTTTTGTCGCCGTCAACCAATGAATCGAATACAATTTTTCCATCCATAATTCTAACGATTCTGTCTGCTTCGTGGGCAATTTTGTTATCGTGAGTAATTAAAACAACAGTTTTGCCTTCTTTGTGGAGTTCTTTCAGCATTTCCAACACTTCCGCACCTGTCTTTGAGTCCAAGGCACCTGTAGGTTCATCGGCAAGAATCATTGGCGGTCTTGCGGCTAAAGCTCTGGCTATGGATGCTCTCTGTTGCTGTCCGCCAGAAAGTTCTGAGGGTTTGTGATGACGTCGTTCATAAAGTCCAACACGTTCAAGAGCGGTTTTTATCATCGCCTTTCTTTTTGACATGGGAACACCGGCATAAATCAGCGGCAATTCCACATTTTCCTCAACGTTAAGTTTTGGCAACAGATTGTATTGTTGAAAAATAAAACCAATCTTTCTGTTACGGATTGCAGCTTGTGCATCATCTTTAAGCTTGCTTGCCTCATTACCATCAATGTAATACTCACCCGACGTGGGAGTATCAAGGCATCCAATCATATTCATAAGTGTTGATTTACCGGAACCCGAAGGCCCGATTATAGCAACAAATTCGTGAGGTTTGATTTTAAGGTCAACACCATCAAGAGCTCGAACTTCACTATCCCCCATTTTGTATATTTTGTACATATTTCTGATATCAATCATATATTCAGAATCTGAAACCATCTTTTTCATACCGTTTCATCTCCTATCAGCGACCGCCGGTCATACCGCCACGGTAGCCGCCCATTCCGCCGGAGGGCATACCTCCGCCCATTCCGCCTCGCATACCACCGCTCATCATCCCACTCATCATTCTTGAAAAGTCGTCACCGGATGATGCAGTTACGGGAACATACATAACGATTTCGCCTTCGGAAAGTCCTGAAACAATTTCAATAAACTGTCCGTCCGAAACACCGATTTCAACCTGACGTATTTCACAGCCTTCGGGAATATTGGCATTTTTTCCTGCGTTCGGTCTTGTTTGGGCATTAACGGGATTGGCACCGCTCTGTCCTTGCGGTCGTTGCTGCTCTCCGTTTTTAGAATTATCTTGCAGACCCTTTACCCCTTGTTTATTCTGAGAGCTTTGTTCAGGTGCACCTCCGTCTTTTGGCTGTTCACCATCTTTTTCCGGAACTTGTTTATCCGTTTTCACAAGAACAGATGCCTTTGAACCTCTTATACCCATCAAAGCATCCTCAGGAATCATAATAACGTCATGTGCTTCATTTATCAGAATGTTTGCATTAACATTCATTCCCGATTTCAAATTTCCCGGATTGTCAATTGTCAACTCAATCTGGTATGTTGTAACACCGTTACCTGTGGAAACACCTTCGCTGGCTATTGATGTTACTTTTGCTTCCAGCAATTCATTCGGAAGGGCATCTGCGTCAACAACCGCTGTCTGTCCAAGCTTTATGTCAGAAATATCAAGTTCATCAACACTTATTGTGAACTTCATTTTACTCATATCTGCAACAACCATCATTACCGACTGACCTGTTGAACTGTCAATTTTATCACCGGCTTTTGCATTTTTTGTTATAACCGTTCCCGAAATGGGGGCTGTTATATTATAGTTTTCGAGATTTTTGAGACTTGATTCAAGACTCAACTGACTGTCTCTGAGACTAAGTTCACTGTTTTTTCGTGAATTAACCAATGAATCATTAGTCAGAACAACAAGAAGCTGACCTTTTTCGACGTAATCTCCGTTTTTAACGTTAACTCTGGCAACAGTTCCCGGAACTTCAGCTTTCACGTCGATTACAACACCTTCGTCAGCAACGCCCGAACCTGCTGAATTTACGTCTCCCGAATATGTATGTACAGTTGCGGCAAAGGTTGTGCCGTCTGCCAGGACACCGCCGACATCAAATGTAACTTCTATGTTTTTCAGAACACTTCCGTCTGCACCTGAACCGGTCGTTGCATTGTATTTGTGCGTTACCTTTCCCTCGAAAGTATACCCCATATACATAGCACTTTTGAGGGTGACACTATCACCTACAGAAATCTTTGAAAAGTCATCAGAAGAGAAAGGAATGTCAAGAGAAATCGTTTGGTCATTAACAATTCTTCCTATTATACCACCGTTAACATTATCACCCTTCTCAAGGGAAAAATCGGTGAGTTTCCCTGATGTTTCTGCGTAAATACTCAAATTTGCAATATCCTCATTTATTTCACTAAGAGCAATTTGAGCTTTTTCGATATTATTCTGCGCTCTTTCGATAGTAAGCTGGACATCTTCATCGTCAATCTGATAAAGAGTGTCGCCTTCGTTTACAAAAGTTCCCTCTTCGAACGGTGATGCAATGATTTCACCTTTAACCAGTGCTGTAATCTCATATCTTTCATAAGGCTCAACAACACCGCTTTGTTCAATTGTTTCGGTAATACTACCTTTTGAAGCAACGAATTCAGAGTAACTTTGGGCAGTTTTTTGAACATTTTTTTCTTTACCAAAAAACTTAGGTATTGCAAAAACTAAAATTGCACATATCAAAACAACAATAATTACTCGTTTAACGGTAAATTTTGTTTTAACTTTTTCAAGAAAAGACTCGCCCGATTTTTCTTCAACCGTGGTTGAGGTTTCCTTGGGTTTTGAGGAAATTTTCATCCTTTTACCTCCTGATTGTATAAAATTTTATTTTCTAATCAAAATACTACTATATATTTGTGAACAGGATATGAATAAACTAAAAAAATTTTTAAAAGTATTTCCGCTCAAAACATATTATTCCAAAAACTTAAATTTTAAAAATAAAAACAAAAATTTAAAAAACTTTCAAAAAATTTCATTGGTAAATATTAACATCATATTCAGTAAAACAATGTACACAATAAACAAAAAAACTATTCTCTATTGCAAAAAATGACATTATATTATAAAATGTATTGTGCGTTTTTGTTAATATTTCATTAACCTTAAAACGGTTAAAATCAGGAGGTAATATAAATGAGCGAAATCAAAAAAATTGCAGTTATGACAGGTGGCGGGGATTGTCCCGGTCTTAACCCTGTTATCCGTGCCGTTACAAAAACGGCAATAATGAAGTATGGTCTTGAGGTTGTTGGTATCAAACACGGTTACCGCGGTCTTTATCTTGGCGAACAGGAATTTGTTAACCTTGATGTAGAAAAAGTTGATGACATTATTTCAAAAGGCGGAACAATACTTTACAGTTCAAACAAGGATAATCTGTTTGATTATACCTACGAAGACGAAAACGGAAACATCAAACACGGTGATGTTTCGGATGTGGGTGTTGAAAACCTCAAAAAAGCCGGTATTGATGCACTTGTCGTTATCGGCGGTGATGGAACCCTCACAAGCGGACGAGACTTTTCTCGCAAGGGTGTAAAAGTTATCGGCGTTCCAAAAACAATTGACAACGACCTTGCTGCAACCGACACTACATTTGGTTTTGATACAGCTGTTTCGACTGCTGTTGAAGCAATCGACAGACTCAAAACAACCGCTGAATCACATAGCAGAATTCTTGTTGTTGAAGCTATGGGTAGATACGCAGGTTTCCTTGCTTTGTCAATGGGTATCGGCGGTGCAGCTGATGCAATTCTTATTCCAGAAATAGAGTATGACATCAACAAGGTTGCTGAATGTCTCAAAGAAAACCGCAAACGTGGTAAGAATCACGCAATAGTTGTTGTTGCTGAAGGTGCAAAACCCAAGGACGGTGAAATTTTTGTTTCACAGGTTGTTGAAAACAGTCCTGACCCCATCAGACTTGGCGGTATTGCAAAGGTAGTTGCTTCTCAGCTTGAAGAACTTGTTGGACTTGAATCAAGAGCAACTATTCTCGGACATATTCAGAGAGGTGGTTCACCCACAGCCAATGACAGAATTTTGTCCACAAGATATGGTTCCTATGCTGTTGAACTTCTTATGCAAGGTAAATTCGGTAATATGGTTACTCTTAATGGTAACTCAATGGATTATGAATCCCTTGAAAATGTAATTGGTTCAAACAAGGCTGTTGATCCCAACGGTGAGCTTGTTACTATTGCAGAAGCAACAGGTGTTTCATTCGGAAGATAAGAAAATGACAACCGACGAAAGTCGGTTGTTTTCTTTTTTGTCTATATTCCTCCATTTTTCTCTTGCATTTGCAAAGAAAATACTGTATAATCATCTGGAGGTGAATTTAATGGAACCAAAAAAAATCGTTGGCGGAATATATTCAGATGTTTCGGATCAGGTAACTCAGATTTGCGAAACCTGTAAGTGGGCGACACCCATTAAAACAATGGACGATGTTATTTGCACAAAAAAAGGTATTGTCAAAGCGGATAATTGCTGCAAGCTTTATGAATATAACCGACTTCTTAAAAAGAATCACAAAAAACGCAGATCCAGAACCGAATTTAGTGAAGAGGATTTTAGTATAGATTAAAAGCCGCTTGTCAAATGACAGACGGCTTTTAAATTTATAAACCTTCCTTATATGCTGAATTTTGCTTTCTGTACTTTTCACGGGTTGCTATTCCGCCTCTTATGTGTCTTTCTTGCTTGTTTTCCAAAAGCACTTCTCGTGCCTGCTTTGCAAGATAACTGTTAATTTTTGATAATCTTTCGGTTATGTCTTTATGTACCGTTGATTTTGATATTCCGAATTTTTTTGCAGCTTCTCTAACGGTACATTTTGTTTCAATTATGTAATTTGCAAGTTCAACAGTTCGCTCTTCTATTATGCTTGGTTGCATTCAATCACTCCCATATATTGTTCTGTTAACAATATATGAACAGTATATGCAATTTAGTATTTATATTTTATCACACATATTCAAAAGTTCCGGCAACACATATTTCCTTATCTTTTGTCTGTAAATGAACATAGTATCCCTTTTTCGTTTTGCTTACACAAACCTCCAGTTCATTGCCAAGAAAAGTTGGTTTTTTGTATAAGATATTGATTTCGTTGAAATAAAATTCATACGGTAAAGCATCCATCAGAATTTCGGCGCCTCGCTGATTGTTCATATGCTTATTGGTATCAATTTCTTTGTTCGCAACTTTGATTGTGTATGCTGATTCGTGAACTTCACAAATTTTTGCTTTCTTATATTCAAAAAATGAATCCTCAAAAGAATCCGTTTCATATGCATCCATCATTTCTTTGGGGATTCTGACAGGTCTCTGCCGTGAAACATTAAACACAAACCAGTTTGCAATGGATTTTCCTACGCATCTTCCTCCCTGATTAATCAGACAGCACCTTTCTGAGGTGACGCCATTGCACGGTTTTATTGACGTAAAAATCTCAATAGGCATATCCGGTCTGATTGGACTGTCAAATCTGACATTTATACCTTGCAACAGCCACGCAAGACCAAGCTCGCGCAGCTTGTTCATATCATACCCGCACGCTGCCGACGCTCTTGTTGATACATCTTGAATCATATCAAGAACACTGCCGGGCTTTATGTTGTCATAATCTTTGTAATCACCATATCTGGGTTCATATTTAAAGCAAAACATAATATCCCTCTTATTTTTGTTGACCAATCAACAATTTTTTATATATTAAGTATATACCTATTATAAAAAAATGTCAAGAAAAAGGAACTTATTATTGCCATAAATAATTATATGTGATAGAATGATTACGTACATATTTCAGAAAAGAGGTTTTTTTATGTCAATTATTAGTTTTCCATACGGAAAAGAAACCCTAACCGTTGATATTCCAAGCAGCAGACTTAATGCTGTTCTTGTATCTGAGCAACACAAATTCAGACCTGAAAAAACCGGAATTGAACTGGTTAAAGAGGCGTTGTCAAATCCCATTAACTCCCAACCCCTTTCTGAACTTGCAAAGGATAAAAATAATATTGTAATTATTGCAAGTGACCATACTCGTCCTGTGCCAAGCAAATCAATTATCCCACCAATGCTCGAAGAAATAAGAAAAGGAAATCCTGATGCAAAAATAACATTTCTTATCGCAACAGGATGTCACAGAGGCACAACCAAAGATGAATTGATTGACAAATTCGGTGAGGAAATTGTAAAAAATGAAAGAATCGTTATTCACGACTGTCTTGATTCGGAAAATATGGTCACAATCGGTACTTTGCCTTCAGGTGGTGAACTTTCAATAAACAAAATAGCTTATGAGGCAGATTTGCTTGTTTCGGAAGGTTTCATTGAACCCCACTTCTTTGCAGGATATTCGGGGGGCAGAAAAAGTGTTCTTCCGGGAATTGCCGGTCGCACTTCCGTTCTTGCAAACCATTGTTCTGAGTTTATAGCACATCCCCGTTCAAGAACAGGAATTTTGGAAGGAAATCCAATACATAAAGATATGTTGTGGGCAGCACTCAAGGCAAAGCTTAAGTTTATTGTAAACGTGGTGATTGACGAAAACAAACAGCCTTTATTTGCTGTTGCGGGCGAAACCGAATCAGCTCACGCAAAGGGATGTGAATTTCTTTCAAAACTGTGTAAAGTTGATCCCGTTGCTGCTGATATTGTTATTTCAACAAATGGCGGATATCCATTAGATCAGAATATTTATCAAGCTGTAAAAGGTATGACTGCGGCTGAGGCAACCGTCAATGACGGCGGTGTTATAATTATGCTTGCAAAGTCCAATGACGGACACGGCGGTGAAAACTTTTATCGTCAGCTCGCTGATGAATCAGATATTGCAAAAACTATGGATATGTTTCTTTCTCGCAGCAGAAATGAAACACTTCCCGATCAGTGGCAATCTCAGATTTTGATAAGAATACTGCAAAAAGCAAAAGTAATTTATATCTCAGATGCTCCTGATGAAATGATTAAGGCGATGCACATGATTCCATGCCATTCGTTGCCTGATGCAATCAAACAGGCAGAAGAGATTCTCAATAACCCCAATGCAACAATCACAGCAATTCCTGACGGCATATCGGTTATGGTTGCAAAAGATTAACATATAAAAGACGGAATGTATTTGAACTGCATTCCGTCTTTTATTCTATCTTAACTTCTTATTTCTTTCGAGAATTGTTTTTTTTAGCAAAACAACACCCTTATCTTCCGGTTGGAGTTCAAAAGCTTTATTTGCGTAGCAAAGAGCATTTTTTAAGTCATTAAGGTTCAAGTAACATTCTGAAATTCTTTTTAAAGTTTTTATACTGTCTCCCATTTTTTCTAATGCAAGAAAAAGTGTTAATGCTGAATTATAATCTTTATCCTTCGAAAAACAAACAGCATTGTTATACAACAAGTCGTAGATTTTCATCTCGCTGACAGAACAAACAGCAAAGGCATCTTCCGCCCACAATACTTCAGCTTTGCAAGTATCGGAAAAAGCACCTCTTAGCAAATCTGCCGAAACAGTACCTTGTTTCACAGTGTATTCACTATTGGCAATATAACCCACTTTTCCGACGTCATTAACATATACAGAAATGGCATTGGAGTCATACTTGTTTCCGGGTTCCTTGACAAGATAAACCGTTTTTCCTATTTCAAATGGTTTTTCACCAAAATAATGGCTAAGTCCTGTTACAGTAACAATAACATCACTCTTTGTTTCAATGAAGGCTAAAAGCGATTCAGCAATGATTGAATAGTCTTTAATTGCAGAAGGTTCCGATTCGTTCACCGAAGAAACAGCATTTCTCTTAAAATAATCAAATACTCTTTTTAACATCGAAAACTACTTTTCTTCACCGATGTACTCGGCTCTTTCCATAGCTTTGTCGATATTTGCACAGAAGTTTTCTGAACCAACCAAGTTATAAAGGCCGGACTTTTTCATCGCTTTCAAAGGCTGAGCGTTTACGTGTGAGAAAATAACCGTAACGCCCTTTTCCTTGCAACCTTCAACCAATTCATTAAGAGCTTTGAGTGCATCTGTATCAACCGATGGAACTGAACGCATTCTCAGAATAATGCATTTTGCTCCCTGTCTGACACAGATATTGGATATCTGATTTGAAACCGCAAAGAACATCGGACCACAAAGCTCAAAAACGCTTATATATTTGGGAACATATCTGAGACCGGTATCATCACCCTGATTTTCTTCTTTAACGTATTTCCAACCCTCAACCTTTGTTTCATCACTCATTCGTTTCATAAACAGAACACAAGCCATAACAATTCCAACTTCGATTGCCACAACAAGGTCAAACATAACCGTCAGAACAAAGGTTGTAACAAGAACAAGAATATCGCTCTTAGGCGATGTCTTTACGAGATAAACAAACTGTCTCCATTGACACATATTATACGCAACTGATATGAGAATTGCCGCAATCGTGGGCATGGGAATCATTGAAGCATAAGGCATAAGCACAACAAGAACCAGCACAAGACCAACAGAGTGAATCATTGCAGAAACAGGAGTTCTTCCGCCATTTTTCACATTTGCCGCGGTTCTTGCGATTGCACCTGTTGCGGGGATTCCACCAAAAAGAGCAGATGCAATATTACCCAAGCCCTGACCTGTCAGTTCCGCATTGGAACGGTGCTTTTTCCCAACCATTCCGTCAGCAACAACACAGGAAAGCAAGGACTCAATACCTGCAAGCAGAGCAATTGTTATCGCATTAGGAAGCATTTCAACAATTCTTGCAAAAGTAACATTTTCAGGCAGTCTGAAAGAAGGCAACGAGCTGCTAACCGAAGATATTGTGGACACCCCTGTCATATTAAATATATTTACCATAGCAATGCCCGCAAGAACAGCTATCAAAGATGCAGGTATTTTTTCAAGATACTTAATTTTTGGCCAGATAAAAAGTATTGCAAGACAAACAATCCCAACGATAATTGCTTCGCCGTTAATTGATGCTCCAACGTGTTCGGCAAATACTTCCAGTTTGCCCATAGTTTCAATGGGAACTTCAGTGCCTTCCGGGTACACCACGCCAAAGAAATCTTTAAGTTGTCCGATAACGAGAGTTACGGCTATACCTGCTGTAAAACCTGTTGTTATGGTAAAGGGTATGTATTTAATTAGATTTCCCAACTTGAAAATACCCATAATAATCAGTATAATACCCGCCATAATTGTGGCGAGCATCAATCCATCGGTACCACTTTGAGCAACAATTCCGGCAACAATTGTTGCGAATGCTGCAGTTGGTCCCGTTATCTGAACACTACTGCCGCCAAAAAATGCAGTAACAAAGCCTGCAACAATTGCTGTATAAATACCGGCTTCCGGATTAACACCCGAAGCAATTGCCAAAGCAATTGAAAGGGGCAAAGCGATAATCGCAACGATAATACCTGCAACAATATCCTTCACAAGTTGGTTGCCGTTATAACCTTTCATATCCGTGAAAAGCATCGGCATAAAGTTTTTCATCAAAAAGACTTCCTTTCATAATTTATCTTTAAACGTAATTCGGGGCATCCACCAAACAAAGACGGATGCCCATATAATTTTTATATTAAAACAAGCCGGGAATATTCATTCCGCCGGTAAGCTTGCTCATTTCGTCTGCAGAAGTTTCTTCAACCTTGCGGAGAACTTCGTTTATCGCCGCTGTTATAAGGTCTTCAAGCATTTCGATATCATCAGGGTCAACAACTTCATTTGAAAGCTTTATTTCCTGAAGCTCACGTTTGCCGTTCATTTTAACAGAAACAGCACCACCGCCAGAGGATGCTTCATAAACCTTCTCTTCCATCTCTTCCTGCATCTTTATCATCTGCTCCTGCATTTTTTTTGCCTGTTTGAGCATCTGATTCATATTTCCTCCCATGGGCATTCCTCCACCCTTTGGAAATCCACCTTTTGCCATAATTCTTCAAATCCTTTCTGAAATTAATTTTATTCTTCAACAACCGTCATTTTGTCACCTAAAATATCTTTTTTTGCAACAATGTCCATAACGCTTGCAGTTTGTCCGTCACGTTTTTTAAGATTACCGTTTTTCGAAACCACAACCCTCAGTTCACTACCCTGAATTTCCGAAAAAATACCTGACAGGTACTGCTTGCCTTCGGGAGTGTTGATTTTTTCATAGGCAAGGTCACCCATAAGCACCAGTTCAATTTCGTCACCAAAATAAAGTGCACGAGCGTTAAATAAGAATGTGTATAAGATCTTGCTTTCCTGCTTTATCTTCACAAGAGCATCTCTCCATTTGGTCCAGGAAACAGCATCATCAATATGTGCTTCTGCGGGTTTTGGAGGATTGACCGGAGACGAAGGTTCAGGTCTTGACGGAGATCTTTTTGCAACAACACCACCGGCTTTCAACCCGTCAAGCTCCTTCTCGAGCTTTTCAATTCTGGCATAAAGTTCATTTGACCCGGTTGCACTTTCTGTTGAACAAAGCTTTACAATCGCCATTTCCACAGCAATATTAGGTGCTGAAATTCGTTTTGTCTGGAGAAGAAACTCTCCAAGGTCGGAAATTGCACTTAAAAGCCTGTCCACAGAAAACTTTTCTGCCTGTTCTTTATATTTTCCGATTACTTCTTCCGTCTTTTCCAGTATATCATTTGGAGCATTGGTTGACTTACATATCATCAATGCCCTGAAATGAGCAATCATTTCTTCGAGGAAATTTGAAGCTTCCTTTCCCTTCTTTAAGAACTCATCGGTGGAATTCAGCGCAGTTGATGCATCAAACGCAGCAATTGCATCGGTAACAGAAAAAAGAACACGTCTGTCAGCAACACCAACTATATCAACAACATCATCATAGCGGAGCTCTTCTCTGGCGAAAGCGGCACACTGGTCAAGAATGCTGAGTCCGTCACGCATCGAACCGTCTGCAAGCTCTGAAATAAGCTCCAAAGCATCAGGTGTTATTGCAATTCCTTCTGACGTGACAATAAGCTTCAAACGTCTTTCGATGTCGTCAACTCCGATGCGTCTGAAGTCAAATCTCTGACATCTTGAATGAATGGTCGCAGGAATTTTGTGAGGTTCTGTTGTTGCCAGAATAAAAATTACGTGTTCCGGCGGTTCTTCAAGTGTTTTCAGCAAGGCGTTGAACGCTTCAACCGAAAGCATATGCGCCTCGTCAATTATATAAACCTTATAGCGACAACCTGTTGGGCTGTAAATAACCTCGTCACGGATTTCACGGATATTGTCGATTCCTCGGTTACTGGCAGCATCCATTTCATAAACATCAAGAATGCTTCCATCAAGAATACCACGACAAGTCTCACATTCATTACAAGGGTTGCCGTTCTGAGAGTTTGTGCAGTTAACCGCTCTTGAAAAAATCTTTGCAGAAGAAGTTTTTCCGGTTCCTCTTGTTCCGCAGAATAGATATGCGTGAGCAATCTTTTCGGTTACAATACTGTTTTTCAAAGTATCTGAAACATGATCCTGCCCAACAACATCTTCAAAAACAAGAGGTCTCCATTTTCTGTACAGAGCCTGATATTTCCCTGCCATCGCTCTCACCTCACATACATAAAGCTTTTGTTATAAAATATAAAAAGCTATGTGCTTGAGTTCGAAACAAACACACCCTCGTTACTTAACCGTTCAACTCAGACCCGGCAACCCTACGGCACATCAAAAAGAACTGCTTAACGCTGCTGCATTCCTGCCCTGACGTGGTTCACAGGTTTCAATTGCGCAGGACCGAAATCGTCAACATTGATCCAAGTTAAGGCAGACAAGACGAATTTGCTCCTCAGCTCAAGTTTTCATCCCCACTATAGCGGATTGTGGGTTACAAGGTACCGCTAACACCCCGATTTAACATAGCCAAAATATTATACCACAGAAAACATCGGTTGTCAAGCACTTTCACTTCTTTTCTATTGCTTAAAAATAACAAATTCTTTCATAGAATTATCATTTTTTATTTGACTAAATACCTGTATAATGATATAATAAATCTAAAATTAAGAAAGGAATGAGATTTATTATGCAAGACAAAGAAGAGAATGTATATATATCAATAGACCTAAAAAGCTTTTATGCTTCTGTAGAATGCAGAGAAAGAGGATTAGACCCAAACACAACAAATTTAGTTGTAGCAG
>JAZNLK010000171.1:0-5784 GCA_045579055.1 Clostridia bacterium
CGAAGAAGCGGCACGAATAATGGCGAATGCAGGATTGACCGAGGAGTTTGAATATATCCGTGAAAGAGTTCCTCAGAATGAATATCCGTTGATGAAGGGACCATACACCCAAAGCCCGTGCTTGCGTGTGTACGACGGAAATGCGGTAAGACGTGTTCAGTATTTTATCGGTATGGCAAGCAATATTGTGGATTCGGGTCGGTTTGGCGATTTGCCATGGCTTTATGACCCTGAATTTAAGTACAACTTGCAATATCACATTGATAGATTAAGAGGCACGAACAACAGCACCGATGACCTTTCGGGCGGCAGAATTGAAGAACAGTCAGCTCTTCGTGACGAAATTGAAAGAGCATATGATTCGGTGAAGCATCCTGAATGGAATGAAATGCTGACAATGTGTGACAAGAAGATTAGCGAAGCAAAGGTTGGCAATGCACTCGGTTCATATCCTGAAAAAGCAATTCAGCAATTTAAAGAAAAATATGAAGCAGTGAAGGCGACCAATCCTCAGACAAAGGCTGACAAATTTGTGGCGGTTCTGGAGTTGGAAGAAGCCTATGAGGCTTTGGAGGCTCAAAAGTTTGCCGCAGACATTACTTATGTATATGTGGAAGACGGCGAGACGGAAATTGACAGGGCTCAGAAAATTGTTAATATAACTTTACCTGCAGGGGTAGATTTATCATTTGATGATTTAATTGTTGAAACTTCTGCCAACGCAAGAGTTGCGGCTGAATTGAAAGAAGCCGGACATAAAATATCGGTGAGGGTTCCTGTGTTGAATGTTCCGTTGGGAGAATACGATTTCTGGACAATTAATCTGAAAAAAGATAATTTTGACGGTGCAGAGATGGGAACCATAAAGGCTGAGACCGGAAAATGGTATACCGCAAATCCAAATACAGATTTGGTTGCACATGACGGAAAAATTACATTGCAGCCATGGTTCGATGCCACAATGTATACTACTCCCATGAAGGAAAATGTGAGCTTTGATGTATGGGCGGAACGACCTGATGTTAATGATGGTATTGGTTTTATCTTCAGCAGTCAGACTAAGGATCTGGAAAGAAAAGGTCTGTATGAAAAAAATACTTATTATGAGTTAAACATCAAGGGTCAGACCGCAGAGTTATATCAGGTGGTTGCAGGAGTCAGAACAAAATGCACAGAGGTGGATTGTTCAGACTTTAAATACGGAGATTTTAACCGTGTTGACATCAACATAATAGTCCAAAAAGAGACTGACAGTGTAAAAATCAGTCTGAACGGCAAGCAGATACTGGATACTCTGATAAACGACGGAATTGGTTCGACAGGCTATTTTGGAGTATTCAACAAGCATCAGAAATTGATTATCAAAGGCGGTGAGCAACAATGAAGAAACTTTTGACGCTTTGTATTAGCTTTATTTTGATTCTGCAAACGGTGGTGATTCCTGTTGCGGCACAAGATATTCCCGAACTGAACGGGTTAACGGATGCGGCAAAGGGTTGTGCGGCATTTGCCTCCACATGGAAGCCCGGCTTTGGGGCTGAAAGTGCTGTCGATGGCGACCCGGATACTGTTTGGAAGAGCGGAGATTCCATGAATGAACATCGTTTTGTTCTGGATTTGGGTTCGGAATATTCAATTGATACAATTGGCTATCTTCCTCAGGCTGACGATGAAGCAGCCGCAGGATTTGAAGTTTATTTGTCAAATGACAATGAATTTCTTGACAAGACACTTGTTTACAGTCAGGGAGATTCGGCAGCTCCATTGACTGAAAAAACATATCTGACAGTTGAGGAAGCAGAAGCTTTCCGCTATGTTGTTGTTGAAAAGTCTGTTTCGGCAGGCAGACTTGGAATTGCAGAAATCAATGTTTATGTTCAGAACGACGGCGAGGCAATTGAACATGAGGCAACCTATCATCACGTGAATAACAATATGAAGGGTAACCGCTACGGCGGAGCACCATCAGGCCTATCGGCAAAGGCTTTCAGTTGTGAATCGGATGTGGGTCAAAAAGCATTCCATACCAGCAACGGTAACCCCATTTATTTTATGTTTGATCTGGGTTCGTCACAGAATATCGGCTATGTGACCTATTCAGCAAGCACCGCTGCTGAAATTCCTTCGGAAAACGATTTGGGACACCGTACAGATTTCAAGGTAATCGGTTCAAATTCTGCAAACTATTCTGATTATGACGTTCTTGCAACTCAGGAAGGTCTGGCAGGAAATCCCGATAGCAATTATTCGGGTATGGTGCTTTATGAAACCGACGAACAGTATAAGGGAAACAAATACAGATATGTTGGTATCATGGCGGAGAAAATGGTTGGCGGAAAGGTGAGCTTTGCAGTAAACTCTCTTAATATTTTTTCTGCCAAGACAGTTGTGAGCCTGAAGGATAAGGTTGATGTGGCAGTTGATTGTGCGGCTTTTGCTTCAACCTATAAAACTCTCCATGCACCCCAGAATGCAGTGGACGGAAACCCCAACACCTACTGGATGAGCGGAAATTCCTCTGCTGAGCACGGTTTTGTTGTGGACTTGGGAATGGAATATCCCATAAGCATTATCGGATATCTTCCTGCGAATGATTTTGAAGCTGCAGGAGAATTTACGATTTACGGCTCAAATGACAACGAGTTGGTGGAAAAAGAAGTACTTGCCACACAGGGAGGTCCGGCATCCTCCGATGAAACCTCTTATTATGAGGTATCCGACGGTGCATCTTATCGCTATATTTCTGTTGAAAAGTCATCAAGCGACGGTGCACTTGGCATTGCAGAGTTGAATGTGTATGTGCATCAGGATTATATTTCTGATACATTTGGTGAGAACAACCGCGTTATACACATCACCAACAACCTCAAGGCAATGCGTGCCGGAGGTTCGCCTTCGGGATTGACGGCGAGTGCATTTTCAAGCGAGAACAACACAAGCCTGGTAACTCATTCAAGTGACGGTTCGCCTCTTTATATGATGTTTGACCTGGGAACACCACAAACAATTTCTCATGTTTTGTATTCGCTGAATTCGGTGGGAACAGATGATACACAGATGGATAACCGCAGTAACTTTATGTTTATCGGCACAAACGACCCAAGCTATCAGAACTATGATGTTCTGGTTTATCAGGAGGGTCTTGCGGGACGACCAAGTGTGAAATATTCCGGATTGGTTGTTTATGAAACGGATGAAGCGTACAGAGACACTGCATACCGTTATGTGGGTGCTTTGGCTGAGGAGGTTTATGCAGGCAAGGTGAGATTCTCGGCAAACACAATGAACTTTTATACAAGAGCTGCAAATGTGGCACCCGTAGCTTTTGGCAATCTTGTTGCCGTTATGGAAGACGGTGAGCTGAACGTCAGAGGAAGTGTGCTGTCAGGTTCGGAAGGTTCATTCATTTTCAGTGCTTTTGATAAGAATAATCAATACCTTGGATGTTGTGGTGCGGAAAATGTTCTTGAAAACGGTGGTACAGGGAATTTGGATATCACGGTTGATTTCAAAGCTGAGGACATTGCGGCAGAGTATATTGACCATATTCAGATGCTTGTAATTGACAATCTTTCGGATATGAATTTGCTCGGGGTTGTTAATGACCTGACAGGCGTAAAGGAAATCATAACCTTTGAAAATCGGGATGCTTCGGAGTATGAAGAAGAAGTTACAAGAAATACACAGACGTACACTTTTAATGGTTCAACCGATGCGGAATCTGTGTTTGCTCTTGTTATGGATCAGGGTGTAGGCTTTGATGCCGGCAATATAAACGAAATCCGTTATGCTGAAGCAAAGAAACCCGGTGATGAGGGTGAGTTTTCCTTTAAGTTTACATTCTCGGATGCGGATGCCCTTGGAGAATATGAAATGAAGATAGGCTCCGAAAATTCAATGCTTTGCGGAAGTTCGCAGGTGAATATTCTGGAAAATATCGACACCACAGAGCTTGTTCAGGAGTTCAAGACTGTTTCGGCAACAGACTTTTCTGCGTTATTTGATAAATATAAGGATTATTTTTCACAAGCGGCGGCGGATATTCAGCTTATTGGTGATGAATTCGGCAATATGTTTGTGATGATGCGTGACCATGCTGAACTGTTTGATTCTGAGCTTACGGAGATTGATTCGGTTCAGGATGTTGAGGCGATTTTGGGTATGGCTGTTGTGGCAGGCTGTGTTAAGTCTGAAAAGGATTATGATTCCGTAATCAGCCCATATACAAAGTTTATGCCTGATGTATTTTCTGAATATTATGACGGTGATGAGTTTGAAGAACTGATGACAGAGGTGAAAAAGCATATTGACCTTGACTCTGCAGAAGATTTTGCTGAAGCTATGAAAAGAGCGGTGGCATTGTCATTGATTCAGGAAGGAAACAGCAAAGAGATAATTACGGCATTGGAAAAATATGCCGATGCGCTTGGAATTTCGGAAAAGACCTTGAATACTGATGTTACTTATCTTCAGATTGCAAAGAATTTGAAGAACTCTGCCACAGCAGTCAAAGGCTATGCATCGGGAATGAACAAGGAAGTTGCTGATATCATCAGCGATATTGAAAATACTAAAAAGGATAATTCACCTTCGGGTGGCGGAAGCGGCGGCGGTGGAGGCGGCTATAAAGGATATCCCGCAAAACCGGTTGAAGTAGCGCCCGTTGTTCCCACAGTTCCTGAAGTTTCCGAAGAAACTGTTCGTTTTGATGATCTTGAAGGATATGCCTGGGCAAAGGATTCGGTTTACCGTTTGGCTGAACAGGAAATCTTGAACGGTAAGGGTGAAGGTATATTTGATCCCGGAGCAACCCTCACAAGGGAAGAAGCTGTGAAATTGATTGTTCTGACATTTGGCTTTGATATATCTGATGAGAAAAATACATTTGAGGACTGCGAAAAGGATGCATGGTATTATCCTTATGTATCGTCAGCAGTCAGACATAATATTGTCAAGGGTATTTCGGCTAAAGAATTCGGTGTGGGCACAAAGGTCACCAGACAGGATTTGATAACAATGATTTACCGTGCTTTGGACAACAGAGGATTTAACAGTGAACGTGTAACACTTTTTGAAGACTATGACCATATCGACGTTTATGCTCAATATGCAGTCTCGGTTCTGGCATCAGCAGGTATTATCAATGGCTATGAAGATGGTTGCTTTATGCCAAAAAACAATACCACCCGTGCAGAGGCGGCGGTTATATTTGACAGAGCATTAAACTTGTACGAACAAATGAATGCGGATTAGAGAAAGGAGGTTGAAATTTATGGTGAAAAAGTTAATTATATGTGTTTTGATTTGTGCTATTACCGTAGGATTGATGCAGTTCCCGGTCAGTGCATCAGAAGCAGAATTGCCAAACCTTGCATTGGGAAAGGCAACCACCGCCTATTCATATCAGCATGGGGCATATGACTATTATGTGACAGACGGTAATTATAATACTTGGTGGACACGTGCCAATCCCGGTGATGATATGTGGGTGCAGGTGGATTTGGGTGCTCAGTATCGAATTACAACCGTTGAGCTTGTGCCACGTCAGGATTCTGACATTGAACATTACCGTACAGAGTTCGTGATGATGCTCTCCAACACAGCGGATTTTTCGGGCGAGGTTGTTAAATATGAAATGGATTCAACTCCGGTGGCGTACAAGGAACATATTATTTTTGAAACAAACGGTCAGCCATTCCGTTATGTGCGAATTCAAAAGCCTAAGGAATCAGGCACAAACATTGCACACGTGGCTGAAATTGAAGTATATTCCGATTTGAGTGC
>JAZNLK010000172.1:0-53543 GCA_045579055.1 Clostridia bacterium
TCCTGCAAATCTCTCACGAGGACTACTATGCGCCTTTGATGGCACAGTTCAATCCCAAACCAGACTGGGCAGAAAAATTGGCCGCTACTGCCCAAAATGCAGGCTGTAAATATATCACCCTTACCACAAGACACCATGAAGGCTTTTCACTTTTTGACACCTGCGGACTTTCTGACTTTGATGCACCCCACAGTCCTGCAAAGCGTGATCTTATCCGTGAATTCGTAGATGCCTGCAACAAACATGACATAGTTCCCTTCTTCTATCATACCACACTTGACTGGTATCAGGAATCATTCGAAAATGACTTTGATGCATATCTTGAATATCTCAGAAAGAGCGTTGAAATTCTCTGTAAGAATTACGGAAAAATTGGGGGTCTTTGGTTTGACGGCAACTGGAGTAAGCCTGATGCCGATTGGAAAGAAGACGAGCTTTATGCAACAATCCGCAAATGGCAGCCCGAAGCAATGATTATCAACAACACCGGGCTTTCAGAACGCGGAAAAGTCGGCAATCCCGAAATAGATTCTGTTACATTCGAACAGGGAAAACCCACTCCTATGGACCGAGAGGGAATGCCCAAATACCTTGCCGCTGAAATGTGCTATACCATCAACGACCACTGGGGCATCGGCTACAAAGACTTCAACTACAAGTCACCTGCTGCACTCATTCAGGCACTTTGCGACTGCCGCAAGGTTGGTGCAAACCTGCTCCTCAACATCGGTCCCACAGGTCAGGGCGGTATTCACCCCTTCCAGAAAGAACTTTTCAAAGTTGTTGGCGAATGGGTTAATATGTACGGTGAAGCAATCTATGATGCAAAGCCCTGCGGTGCCTACGGAATGGGCAACAACTTTATGCTCAAAAACGATGATTATCTTTATATGTTCTTCCCCAATCTCGGTAACAACGGAAGCAAACACGTTGTTGCAGGAAGTGGAAAGTATGCCGGTGCATATTGCTTCGGTGATGTTCCTGCAGAAGTTGAATCTGTTGAATGGATTGACAACGGTCAGAAGCTTCCCTTCATTCAAGGCGAAGGAATGCTGGCTGTTGATGCACTTGGCTACGACTACGGCTGGACAACCTGCGTTCGTGTCGCAAAAGCAAAAATCAAAAAATAAGGTCCAAAAGTCAAAACTCCGAAGGTTCACCTCTTCGGAGTTTTTTTATATCATAGGAATTATAATATCCTGTTATATTCCTATGATACAAAAAAACATGATTTAATTGTCCGTGCGAAATTTTCAGCCGATGGCTGAAACGCACATGGACAAACAAAGCATTTGTGCTACGACCGCCGTCTGCGGCGAGTGTAGAAGACGCTTTGTTCATCTCATAATACCATATTTGTTTTTTATTCTCTCAATTTTTTCAATCATAGGCAAGGCCACCAGCCACAAAAAAGCCACGGTTGATGATGCGTGTATCAAGTCAAAGGGCAAACCCATGGCTATGTATGATGCAGCAAGATTCCAGCTGAACTGCTGATGCATCATAAATATTGACGAAACATTCATTATCACCCCATATATACCAATGGCAGAAACCGCACCATACACACACAAACCAAACCGCTTTTTACTCATAAATCCATTTCGTGTCAGAAACCCAGCGATAAACCCTGCCAGACCAAAAGCCAGCATCTGCCACGGTGTCCACGGACCTTGTCCAAAATACAGATTTGACACAAAACCCGATATTGCACCAACCAAAAATCCTGATTCACCGCCCAGCGAAACCCCCGAAATAATCACAATTGCCATCAAGGGCTTCACCTGAGGCACAGCAGCAAAAACGATTCTTCCTGCAACACCTACGGCACAAAGAACACTGATGGTCACCACTTCGGCTGCTCTGGGTTTTCGGGTTTCAAACACAGCAAAAAAGGCAAGTAAAACCTCCAGTATAATCAGAATGCTTATGAGATAATACTTCCGATCGCCGAAATAAGAATTTCCCACAAACACCGTCAACGGAACAGCGATTAACAAAATCACAAGGGCAATCCGGTTGCAACCCGAATGTTTTTTCGCAGGCACAGACTGTTGCGGCATAATATTTACATCCTGCTTTTTTCTTTTCGGAAGGAAGCTCTCTTCAATAATATCACTTTTGTTTAAATCCTCTCCGGCACTGTCATCCTGTTCTTTTTGTTCACCTGTGCCAAAGGCTTCTGTTATATCTTCTGCAAGAACAACATTTCGCATTAGGTTTTTTGACATTCTGGTTGCGGCAGTTGTATAAAAACTGTTTGCCACGAAAAAGCCCCGAGTATTGTCCGCATTGATAATCGTCTTGTCAAAAACCATCCCGCAGCGGTCAGTGTATTCCGCACAGAACTCAATATCATGCGAAACCACCACAACGGTTTTTCCGGCTTTTTTCAAGCTCTTCAGTATTCCACCGAAACGCTTCTTAAAAAACGCATCCATTCCCTTTGTTGGCTCATCCATAAGAATTATATCAGGGGAAACCAGTAAAATCTTAGCCAGTGCCGCTCTTTGTTGCTCACCGCCCGACAAATCATACGGATGTTGATTCAGAATATGCTCAATTTCACATAGCTTTGCAATCCGTATAATTTCCTCTTTTTTTTGTTCCTTTGAAGTTGAATAACCGTCAAAAACTCCCAGCAAATCGTCCTCTACTGTTTTTTCCAGAAACAAGCTTTGAGGGTCCTGAGGCAACATTCCCACAATAAGTCCGTCTGCCACATTCATTTTGCCCCGATACGGCTTCCGAATCCCACATATAACCGAAAGCAGAGTTGTCTTTCCGGCACCATTTCCCCCGACAATGCCAAAAACTTCTCCCGACTGAATCTCAAGGGACAGATTTTCAAGCACATCCTCCCCATCCTTTTCGTATCGGAAGAACACTTCATCCAATTTGATTGCACAATCTCCTGACGACTTCTTTTTTTTATCTGAAGATTCAGGTATCACTGCTTTTCTCGTTTCAAGCATTTTTGCAAGCCAATCTTTACCTTCAGCCACGGTAACCGGGCACGAAAAATCGTTTTCCACCGATGCATAAACCCGCATTGCAGTGGGCAAAATCGGAACAATTCCAAGGTCGTTTTTTTTCAATACATCCGCAAATCCTCCGGGAGTTTCCACAACAGTTATCTCTCCCGATTCCATAATCACAACCCTGTCGGAAATCGGAAACACATCCTCGGTTCTGTGTTCACTTATTATAACCGTTATTCCAAGCTCCCGATTAATCCGTTTCAGCAGTTCAAGAAACTCCTGTGCCGCAATCGGGTCAAGCTGACTGGTTGGTTCATCAAGAATAAGAACTTCAGGATCCATAACCATCACAGAAGCAAGATTCAGGATTTGCTTTTGCCCCCCCGAAAGTTCACTAACGTTTTTTCGGAATATACCTTCAAGTCCAAAATACGAAGATATTTCCGACACCTTTCTTCTGATTTCCCCGATAGGCATCCCAAGATTTTCAAGTCCAAAGCTCAACTCGTGCCATACCTTGTCTGTCACAATCATATTTTCAGGATTCTGCTGTACAAAACCGATTTTCCGGCACTCTTTTTCAAAGGAAAGGTCTTTAACATTTTCCCCGAAGAAAAGTATCTCCCCACACATCTCACCGAAGGGAGTCAGAGTCGGTTTAAGATGTTTCAGCAGGGTGGTTTTTCCACAGCCGGACCTGCCACATATTGTCAGGAACTCGCCCTTTTTCACTTCAAGACTGATATTTTTAAGGCATTTTTCATTTCGTGACGAATATGAAAAACTCAAATTTTTGATTTCAAAACATTCCATCTCATCCGCTCCTTAACCTCAATATAAATCGGCATTGCACACAAAAGCAAGTACCCCGCAAAACCGCCGACAGACAGAACCGACTTTTCCGCTGATATCATCATAGGAAAATAACTGAAATACAATCCACCGCCGGCATAACATATCACAATCCATGATACAATCAGCAAAAGAAACGCCAGTGCACAAAAATCTCGTCGGGTAAAAGAGTACAACGAAAACGACGTTCTGCCCGGAAGTCCATATCCTCTGCACTTCATACTTGCCGACGTCTCAACGGAGTTTTCAAGCATCCACGTAACCATTGCAGACAAAACTCTCACACCACGTTTCATCCGCCTGAACAGATTTCCGTCGCTCATTTTATTCCCCAACCCCATTTGAGCCATTGACACCTTCCGATATTGCTCACGGAATCGGGGAACAAACCGAAGGGTCATAGAAATCACGAGCGAAAGGGACGGAATGACTTTCCCGAACAAATACATAAACTTATCCCCTGTTACTATGGCATTAAAGCAGGAAAACCAACAAATAACCGCACCAATCATCGATGCCGCCGCAATGCCGTATGCAACCGATTCCAAAGTGAGCGGATTTCCGTCAGGAAGGTAAGCGAGAACAGTCAACCCCTGATGATTGAACAATGGGTTCAAAAAAGCCGTGACAAGCATCATTGGAACAACAGCCAGCAATCCAAAAAGTGCGGCTCGCTTTCCTTTAATCATCACTGAATACGAAAATGCTGTCACCAACGAAATTATTAAACAAACCGGATGCATCAAAAACATGCCCAGCCCGATTACTGCAACAAAATATATGAAGTTTACAAGCGGATGATAAGTTTTGAACTCCTTCATTCTTTCTCCTTTTTAATCAACCAAATCACGACCAAAATCACAGGTATAAATCCATTCAATTCTGTCTCCGTTCTGCAAAATGCACTTTGAACAACCCTTGCTTTGAATTTCACCGTTGACACGGTATATCCATCCCGAAAGCTCACCGCAATCGAATTCATAAAGATTGTTTATCCCCTCAATATATGCCGTTTTATACGCCGGAGTTTCGTTGAATTCCATATGGATTTTGTTTCTTTGCATCTCTCTCAGCAAAACATCAAACACACTTTCTCCCAAAGCGAACTCCACCTCACATTCGGCATAAATAACACCGTCGGAGGGGATAAGTGGAATCTTTTCCTTTTTTAATTTGTCAATATTCTCAAGTATTGTATCACACCTGACAGACAATATGCAAATATTTTTTTCAGGCTCCTCTGTTGGCGGCAAGGCTTCATCATCTTCCTTTTCTCCGTCATCAGCATCTCCACCTGTTTCTGCGACATCTGTCACGACTTCGCTATTGTCTTTTGGTTCCACCGTAGTTTCTGCTGTATTTTCAACAGTGCTTTCCTCAACGGATTCAACCATTATCGGTTCTTCAACCTCAATAACTTCGGAAAAATCTTCCGACAATTCTGTTTCATTGGTTTCCGACTGAATTTCCATTATCTTTTCTTCATTATACGGTGTGTCAGGATTATCTCGCACCTCTGCACAGCCCACCAAAAAAATCATCAGGAAAGCAACAATCAGCCTTGTTATTCTACTTTTCATATACTTCAACCACGTTCATCAGATTCAAAATAATTTTTGCTGTTTCACCGCGTGTGGCATTGTCTTTGGGGGCAAATATATTTTCATTTTTACCTGAAATAATACCTGCATTTTTCACTCCGTAAACCGCATCCGTTGCCCAGAATGAAATATTGCCTTCGTCCTCAAACACACTCTCTGTTTCCGATTCAAGATTTATCCCTTTGTGCTCCATATATCTTGCAACGAAAACAACTGCCATTTCACGGGTTATATTTTCATAAGGCGAAAAGATATTTTCAGCAGTACCCGTGGTGATACCCTCTTTAACCGCCCAGGTCACGGCATTACTATACCAATCATCCGCCTTCACATCATCAAACCCTTGGCAAAATTCGACCTCATCACCACTGAGTCTGTACAAAAGTGAAACAAATTCCGCTCTTGTCACCTTATCATCGGGAGCAAATTCGGTTTCGGTTTTTCCGTTGACTATTCCCTTCTTTATCAATTCAATTATGTATTCCTCAGCCCAATGCCCCTTTACATCTTCAAAGGATTTGATTTCAACAGTTTCCGGGTCAACAGTCTCTTCGGGAGCAACCACGTCAGTTTCCGGTTTCTGATTTTCTTCCGGCTTCGTTTTTTCATCTTCAAGGGTTTCGGATCTGCCACCGCCGCCTCCCGACGAACCGCCGCTTACTGTTCCCGACGATACCTTTCTCCTAACAGCCATCAGATAGCCCGAATCGTTTTTATAGTAAATTGTTCCATTCTCATCACAAATGGGACTGCAAATGCAATATTGCGCCATTTCCTCTTCAGGTATAAAAAGCTCTTTTGCGTCAAGCTTCACAACAGCCGCTCCGTCCTCGTCGATTTCATCAGACTTTTTCAGAGCAAGCTCATAAATTCCCCCGGGAATATTGTTGTATGTTATATAAACATATACCCAGCCGGTATTTTCATAGGCGGTTGTCATCAAAGCGCAGGACTGAACACTTCCGGGAACTTCTGCCGAAGCCACTTCTTTCATAGGTGATGCATTCACATCAATAACCTTGTATCCGTAACCACCGTTTTCAAACTGTCCTGAATTTGTCACGCCTATATAGGCAAGTCCGTCATAAACAAGAGGTGTTACGGTGCTTGCCCCACCAAGATCGTATGCCTCAAATGTATCGTCTGGAAACGTTCCGTCAACATTTACCCCTGTCTTGCAAAGCATTCCGCCCTTTGTTGTAAAATATATTCTGTCTGTCTCTTCATCAAAGGAAACTGTTGAACGTATGTCACCCGAAAGTCCTTCAATTGTGTCAATTACTTCGCCTGTTTCCGGATTTACGCTGTAAAGAACTGATTCGCCGTTTGTGCCTTCTGCTTCGCCATCGTCACTTCCGAATATTACATAGTTTTCGGTTGCATAAGCTCCTGCCCAGTAGAAGCCACCTGCATTATCAATTGTCCACAAACATTCCTTTATCTCAGTCTTTTTATTCGTGTCCTCATCCTCCACCGAAAGACAAAAATACTTACCTTCTGCTGTCTCACCATTCCATGTTCCGCAGTATACCTTGCCGTCATAATACGTAATGGGTGTTATGGTCTGTCCGCCAAGGGATTCGCTGACCCACACACTTTCAAGGGTGTCTGCACGAAGTGCCTGCACACTTCCGCTGCCTATGGGGACAAAGAACATTCCGCCGCCATAAGTTATGGAAGTTGTGCCAAAGCCGATATTGTTCACAAGAGCTTCGCTTTCAGCAATCAGACTTCCGTCTTCACAGCTGACACAAAGTACCTTGTCATTTTTTGCAAAGTAAAGGTTGTCGTTCACGATTATTGGTGGTGTTGTTGCATCCATCCAGCTTTCGGCATACAGTTCTGCCCATTTCAGCCTTGCAACACCTTCACTTTTGGGAATTTTGGCATCCACCACGCCCATATTATTCTGATTTCCACGGAAGGATTTCCAATAGCCGTCATAATCAGGGAGAGCATTCGGTTCTGTAACTGTAACACGACAGACCGCGGGAGCAATTTCAGCATCCTGAGACCCTACATTCACATCAATCGCAGAAACATAGTATTCGCCAATGTCATCAAAACGAACATTGAAGGTACCGTTTTCATCAGTTTCAAAAATATACTCCGCAGTTTCGTCATTAACCCAGTCAAGCTGTGTGCTCTTCACAACAAAAACTTTATCGTTTCCCAGTTCAACCTGTTCCGAGCCCCCGTAGAACAACGGGTCGCCTTTCACGCTGAAATCTAACGAGCCTCCTGCATAAGCTGTCAACTCTTTGTCACTGAAGGAAGCCACCGTTCCGCTATATGCCCAATTCCAGGAGGAAAACAAACAGATTTCAATTTCCATACCGTCCTCAAGAAGAATATAGTCGCAGGACGCCCCCCAACCTTCGCTCATTTGGGGCATTTTGTTGTCCACAAGGTATGTAAAGTTGGAATCATGATTCCAGAACTTACTTGCATACGCACTGGTTGCCGCACCGGTAAACGCCAATATGTCGCTGTGTCTTTCGGCATTATAGGCTTCACCAAGATAATATTCTTCAATCGCTTTGATAAACAAGTGCATCAGGGTCGGTTGTTCCACAACCGTTTCGTTTATGTAAGCACCGCCGTTTTCAAAACTATCCGCCTCATATCTGTAATATGCTTCCAATCCGTAATCCGCCAAGTCAAAATATGAAATCTCGACGGGCACAATCGCCATTTTTTCATTCGTTACCGGAGAAGTCACAAACTCGCCGTTGTCGCTGACCGACAAATATACTGTAATTGTTTCAGGCGCTGTTTCTGTGGCAAAAACACATTGAACGGTTCCCAGCACCATAAAAATTGCTAATACCAAACTTAATACTTTTTTCATTTTGTCATTTCCTTTCTATTATTTGTTTTGCCGTAAAATTATTGCTTTTTCTCATCACTCCTCAAAATATATTAAAAAAGAAAATTTACGGCAAAGAAAAAAGCTATAAGCACAAAAAGTACTTACAGCCGATTTTCTGTAATCAAATAAAAGGAAGGGACACAAAATTCCCATATCTTTTAAATACACACCATGTACCGTAGTTGTATTTGTTGCTTTATGCATGTCTCCCGACTCACACATCTTCGCATTCCGTTTCTGCCTTCCCAAAATTTCTTTCAGTGGCTGTGCTTTTCACAACGAAACAGATACTCCGTGCTCACGGTGGCGGCACCGCTCGTGATTTACACACGATTCCATCTTAGCCTGAATTTGCAATTCCTGCAAAACAGGAACATAAAACAATTCTATATTCTTTTTTGTCATTTTAACACAATCATTTAAAAAATTCAAGATATTCTGAAAAATATTTCAAAAAACTCTTGCATTATTAAAAACATTATGATATAATAATCTGCGTGTTAAAAATTTAATATGCCGGTGTGGTGGAATTGGCAGACGCGCTGGACTCAAAATCCTGTGGTAGTGATACCGTATCGGTTCGACCCCGATCACCGGCACCAAAAATAACGACTATTCAAATTGAACAGTCGTTATTTTCTTTATGTCACTATATCAATTATACTTCGGCAAATAATCTCCGTGAGCATCAATCAATTCGTCAACCATCTTTTTGATGGTGTCAATATCAAGCTCGCTCGCAGTATGAGGGTCAAGCATAGCCGCCTGATATATATGCTCCTTCTTTTTTGTTCGTGCCGCTTCAATCGTCAGAAGCTGTACATTTATATTTGTCATATTCATTGCCGCAAGCTGTACCGGGAGAGTACCCACATAACAGGGCTGGATTCCATGACCGTTCACAAGGCAAGGTACTTCAACGCAGGCTTCTTCAGGGAAGTTTGAAATCAGATGCCCTTTGTTGAGAACATTTCCACCGATTGTATATGGAATATTTTCTGTGATGCTTTGCATAATTCCTGCCGCATACTCACGACTCTTTTCATGCTCTTTTACTCCATTTTCAAGTAATTCTTTGTATTCCTTTTTCCATTCCTCAATCTGATTTACGCAACGTCTCGGATATTCATCAAGGGGAATATTGTATCTTTTAATAAGCTCAGGATATTTGCTCTTGATGTAAAATGGATTATACTCTGCATTATGTTCACTTGATTCTGTGCAATAATATCCAAAGTTCTTTATATAATCCATTCTTACTTTATCTGTTGCATCTTCCTTTGCCATATATGCATCAACTCTTGATTTTATTTCAGGGTAAAGATCATTTCCGTCCTTGTCTTTTATTTCAAGAAGCCAAGCCATATGGTTTATCCCGGCAATAAACTCTTTTCTGCCTTCAAGCTTGTCTTCCATGCCCAAGGCTTCAAAAAGTGCCTTTGAACACACCTGCACACTATGGCAAAGACCAATGGTTTTGATTGGCGTATACCGCTGTATATATCCTGTCAGCATCCCCATGGGATTGGTGTAGTTAAGGAACCAGGCATCAGGACAAACTTCAGCCATATCATTAGCAAAATCCTCCATAACGGGAATAGTGCGAAGTGCACGCATTATTCCTCCGATTCCCAAAGTATCTCCAATGGTCTGCTGAAGTCCGTATTTTTTGGGAATTTCAAAATCTATAACCGTACAGGGCTCATAACCACCGACCTGAATTGCATTAATTACAAAGCTTGCACCTCTCAATGCTTCTTTTCGATTTTCAACACCAACATAGCACTCAATTTTTCCTTTTCCGCCCTTTGTCTTCTGAAGAGCTTCCAATATAACTCGGCTTTCCTCGATTCTTTCCGCATCAATATCGTACAGTGCAAATACGCTGTCTTTCAAAGATTCAACGCACAAGCAATCACCTATCACATTCCGTGCAAAAACAGTACTTCCTGCACCCATAAATGTTATTTTCATCATTATCACTCCTTTAATCCTATTCTACCTTGACAATACGAATTGGAGAATGTTATAATGTTTTTGTTATTTGTCATTTTGTTGTTTTTTAAGGAGTGTAAGATACTATGCAGCATAATGTTATTGTTACAGATGAAGGATATCACGGGCTGAATCCTATGCAGTTTGGTTTTCACAGCTGTGAAAAATCACACTCTTTTGGTCCTGCAGTGCGTACCTATTGGCTTATTCATTTTGTTGTGTCCGGCTATGGAACCTTTCACAAAGACGGAAATATATATCACATAAAACCAGGTGAAATGTTCGTCATTCCCCCATTTGAAGAGACCTACTATGAGGCTGACTCCCAAAATCCATGGAGCTATATCTGGATTGGATTCACCTCCGATTCGCAACTCCCCGTTACCCTTAAAGATGTAATTTACATTCCAGAAGCTATACCCATTTTTGATAAGATGAAAAACAGCACCGAAAAAAGCAACGGCAGAAGCGCCTTTTTGGCGGCAAAGCTTTGGGAACTTTTTGCCCTTCTTCTGGAACAGAAAAAGCCTTCCGAAAACTATATCGAAAAGGCTCTCGACTGCATACATTCAGAATATATGAATCCGCTTACCGTGGAAGACATTGCCGCCCGACTCAATCTTGACCGCAGTTATTTCTCAACTCTCTTTAAAAAAACCGTTGGTATTTCACCAAAGAAATACCTTCTTAACTACCGAATGAAGCTGGCAGCTTCACTCTTGACGGATAAAGGAAAAAGCGTGTCTGTCACAGCATATTCCGTTGGATATTCGGACGTATTTGTTTTTTCCAAAATGTTCAAGCGGCATTTTGGTATTTCCCCCACAGAATATGCTTCTAAGCACATTTAGATTACATAAATACAACTTAACCATATTAAATATTACCTTTTTATACAAATTTCTTCCGGTATTCTCTCGGAGAAACACCGTATCTTTCTTTGAATTTTCTTGAAAAATACAGTTGGTCACAAAACCCCAATTCCATGCTTATCTGCCCGATTGACATCCGATTCTCAATAAGCATCTGGCAAGCTTTGTAAAAAATCAAAACATATATGTAGTCCTGAACAGACATTTGAAGTTCCTTTGCAAAGTATTTACACAATGTACTTTTGGCAACAAAGGTTTTTTCTGCTATTTCGGTTGTTGAAAGGCTTGCAGACAAGTTACTGTTTATATATTCCACCGCAAAACGCACACACGGGGATAATTTCGCATTTTCGATTGTTATATTATTTTTCTTCAGAATTTCAAACAGCACAGAATAAACTGTTCCGTATACCCTGAGTCCTTCCGTCAGGTCACCATTCTTTATATACTCTATTATATTAAAAAAAGATGAGTTATCCTCCAGCAGTATCGGTTCACGACACACAGAAAGCATATCAAGCTTTTCTTCACCGCAAAGCTTAATATGAAAATATATATGCGTCATTGTTTCCCTACAATTATAAGAAAACTTACAACCTGCGGGCAAAAGATACCAGTTTCCCGGCATAAGAGAAATTTTTTTATTTTCTATCGTGATATCGGCCTCACCATCAGTTATATAATATAAAAACGAAAATGGTGAATTTTTTTCCCATCCGCACCACTCTTTACTCACGGTTGCATACCCGGCACAAAGCAATTCAAGTCGAATGTTGTCTTGTAAAAACTCAGAACGGTATATATTCATAGCCAAATCTCCATATTTTCATACTGATTTTACTGTTTTGCAAACACATTTATGCTAAAATATTATCATAAAATCTAAAATAAATCAAGGAGTGAAAAAAAATGAAATTAAGAGACAAAACATGGCTGTGGGGACATCGTGAAGGAGTCTATAATAAAACTTACGGTAATCTTTTTGATTCACGAATGACTCCTATGGAATGCTGTCTTTATTTAGGAATAAGAAATGTTTTCATGGTGCCGGATGGAGAGCATATTAATTTTAAAGTAAACCGCAGACAGTATAACAAATCCTTTGTTACACTTAAAGAAGTCGGCTGGGAATGTTTTGATGCTTCAAAAGAGCCCGATTTTGTTAAACCGATCATTGATGAAGCGGCAAATTTTCCTAATATCGGCAGAGTGGTTTTTGATGATTTTTATTCACAATATAAAAATACGCCCGCTACTTTTGATATGGCAAACGTCGAAAAAGCACGCAAGCTCCTAAAAGAAAATGCCGTTCGCCCTCTTGATCTGTGGATGGTTATTTATTGCCACGAATTTGGTGTAAACCAAGAGGATGACGAGCTTTTTAAAACATGGCTTGAACCCTTTGACGGTGGAATTATGTGGACTTGGAAAGAATCTGAAGTTCCGCTTATTCCGGAAAAATATGAACATTTCAAAAGAATACTTGGTAACAAAAGAAAAATGTTCGGATGTTATCTCTGGAACTTTGGCGAATGGAAGCCTGCAACCAAAGAGGCTGTTTTGTGGCAACTTGACTTTTACCGTGAAAAGATCTTAGCAGGTGAAGCCGAAGGTATTGTTTTTCATACAAACACAATGGCTGACCTTGACTATGATTCATATGAAGCAGCACGTGAATGGATGATTCTTCACGGTGATGAAGAAATAGACTAAAAAAACAAATGAGCTGTCGCATTAAGATAGCTCTATAACAAAACAGAAATTCAAAAGCACCTCTTTTGTCCAAAAAGAGGTGCTTTTACCATATTTTGCCGAATAAAATACGGCACTTTCCTTTAGGATAGCTTTGAAGAAAACTCTTCCATATCAACCACGCAATTGTTCATTCTTGACTCCTCTGCTGCAAAGCAAATCAAGTGGCTGAGGCATGAAACAGAAACATCCGATATGGAGTTTGAAGGATTGTTGTTTGCGATGTAATCATACAAATCCTGCATAATACCGTCGTCGCCGCCACCGTGACCGCCCGCAATCGTCTGGTCAAACTCTGCATCAGCATCATAAATCTGTGTTGTTGTTCTGCTCTCAAAATCATAAAAATCCAATGTCTGCTTTTCCATATCTGCCCGAAGCTCACCCTTTGTCCCCATAAACACCGAAATTCTTCCGCCCTTGTTGAATGCCGACATAGTGAGCGTTGCGTGTACGTCTTTGCCGAACTGCATATTCACAACCTGATGGTCAACAACATCATTATCACATCTGAAAACACATCTACCGTAAGGTGAAGTTTTCAATGCTTCATCAACATCTGCATCTGTGGGATTAAACTTGTTCGCCGCAATAGCTCTGAAATGCTGAACCTCTGCAGTATCAATCCGATAAAGCATCGGTGCATAATAGAAGCAGGTATCTTTGTGGGGACAACCATCAAGGCATCGCATAGGAGCACCTTGCGGAGCATTTTCTTCCGTGAAATATGCACGTGTACCAAAAGACTGAACCTTGGTGCAGGGTTCGCCAATCAGCCATTGCAAAAGGTCTGTGTCATGACAGCACTTTGCAAGAATCATAGGTGCAGATTCGTCGGTTTTTCTCCAATTACCGCGCACAAAGCTGTGGCTCATATGAACATTACCCACACCCTCTGTATGGGTAATATTCATCACCTTGCCTAATTTTCCGCTTTCAAGAAAATTTTTTATACTCTTGTAGAAGGGTGTATACCTGAGAACATGACACACAAGTACCCTGACACCGTTTTCTTCGGCTGCTTTACTAATTTCAAAACATTCCTCAGGCGTAGGGGCAATGGGCTTTTCCAGAAGCAAGTCATACTTTTTTTCTATTGCCTTCATTGCAGGATCAAAATGCATCTTGTCCTGAGTGCAAATCATAGCAACATCTGCCATTTTGGGGAGTGCAAGAAGCTCTTCATAGCTTTCAAAGCACATTTCATCAGGCACATTATATAAATCTCTGAAGTATTCTCTTTTTTCCTTTATAGGTTCAGCCACCGCCACAAGTTTAAACTTTTCGGGCGTCTTGTGAAGTGATTTCAGATAACAGCTTCCTCTGTCGCCTCCACCAATCAAAACCAATGACAAGTGTTTCATATCATCTCGTCTCCAATCCAAAGATTTGTTTTTTGATATTTCGAATAATATTAACCAATTTTGGGAAGACTTGCAGCTGCAACGGACTGGCCTACTCTTCTTGCCTTTTCATCAGGGATATGAAGCTGAATCTTCTTGCTGAGTTCGGGGAATTCTGTGTCCAGAACCTCGTTTGCCTTTGCAAGGAGAATTGTGCCCCCCTTACCACTTGTAACACGACCCATAATAAGCACGTGCTTGATGTCATAGAACATCGAATAGTAAGCAATTGTATAACCAAAATATGTACCGATTGTGTCATAGATATCAGCAGCACGACTGTCGTCCGCTTCCATAAGACCCTGAACAACCTTCAGCTTTTCAGCAGGTGAAAGGCTTTCGTCAAGCTCAATACCTGCCTTGGGAGCTAACTTGATTACAGCATCCTGTGAGAAGTACTTAACACCGCAACCGTAGTCACCACTCCATTCGTCAACCATTGCCCCCTTGTTGAAGTCAACAGGAACAAAAGCAAGCTCGTTAAGCCAGCCGGTGATGTTTCCGTCCTTGTCAACATAACCTGCCGCTTCGCTTGTTCCCATTGCAACGCCCAGAACGTTGTTGTCCTCAAGGCTCATTGCGCCTGCAAGAGCTGTAACATCACCGTCATTTGCAACTTCAACGGGAACATCGCCAATTTCCTTTGCAACATCAAGATACATATTCTTAACGTGCTTTTCAAAATCCTCATCAGAAACCTTGAGGAAAAGTGATGCAACCATAATCTTGTTGTCAATATAAACACCGGCAGAAGATACGCCAATAGCATCAACTCTGGGCATATGAGATGCCGCAGTCTTCATTGCATTGAGGATTCCTTCATAATGGTATTTGGGGTCACTTTCAAGCTTGGGGAACCAAACAACTTCCTCAGAATATACTGTCTTGCCGTCAACAACAGCCGAAACCTTTCTGTCACTGCCACCGGCATCAAAACCGATACGGCAACCATCAAGATGGCGACCAACAGGGGAAGAAACATCGTTTTCAGCAGGTGCATCTGCCGCATTTTCAACATATATTACTTCGAAGGGCTTTTCGTATACTCGTGCCATAAAATTGAAATCAAATTCTCTTGCACCGCCAATACGATAATCATCAGCAATACGGTCATAAAGAGTCTTTGAGCCGGCAATATATACTTTATAACCACCCTTTGCCCAAAGAAGGGTCTTGATGATTCTTTCAGCAATGCCGTAGTTTTCGTCATCGTGACCTGTTCCATCCTTATAAATATCCATATTGTAGGTTGCCATAAGACCGTTGTTTCTTTCAACAGCAATAACAACCTTCTGTGAATCTGCCTTTGCAACTGCTGCATTGTAATCATTGATTACCTTCACCATAGGCATAAATTCGGGTTCGAGTTTTGCAATCATAGTTATTCTCCTTTTCAGATATGTATTTTCAATTATTTTGAATATGCTGCCTTATCGCAGATAACAATAACATCCTTGTGAACCTTAAGCATTGAAGCGGGGTTTTTTGTGGAAATTTCGCCTTCAATAAGGTCAGTTACAACAGCACGCTTATTTTCGCCGCTTGCAAGGATGATAATTCTCTTTGACTTGAGGATTGTGGCAATACCCATTGTAAGAGCCTTTGTGGGAACATCTTCAATCTTGTCGAAAAATCTTGAGTTTGCCTGAATTGTATTTTCTGTCAAATCTGTAAGATGGGTATTGGCATAAAGGAACGTATCGGGTTCATTAAAACCAATATGACCATTCTGACCGATACCCAGAACCTGAAGATCAATTCCTCCTGCAGCATCAATCATTTTTTCAAAGTCGTCACATTCTTTTTCAGGATCTTCTGCAACGCCGCTGAGGACGTGAGTGTTTTCCATCTTGATGTTGATGTTATTAAAAAGGTTTTCGTTCATAAAATAACGGTAGCTCTGATCGTGTTCAGCCGCCATAGGATAATACTCGTCAAGATTAAAGGATTTAACCTCAGAAAAGTCAATTTCTCCTGCCTTGTTCTTTTCAGCAAGAAGATTATACATTCCAACGGGAGTTGAACCTGTTGCAAGTCCCAGAACTGAGTCCGGTTTCAAAATAAGCTGGCTTGCAACAATCTTTGCTGCCTCCTTTGATACTTCTTCGTAATTCTCACAAACTATTACTCTCATTAATCTCACTCCTAATCAATTTCTATTCTTTTTTTTCATTATACACTACAAATTCAAAAAAATATTTATATAAAAGTATCTTTTTTTTATACTTTTGTCATATTTTTTTGTTGTTCTCAGGAATTTTTATAAAAAGTTATATTTTTTTAAAAAATTTAACAAAAAGGCTTGCAAAAAGAACAATATTCTGTTATAATACTTTAAGTTGATTAGATTTTAATGATTATGATTGCAATTGGAGGTGTATATATAATGGCAAAATGCGAAATTTGCGGAAAAGAAATGAAGTTTGGAATCAAGGTTTCTCACTCACATCGTCGTGCTAACAGAACATGGAAGCCTAATATCAGAAGAGTCAGAGCAGTTGTTGACGGAACTCCCAAAAGAGTTTATGTTTGCTCAAGATGCTTGAGATCAGGCAAAGTTCAGAGAGCTGTTTAATATTCAGACGAAACCAGAACCATAAATGCATGCGCATTTATGGTTCTTTTTTTGACTCAATAATAATCAGAGATTAATATTCTTATGTAGTTAATTTTCAACCGTTTTAATCTTGAAAATACTTTTCAATATCCCTCGCAAAAACCTTGGGGCTTTTACAACAACAATTTTCAACTCCTCACCTCCTTCTTATTTTTTTATTACAAGACACACCCCGGATGCTATCAACACCAAGCCAAGAAGGGTTATCAAAAGATACCGTGGAATTGCATATGCCAGAAACAACCCCACCCCCATAGCAATCAGGAATAGCCCCGGATTGCCGGTACGCCGCTGACAGCACATTCGTCTTTTGAACATTTTGACCACACCCCTTTTTCTTTTAGTATATTCTTCCATACTTTTTTGGTTACAACATTAAAATTTCAATAGAAGAATTCAGCATTATGCTGTTTTCGATTACAGAACAAAGCGGCTTCGCCGCTCGCCGCAGGCGGCGGGCGTAGCACGAACGCTTTGTTTGTCCATGTGCGTTTCAGCCATAGACTGAAAATTTCGCACGGACATTTAAATCTTGTTTTTTATATCATAGAAATATAACAGAATGTTATAATTTCCTATGATATAAAAAAAGGAACCCGAAGGTTCCTTTTTTAAGATAGAATACTTATTATTTTGTAATCTCAGCAAGTGCTTCCTGATAAATATCATATGCACCCTGCTGAATTTCAAGATATTCTTCAACTTTCAGCTTCTTGAGCTGTGCAATGTAGCTATCCCATTCCTTTTCAACATCTGCACGACCCATAATCCAGTTAGCCTTGTTCTTTTCTACCCAGTTGAATATGTCTGTCTGGAGAGATGAAACTGTTGTTGAATCGTCCGGATCGTAGTAAGGACGAGGCCATGTCTCCTTATCCATATATGGTTCATACATAGCATAGAGATCATCATACTGTGCAAATGCATCACAATCCTGAACCAGCTTGCCGCGAAGTTCTTCCTGATCCCAGTAACCAAGCATATGGGGACCATATGTTGTGTTGTAGTTGTACATTTCAGAAAGCGATGCGTAGCCGTTTTCTGCAGGGTCTCTCCACATATAGTTTGCTTCGCCCTTTGAATAGTCGGGGTTTTCAATATATGTGAATGTATCCTTGGGGCCGTCGCCTGCTTCACCGTACCAGTTTGTGATTGTCTGTTCTGCATCATAGAATGTATCAATCCATCTCATTGCAGCAGCAGGATTCTCACAGTTTGATGTAATGTGACAAGCATTTCTTGTACCAATTACACCGGGGTGAATGTGCATTATGGGATCAGGACTGTCGGCATGAGCTCTCAAAGGAAGCATTACCTTGTACTGATCAGCATTTACACCAAAGGGATTTTCCTTACCGAACATAACACCTACAACAGGTGTTTCAGATTTAACTGTTGAGTTAAATGTGTTGCTTTCATATGTAAAGCACTGAATGTCAAGAAGACCTTCTTTATAGAGCTTCGCATAGTACTTAATCATTTCTTTCCATTCGTCCATCATAGGTGTGAAGTTAACCTTGCCCTGCTGAACGTTCAGGTAAGCATCATACATACCGAACTTTGTTGAAACACCCCAAGCTGAAAGCAGTGTTTCAGGATAGTTGTATGCACCTTCGTTATAGAAAGTCATAGGAATTTCATCAGCTTTGCCGTTGCCGTTGGGGTCGCCTGTCTTGAAGGCTTTGAGAACTTCATAAAGCTCGTCAAGGTTGGTGGGTGTTTCAAGATTCAGCTTCTTGAGCCAAGCATCATTAATCCACCAGAAGGTTTCAATAAATGAACCGGGATTGCCTGAATATGAAGGCAGTGCATAGATACCGCCATCAGGTGATGTTGCAATAGCCTTTGTTGTGGGGTGCTTTGTGAACATTTCCCAGATGTTGGGTGTGTTTTCCTCACTGATATAAGGTGTCAAATCAATAAGAACTCCCTGAGATGCATATCTTGCAACGTCAACGTTCTGGAAAGCTGTTTTGAGAATGATATCAGGATAGTCGCCCGATGCCATAATCATAGCCATATCGCCGCCAATCCAGTCGATTTCTGCATTTGCAACTTCCTTTGCTGTTGCTTCCCACTTAGCATGGTACTGTTCATAAACCTCTTTTTTCTCTGCTTGTGTTTCATAGCCGATAACGGAAAACTTAACAGGACGACCATCGTCTTCTACTGTTTTTTTGCCGCCTCCACCGCCGCCGCAGGCTGAGAACATAACTGTCATTGTTGCCAGCATTGCGAGAACAAGAACGAAACTAATTACTTTTTTCATTTTCTTTCTTCCTTTCTTTAAATAAAGTCAGGTTTTGAAGGGTAACCTGCAACCTATTATTTTTAACCCTTAACAGAACCTATCATAACGCCGCCAACGAAGTACTTCTGAACGAAGGGGTACAGAATAATCATCGGGAGGGCAGCAAGCAGAATTGTTGAATACTTAACCAGCTCTTTAAGCTTTTCAGCACTGGCAAGATATTCAGAGTCAACAGCTTCCATCTGACCTGTACTGAGTGAGTCGGTGAGGTTCTTGAGTACCAACTGGAGATTGTGTTTGTCTGTGTCACGAATATAGTAAAGAACATTCATATATGAATTCCAATGACCCAAAGCATGATAAAGAACCATTACGGCAATGATTGCCTTTGACAAAGGGAGGACAATGGAGAAGAAGAATCTCGTGTATCCTGCACCGTCAAGCTTAACTGATTCAAACAATTCTTCCGAAACATTACTCTTGAAGAAGCTTCGGCAGATAATCATATTATAAACACTGAATGCACCGGGAAGAACCAATGCCCAAATTGAGTTGAAAAAACCTAAGTTCTTAATCAACAAGTATGAGGGGATTGTACCACCGCCGAAATACATTGTGAACAAACAAAGTGTTGTGAACAATTTCTTTCCCACAAGCTCTGATCTTGAAAGCGCAAATGATGCAGGAATAAGAACTGCCAAGTTGATAGCTGTACCAACAAATGTATAAACAATTGAGTTTTTGTAACCTGTCCAGATTGTGCTGTATTCCAGTGTTTTCATATAACCTTCGTAGGTTATACCCTTGGGGAAAATAAGTGTCTGACCGGCATTAACATAAGTCGGATCACTGAACGATGCAACAATAACGAAATACAACGGATACATTACAACAATAAGGATAATACCCATAAGTATGTAGTTTATAACATCAAAAACTCTGTCAAAATTACTTTTCATTTTCATAATTGTTTTCCCCTCCTTCTTAGAATAATGACGTATCGCTGACTTTGCCTGCAATCCAGTTAACTATGAGCACACAAGCAACGTTAACCAACGTATTGAAAATATTAACCGCTGTGGAGAAGCCGAACTGACCGTCCAAAAGACCAACCTTGTATACATATGTACTGATAACTTCTGATGCACCGAGGTTAGCACTGTTCTGAATAAGAAGCATCTTGTCAATACCAACCGAGAACATTGAACCAAAGCTCATAATCAGCATAATGATAACTGTTTCTGCAATTGCAGGAAGTTCGATGTTCCAGATAAGTCTGAAGCGGTTTGCACCATCAATTTTTGCAGCTTCAAGCTGTTCCATATCGATACCGGAAAGTGCGGATATGTAAAGCACGGCAGAATAACCCATATTTTGCCATATACCCGTTATCCAATATATCCAGAAAACGTAATCCTCTTGCCCGAAAAAGTTTATCGGGTCGCCTCCGAACCATTGAATCACGATGTTAATCAGACCGGATGTGGGAGAACAGAATACCTGTGCAATGTTCATTATAATAACGATTGAAAGCATATGGGGCAGATATGTAAAGTTCTGAACCAGCTTCTTGTACCATACACAGTCAACCTGATGGAGCAACAATGCAAAAATAATCGGTATAGGGAACGAGAGCAGTGTTGACAAAATTGAAATACTAATCGTATTAATAATCAATTCACTGCATGTGGGAGAAGTGAAAAATCTCATAAAATGATCGAGACCAACCCACGGAGAACCAATTATACCATCATTGGGTATAAACTCTTTGAAAGCCAGAACGATACCGTACATAGGACCGTATGCGAAAATTCCCAAAAAAATGAACGCAGGGAGCAAGAATAAATAAAGTTCCCACTGCGACTTCATTTTTGTCCAGACTGACTTTTTCCTGATAACTGTTACTTGTTGATTTACCAAAGTCTTCATAAATAAATCATTAACCTTTCCGGCTCACAAAAATCTTGTAGCTTGAAGCAAAAAAATCGTGAGCCTGATTTTTATGCATAATAATTTTATATATCAAATAGCCGTCACGCACAAAGGTTCTCACCTAAGTGCAGGAACAGAAGCTATTTACAAAAATAACAATAAGTAAAGACACGCACCTCAATAAACTCTCCAAAACAAAGTCTTTTTGAGCATTTTGACGTCTTACGCCCTCACTTTTTCAGAATTATACCACATAATGACGAGGGCTGTCAATACTTTTTCGTCATTTTTTACACCAAATTTCAGTTTTTTTTTGTTATTTGTAACAAACTGCACAAGTTGTTTTTTGTTGCATTTTTAACAAGTTTCTATCTGTTTTTCAGTTTTTCTATTCTTTTTCTTATTTTTTGACACATTCTCGCATTTCTAATTTACATTTTATTACTTTTTACCCTTTTTATGTTATTTCCATTGTTAAAATTGTCCATATTTTACTCTACATCGTGGACAAAAAAGCAGATTTCAGACTACGTTTCATATTCTCTATCAGATTCAAACTAACGTATTACAAAAAAAGGGCTGCAACAAAACGACTAATACTCAGGTCGTCGAGAATGCCGGCCCCTACAAATTGCATTGAAAAAACGCAAATGCAATATATGCAGGGGTCAGCCTTCCGGATGTCCCGAAAAAATCATTTTGTCACAGACCCTCTCTGAGATTATTTTCCGACAGCTTCCGCAATGGGAACCATTGTGTCAATTCCGTCCCAGATAAAGAACTTTACATTTGGATTGATTCCTTCCTTGGCAACATAATCAACACCTTCAACACTATATCGCCTTGCTCCGAAAGCTTCAACCACTCCTTCCTGTGCGGCAGTTGCACCAACTCCTGCCTGAACACCGCCATTGTACACGCCCACAATGAACTGACCAACACTTGCCGCCTCTCCATCATTAAGGAAATCAACAGTTGCCGACACTTTTCCGTCAGCAGTTGTATGGGTAATCACATCAATAGCTTTGCCTGTGTACACACGGACATTTCTGAGCTGTGCTTTTGCATCACCGCTTCCGTCCATTGCTGTCCAGAAACCTCTTGTCAAGGTATTTTCTTCCATTTCCAAACCTTCGCAGATTGTTTTGCTGTATTCCGCACCGTCGGTCACCATAAGTGTCAACATTCCGTTTTCCATTGTTCCAACAAAAGTATACCACTTGTCCTGCTCCAATGTCACCTCTGTTGTTTTGCTGTAAGCCCCATACACAGTGATTGAATTCCGACTAACATTAAACTTCACAAGCTCACTTGTGTTGCCAAGACGGAACTCTGCTTCACAGTCGCCGCTAACCGTTTTGTAATCAAAAGTGAATATGTAGTTGTCTTTTGGTATATCAAGACCGGGAGTTCCGTACACATAAGTTTCGTCAACGCCTTTAGCAACAGTCATTGTGAGAATACCGTCTGTGCTTTCAGCTGTTCCTTTATTCTTACCAAGCATACTCCATTGGTCAAAAGCTCCACTGACGCTTGAAAGTGCTACTGCTGTTTCCTGCCCTTCAGCTTTTTTCTGAGCATCAACAGCTTTTTCAAATGCATTTTCAACATCTGCTACCGTTCGGTATTCGATTCCTGTCATTCTCCGGAACACATTGCTCTGGTCTTCTAATTTCAGCAAGTCTTCAAAAGAAACGTTCAAAAGGTCATTGTATTTGACAAAGACAGCATCAATGCCTGCACCGTCACCAATTCTTGATGCTGTGTTAATATCCATAAGCAGATTGTTAAGCCGTACAGTTTCTAACGATTGCGTAGACCCCATATTTTCAAACTGATTTATCAGCGAATCCGACGGAATTTCATCCACAACCATGTATGCATCGTCTGTTTCGATTACTTTTTTACCAAAAAGCTCCGCAACAACCTTTGTATTGAGATATTTGCCTTCACAGCACAAAGTACCACAGTTTATATAAGAACCGTTCATTGTATATCCCATCATTCCGTCATTGAAACGGATTGTTGATTCACCAAGAGTGATTGTGACACCGCTATCATCAGCCGAGGTCACCTTTGCTCCACCGATTTTGGCAAGAACCGAGCCTTCTGCAAAGCCCGACGGATTCACCTCTGCCGACATATAGTTTCCGTAAATGTATGCCTCCCCTGTTTCCTTTGGAATAACACAGAAATCTGTTCTCTGCTCCTCAAGTGTAGTTGCCATATACTTTGACGTGCGAGGATGAAGGGAGCTGAACCGTTTGAGGGGCTTTACCTTGTTCATATCCTGAACAAAAACTCTGTGCGGAGTGCTGTGATAGGTTGCAAACACCAAATTATCAACAATAGTCATACCGTTGTTACAGGTGCCGCTGGATGCAGAAATTCCTCGTTCTTCCATTTCGCCCACATACTCCCATGTTTTCATACCGTCATAGCTCACCGCCATTGCGGAACGGTTTCTGGGATGTTCAAGATAATAAAGGTCGGTTGTCACGGTGTCATATTCAAAAAACGCAAAGTATGTTTCTGTTTCTCCAACCCTCTTTATGCTGTAACAGCAGGAAGGCATAATCAGATTTTCAGTATAGCAAACACTCGGATCCCATGTTGCACCGCCGTCAAAGGATTCAAAGTATGAAAGATATCCCTTGTCCGAACGGATATAGCATCTCACCACTCCGTCAGGCATTTCAACTATCTGTGATTCCAGAATTGTTCCGCCTGTGTTATCAAAATTAAACTGAACATTGGGTTCATGCCATTGGGGTGTTTTTGTCAGTTCTTCTTCCTTATAGTCATCGGAATAGTACAGAAATACCTGACCTTTTTCCTCACCGCTACCACCACGGGTATAAAGAACTCTGCCTGCATATTCTCCGGTCTTCAACTGGACAAGTCTTGAGCCCATTCCGCTGTATGGAACTCCATACATTGAGCCGGGAGCTTCAATCATAACCCTGTTTGTGTATTTTGTGTGTTCAGAATTCGTGGTATCCTTGTCATAGAAGTGTGCAAAAGTGTAGCTGTATTTGCTTCCATCAGCTTCGATGTAGCTTGCATAATATATCCTCAGAAGGTTGCCTGACGAAAGATTTATGGTATTTGTAGAAAGCTGATTTCCTGTGTCTTTAAGATAATCCAGAAGAGTCCAGCTCTTTCCGTCTTCGGAAACCATTGCACTTGTTGTACCTCTTGCAGAGCCTGCAATTTTGCCGGTAAAGCTTTTGTAGAAATCAAATGTAGGAATATTTGTTTCGCTGTAAAGACCCGGCATTGCTCTGCCATCACCTTCATAGCTGAGATTGTCTACTGTTGTTTTTCCGAACTTATTGAAGAAGGCAATTCTGCCGTGGGTGCGATTGTTTGACACCTCATAGCTCACGTTGTTGCCATCCGCCATTTTTTCATCGAATTCGTATGAACTATAAAGTTCACCACACTCCAGAATGATATTTCCGTCAATTTTGAAGGTGAGCACGTCGTCATTTATCATCAAATCAAAATGATGTGTGCTTTCTCCAATGTCATACTGAGCAGTCGCCAGAGGATAGCCTTTCGCCCCTTTCACCGGTGCATCAACCCACTCTTCATTTGAATTATATGCACCCAATCTGTTGCCGTCCTCATCATAATAAATGGTCTGAGGTGATACAACTGCAGCTGTCCATATTTTCGTTTCATAGTCATATCCCACGCTGACATACAGGAAATCCTTCATATACTTTGTACGGATTTCAAAACCGTCGCCTGTGCCGTCAGTTTGAGTGTATGCACCGTCCCACGAAAGCTTTGGTTGGTCTGCATTCACATTGAGGATATATTCGCCCTCGTCCCCCAGTACCAGCTTGCCGTTTTCAGTTCCATAGGTAAAGTTACGGTACACATTGCCCACAGCACTGTCGTTTCTTTCGTCATCGGTATAAAAATCAACATCCTGAGCATACCAGTAATCCTTCCAGCCGAAGCCGTCTTCGTTGTTGCTGTCGTCAAAATCTTCATAGTGATAATAAACATCGTCTGTATTCTTCACAGCCACAAAGGTTGTTGATGCAGGGTCGGTAATGTGTCTGATAACCGCTTTTCTGTGAGCATTTAATGGACAACGCCATGTGCCCACAATCACATTATCCACAAAAAGCTGAGCCATACCCTCGCCAACGGTTATTCTGTAATAACCTGTGGGGGTTGATTCTGCAAGAACCTTTTTGTCGGTTGGTGCGGATGTGGTCAACTGATTGTTCACAACAACTCCTTCACCACCAAGTTCAACGACTGCCTCATAAGTGCCGTCATAAATCATTATAGTTTCATCATCGGCAGAATTCTTGTCAAACTCAACCGAATAGAACTTATCAAAATCAACGTTATATATTTCAACTTCCGCTTCGTTATCAAGAATTCTTTCAGCACGTGTTGCCTTCACCCCACTACCGCAGATTGAAACCCCCGACACACCGCCCGAATGATTTATAAGCGTTTCTGTCTTTCCTGTATAGGGCATCAGCATTGAAAATGCAAGCTGACCGTTATAATAAACTTCAGCATTACCTGCCGTTGCAACAATTCGGTAGTTTCCGTCACCAAGACCCTTATATGTCTTTGAAATCGTTTTTCTTTCGTTGTCAATTGTTCCGTATGTAACACTTCCGTCAGCATTATGGGTGAGGTCAAGAGTAAAATAGCCGTCATTTACCGTAACCTCTCCGCTACCCGTCACAACATAATCAAGTCTGTATTCACGATTGATTTTTGCAGTCTTCACCGCATCGGCTGTGGCCGTTACGTTGATATACTTTTCATCAGTATTAATGTTTGTCCCATCAGCGCAGTACAAAACAGCATCAACGGAGTGTGTTCCCACACTAAGATTAGTGATTGTGACAGCTTCATCTATTCCAAACTTCCCGATTGACTCGCCGTCAACATAATATATTACCGAATCCGCATTGGCAGCTGAACAACTTACTGAAGCGGTTGCGGTTTCACCGTATGCAATTTCTTCATTACAAACAATTTCAGCAATTGCTGAATCCGTTACATAAATTATAGTTTCAGCAGATGCAACGCCTTCACTCACTGCAGTAATGATATGTTTGCCCGCAGGAAGACCTTCATCGAGGGTATAGCTTGCATTTGTTGAGGCTGTGTCAACTCCGCTTCCAACCTTTATGCCATTCACATAAAAATCAACTGTTTTGAATGTTTCACCATCCACATGAGCACCTGTATAAACTCTCATATTATCAAAGCATACCTCAACCTGATCTTCGGCATAAGCATAAATTCTGATATAATTCTGTGTATGTTGCTTTGTATTCATGGTTGCATTCTGGTGCAGATTCCATATTTTATCGGATTGCTTTTTATAGTAAAAATCACAATTCCATGTTGCATTGTCCTCGTCATAATAATAGCAATGTTTGAAGGACATCCATATTCCACCAAAGTCTGATGTTCCGCATATGTTCTTATACCAAAAGGATGTTGACCCTATCTTCATTCTGTCCTTGAGCAAAAACATTGACTGTCTCAGAGAAGTTTCAGGATAACTTCTGAATATATCAAAATACATAAAGGCTTCATCTTCGGTGGTCTGATTCCATACACTGCTGTCAGGAATCATAATATCGTATTCGAAAATGAAATCCTTTTTCACGGTATCATTACTTGCCGAAGGAAGCATAATATCCTCCTCCAAAACAGTTGTCTTTTGGATTGATTTGAAAAAGTGCATATATCCGTTGACAGATTCAACGACGCAATTTTCCGAATCCCCGCCTGTCGCTTGTTTAAACTTTACACCGTCATTGAAATCTATATCAGATGATGAAAAATCTTCGTTCACCATCACGTCAACCGAGTCATAGTCAGCTGTTGCACCTGCATCTGCCTCAAGAGCCAAGCTTTCACCTGCATTAAAGGTTTCAAGCTTATTCTTTGATGCACTGTATGGAAGAGGCTTTGTCAACTTTACAGCTGTTCTTCTGTCGGTAAGCTTCAAATCCTGAACCTGAATTTTGCCCTGATAGTCATATTCATAATCAGTTCTGAACTGGATACAGCGTGTTGCCGCAGGCTGACGGAAAAGATTGTAGCTGTATATTTCACGTCCGTCCATAAATACCGACACATGAACACCTCTGACCTCAAACTTCCAGTCGTGCCACGATGTACCCATATTCACAGTTACCGTTTCATAGTCGTTTTCATTGGAGGTTTTGAACATCAACGTATTGGCATTACGCATTACCATTCTAATCTGGCTCTGATACCAATTAACATAAAACTGCCCCTTGTTTTCAAACCTCATTCTGAATTCAAGGTCAAATGCATCGTTATTGCGATTTTTGTCGCCGCCGTCAAGCGCCTTCAGTTCCTGCAAATCATCAAAGTAATCTCTTTTCACCGCACCTGTCTCCTGGTTGATCGTAACAGTCGCCGGTGACCAAGTTGCGGTATAATACTTTGCATCAGAAGCAAGAGCACCCATATATTCAGGTGCCATCACATTTAATACATTATTCTCGTCCACAAATGCAGACTTGAAAACATTTCCGCTTGTGTCCTCAAAGGTTTTCAGTTCCCACGTCTGATTGTTCCAAGTTGCATTTTCATAGAATACATCACCGGTTGCCGCAAACACCGGTATCTGCATCACAAAAAAAGATGCCGTCATTGCCACAACACACAATAATGCTGTTATACGATTAAATTTCATAAGGTTTCCGCCTTTCACATAGGAATTCTTCCTGAAAAACATACAAACTGTCCTTTTCATTATACTTTTTTTAAGAAAATAATTCAATACGAATTTCAAAACCCAGCAAGAATGGAAATAAAGAAAGCAATATTGGCAATATTGATTATTGAAAATAAACAATGCGACAAAAAAGAGATTGTGAATATCTCACAATCCCTTTTTCAAGTTTTTTACTTTGTTTGTGTCACATCAAACAGAGGTACCATTTTGCCAATACTGTTCCACATAAAGAACTTGGCTTCAGGTGCAACACCAATATCCGTGTAGTTTATATTCTCAAGAACATAACGTTTTACATCATATGCTCCGACTGTTTCATTTGATGAATCACTGTAACCTATTCCCGCCTGTCTGTCACCGTTATAAAGTCCCATTATTATCTGTGCGGAATGTATATCCTCACCAATATTATGAACCTTTACGTTGTCAACACAGATTTCAACCTGATCTTCGGGGTATGCAAAGAATCTGATGAAGTTGCTCTTGTTTGTACTGCTGTTCATTGCACCGATTCCCTTTGTCCACTCAGAATCAGACTGCTTCTTATAATAGAAATTACACTTCCATTCACCGTTTTCAAAGTAGTAATGGTGTTTGAATGACATCCACACTCCGCCATAAGATGATGTTCCACAGATATCCTTGAAGTAGTAAGGCATGGTTCCTACCTTCAGTCTATCATTCTGGATAAACATTGTCTGTCGCATTGCCTTCACCGGATGGTTGACATAGATATCAAAGTACATAAACGCAGTATCTGCCGTCTGTGTCCATACACTTGGGTCAGGAATCATCATATCATATTCAAATACAATGTCATTGCCCGGATTGTTGCTGCTTACCGTGGGAATCAGGATACGCTGTTCAATGCTTTGTGTTCCGTCTAGGGACTTGAACATATGCATCGCACCGTCCTTCACCTCAACAGTATAGTGTGCAGGATCAAGAGCTGTCGAACGTGAGAATCTGACTCCATCTGTGAAGTTCACCTCTTCCTCAAAGCTTTCGTTAACCCAGAGTGCATCTGTTTCTGCCGCCGAATAACCTTCAATTGGTGTTTCGTAATTCAGAAAATCAACCGTTGCTGTTGCCTTTCCGTCCTCAGCTATATAGGAAACAATATCAACCGCTCTGCCCTTATAAACCCGAACATCCTTAATCTGAACTGTTGCATCTGTTGCTCCGTCTGCTTCAACCCAAAAGCCGTACCATTCTTCCGTTGCAGTAAATGCCGCATTTTCGCATATAGTCAGGTTTAATTCGGCACCGTCAGTTACAGTCAAGGTCAGGGTCTTTCCTTCTTCGGTGGCATCAAGGTGTCCCTTGAAAGTATACCATTTTCCAGCTTCAAGCTGTACCTCTGTCTCTGCCATGCTTTCGCCCAAATCTGCTGAAATCTTTGCCGGATTGATTGTAATTTGAATTTGGTCTGTTCCGTTGCCAATTTTCACAACCGCATCAGTATTGCCTGAAGTCAGATTATAGTCAAAGGTAAACGCAAATTCGTCATCAAAAAGGCTAAGTCCCGGTATGCCGTAAGCAAATTTCGCATTCTCACCGCTCTTTATATTGAGTGTTGCAATTCCATCTGCAACAGTTGCCGTGCCTTCATTTTTGCCAATAATACTCCACTTCTCAAATCCACCGCTAGGGGTCGAAAGGGCAATGTTGGGTGTCTCCCCGGATTCATACAACTTTTGAGCTTCAAGTGCCCGAGCAAAGACGGTTTCAATATGCTCAACCGAACCGTATTCAATTCCGGTCATACGTTTGAATACTGACATTCTGTCTTTAACCTCTTCTGTACTGAAGTTTACATTCAGAACACTGTTATGCTTGCTCATTGCCGCCAGGATTCCTTCTTCATCGTTCTTTGAGGAAGCTTTATTCACCAACTCCAGAAGCGTATTTTCCGCATTCGACGCCGCATTGATTCCACTTTCCACCTCAGTAAGTTGATTGGTTACATCCGCCGAAAGGGCGACATTACTTATTACATAAAACTCTTCACTTTCGAAAACGTTCTTTCCAAACAGTTCTGCAACAATTCTGGTATTGAGATAGCTCGATTCATAGCAAACTTCATCCGTTGTTACAGTTGTACCATTGATAACATAACCGCTTGCACCGTTTGTGAATGTTACTGTTGTATCTCCCAATGTAAGAGTTGCATTTGCTCCCGATTCAGAATACGTTGCACCAACTGCTTTTGCAACAACCTCTCCCTCTGCAAGACCGTTTCCGTTCACTTCAGTGTGAATATAATTCCCGTAAACATAGGCTTCACCCGTTGTCTTTGGAATGATACATTCCTGATCCTGAAAATCGCTTACGGATGCATATTCCTGACTTCTGTAATGTGGTGCTGTGAAGCGTTTCAAAGGCTTCATTTTCGTTTCGTCAATACGGAACATTTTACTAAGACCGTTTCCGTGATAATATCCCATATATACCGCACCATCAAGATATCTCATACCATGGTTACAAACGCTGCTGGTTGAGTTTGCACTCAACCCCTCTTCTTCAATATCTGCAACATATTCCCAAGTCTGCATTCCGTCATAGGAAACCGCAAGAGCACGTCTGTTTCTGGGAGACTCAATATAAGTCAGGTTTGCTGTTATCAAATCATATTCCCAGAATGCGTAATATGTGTTGGTATCGCCCACTCTTTGAATACTAAAACAACACAAGGGAGCAATGAGGTTTTCCATTTTCATTTCAACCGGATCGTCCCACGTTTCACCGCCGTCAGAGGATGTGAAATAACCCAGATGCCCCATTTCTGTCCTCACATAATATCTTAGAGTTCCGTCAGGCATATCAACCATCAGAGATTCCTGAATATTGTGACCCGTGTTAAAGTATGAAAGCTGAATCTCCGCCTCATGCCACACCGCCTTGGTGGAATCCGCAGGGTCGTCAACACCGTCATAGTCATCCGACCAGTACATCAAGGTTCTGCCGTAAATCTCACCGCTACCGCCTCGGCAGTAGATTACTCTGCCCTTATACGGACCGCTCTGTATTTGCATAAGACGTGATGGCATTCCGCTGAATGGCACATTGTCCATTGTTCCCGGAGCTTCTATCTGTGCACCTGCTGTTGTTGCCGGAGTATATTCAGTTCCCTTCGCTCTGGAATTTCTGTTTACATAGCTTGTTTCATCATAAAGATAAGCATAGGAATATTTTGCATTTCCATATCTCACGCGGAGAAACTTCCCCGAAAGGAGATTGAGATTATTCACTGCACGTGAACCAATCCAGTCCTCAGCGGTATTCACAGTCTCTGTCCAGGTTACCCCATTATCCTCTGAGGTAAACCAGCTGTAACCGCTTGTTGATGTTGCGGCTATAATCTGACCGTTGAAATTGCGATAAAAACCATCTCGTCCGTCGGTTATGTAGCTGAGACCTGCCGTTGCCCGACCCTCTCCTGAGTATTCAACATCATCAAAGCCGAGAGTACCGCCTCCGCTGATTCGGAAACCGATTCTTCCGAATGAATTTCTGAAACCATCAGCAGAAATCACTTCAACACCGTCACAAAGAAGTGTACCCTTTGCGTCATTCAGAACAAGCTCAAAGTTATGCCAACCTGAATCCAACGTTCCGCTTGCTGTTGCAAGCTCTGTGATTTGGCTTTCATAAGTGGAGCTGATTATTTCTTTCGTGTTGCCATCCCCATCAACATCGTTAAAATCCTCACGTGTCTTTCTTGAATTCTTTGCAATCCATTGTGAATTTGCAACATTATAACTGATTTCTGAATAATCATGCTTGAGTGCATCACGGAAACGTATCGCAAATTCACCATCTGTGCCGTCAAAATAGCCTCTCCACTTGAAGGTGGGATTATATGTCATAACATTGAGGAAATATGTTCCCTCACCTGTCATTTTCACATAGGAATTTCCGTTTTCGGTTACGATTTCATGCTTATAGGAAGCCTCAATTTCTTCCGTATCTATTCTGGCATCAGTTTCGTCAAACCAGTAATCCTCCGCCGTGAAACCTTCTTCAATATTTCCTTCAAAATCTTCGCTGTGATAATAAATATCGTCTATGCCCTTGATTGCAATAAAGCTTGTGGCTGAAGGATTTTCAACACTTCTTGAAACATAGGGTCTGCCCGAATAAAGAGGTGAACGCCAAGTTCCCAGAACCTTGTTATTGCAGAAAATCTGTGCCATACCTTCGGCAACTGTTATTCTGTAATATCCGTTTGTAAAGCTGTCTGCAACCTTATATTTTTCGGTTGGTGCACCAACTGTTGGCTGACGGTTGACGATGATTCCGTCACTGTCCATTTTGACAACAATTTCATACAACCCGTCATAAACTGTCAGATTTTCGGCAGATGCATCCTTTTTATCAAATTCCACCGAGAAATAGTTTCCGAATTCTGAAACATACTCCGAAACTTCACTTTCATTTCCTAAATTTTTGTGATAATATGTAGGTTTAACTCCCGAACCGCCAAAAACAAAGTTTTCAACTCCGCTGTGGTTCACACGCTGTGCATCGTAACAATTTGGCATCAGAAATGCAAATGCAAACTGATTGTTATAATAAACTTCTGCATTTCCGGCGGTCACAACAACCTTGTACGAGCCTGCACCCAAATTACCTGAATAATTTTGAGTTACACCGTTTTCATCCTTATATGAAACAGAAGCTCCCGAATGGGTCATATTCAGTTCAAAATATCCGTCTTTTACGCTTACGGTTCCGCTATCAGAAACGGTGTAGTCAAGCTGATATTCTCTGTTGAATGTGATATCCGATACATCACTTGCCGTAACTCTTATAGTTTTTGCCTCGGTTGTAACAACCGTACCGTCAGCGGCATATACCTTTGCCTGAATGTTTGCATTTCCAATCGGAAGATTTAAAACATTAACCTCGAAATTTCCACCTACATTGGATTCTGTCATCAGCACGCTGTTTGCATAATATTCAACTCTTGATGCCGAAGGATAGCCCGAAGTTGTAACACTGATTGTTGCCGCACTTCCACTTTCGATGCTCGTAGGGACATTTAGCTCTGCAGCTAAAGTATTTTTCACAAACAAGGTTACGTCAGGTGAAGTCACACCATCACAAACAGCTGTCACGGTATATGTTCCTGCAGGCATTGCAGAAAGAGTTATGCTCGCATCCTTTGCAGGCTCGGTTGTGGTGGAGCTTCCGCCATCACCCTCACAACCGCCGCCTCCCGAGCCTTCTGTTGTGGTTGTGATTGTACCTTGGTCAATGCCTGAACCAACCTTCACGCCGCCAATATAGAAATCAACAGTTTTCTTTTCTCCATCTGCCGCTCCTGCGTCAGCAACCAAGGTGATAGCTTGACCTGCTTCCAGCACATCACCGCTGATATGAGATTTGATTTTTACGGTTGATGCTTTGTTTTCTATTGTTACATACTCAACCTCTGCCCATGACGCCTGGTCATAGTCATTATCCATATAGAACTTATACGCACGGTAAGCCGCAGGATAACGCTGTGTGTAAAAATTGTATATTTCTCCGCCATCCATATAAACTCTCACAAGTCTTATACAATCGGGTCCGGAGCCTGCACTGTTGACACAATTGTTTCCTCTTACCTCCACCCTGTATGTATGCCACTTGCCGTCATCGGTAATTCCGATGGATCTGCGGTTTCCGTTTCCATCGTCAATGGTAATTCTGTTATCCTTGAATTCAAGTCTTACGGCACCGTGCGTCCATTGTGTCATAAAGAACACCTTTCCTTCATATCTCAACTTGAATTCAATATCAAAATTGGCATCATCCATAAATGTCAGTTGATTTTCGGTATCATAGGAACTGATTGTTCCGTCCTCATTGACCGAATAAGGAAACTGAGCATAAATTCTGTCGTGAGACATCTCATTGTAGGTATACATCTCCAGATTTCCGCTGTCGTTTATGAATGCCATCTGTTCCTTGTTGCCATCAGCATCTTTTGTCATATTGGACAAAAGCCAGTTTTTCCCCTGCCATTCCTGACCGTAGTAGTCAATGGCACCGGGAAGTCCCGGTTCAATTGCCGCAAAGGTCGGCACATACAGCAATGGAAGCAGCATCACAATGACACAAATCACCGATAATAGTTTTTTAATTCTCATACCATATATCACCCCTTCTTAGGTTGATTTATTTTTCACTTTTTATATCCGACAGCATACCTATGGTTTCAAGGCAAAGACTCAGTATAATGCATGTATGCTATATTTTTATCATAAAACACTCAACAAGCTTTGTCAATTGCCTATATTGTCGGTTTCACCATTCACTTTATAACAATCCGAAGCATTTTAATAATCTCAGGCAGAAGGTATAAGTTTGCCAAAATGCACAGAAATGGCAATAAAACTATTGCCATTTCTGCATTTTAATTTATGTCACACTATTAAATTATACCAGATTTGCCATTTCCTTTTCATAAACATCATAAAATTCGTTGTTGTAGAAAAGAATCCAGCTGTGTTCGCCGTCATAGAGAGGACGTCTGAATATTTCGGATACTGCCTTGATATCCATCTTGCCGTTTTTTACGATAACTGAACCAAATTCCTTTGTTTCACCGTTTACGTTGTAGCTTGATGCACCGTCTGTAAACTTCACAACTGCATCTATACCGAACTTGAATGTGTGTTCGTTGCCGTTTGCAGAATAATCCGCACCAACAGCTCTTGACATTGCATCAATTGAAACATATGTTCCGTCAATCTCCACGTCAACATAGTTTCCGAAGATTGAAGCTCTGCCTGTTACTTTCGGAACAATACTCTGACGATTGGAGAACTCGTCAACTCTTGCACCTGAGAAGTATCTTTCGTCACATTCCTGGAAGCGAACTGTTGACTTGAGCTTTGTCTTGTCAATTGCATAGAGAAGACCTTCATCGCCATCACCGTTATATCCAATATAAATGATATCGCCGAAAATGTCAAGAGAATGATTTCGATGTGTACCGTAGGGGTAGTCACCAAGGTTGATAAGATCTGCCGCCATTTCCCATGTCTTACAACCGTCATAGCTTACCGCAAGAATAAGACGGTTTCTGGGAGATGAATAACGTCCCGACCATGAGTTTTCACTATCATAGTTATAAATTGCGTAATATGTCTGTTCTTCCTGAACGTCACGGCGTACAACATAGGTACACATTGCAGACAAGAATTCTGATGAATGCCAGTCCTGACTGAAGGTCTTTCCGCCATCTGTTGATTCAACATACTGAACGAATCCTGTCCATGAACGTGCATACATACGAACTCTGTCCGGCTCGGGCATATCCACAATACGGATTTCCTGAAGGTTGTATCCATGGTTTACGGTTGACATCAATGTTGACTCGTGCCATGTGTAGCCGCCGTCATTTGAATAGTAGGTTCCGTTTATACCAAAGTCCTCGTTACCGCCTTCATCTGTTGTCCAGAAGATTGTGCCGTTCTTTGCCTGATAGAGAATTGCATTAAGGTTTACACGGTTCTTTGCTTCACGTTCTGTTATGCAGAAGGGTCCTTCCCAGGTTGCGCCGTTATCCTTTGAAATATACGCCCAATCTCTTACCTGGCTGCTTTCAACACGAAGTCTCCAGCCATCTTGAGTGAGGATTTGGTTGGATGTGTAACCCAAGGACTTTGCCGCAACGGGTGTTGACCATGTTTCGCCCTCGTCATCAGAATATCTGTCGCTACGTCCCGTTGAAATAATTCTGCCGGATGCTTCCTGGAAGAAATCTGTGTAGGTTGCACCATCATTGACAGTGATTGACTTGATTCCGCCTGCGACCTTGCCCTGACCCTGATAATAAACGTCATCCAGAGCAACCAAGCCCGAATTGATTTCCACACCAAGTGAGAACCCACGATTGTTGAAATAGAATTCGTTGGTATCAATCACAGTCTTGCCGTCACACTTGAGCTTGATTGTAAATTCGTCAAGTTCAAGTTCAAAATCATGCCACTTGCCAAATTCAAAAGTACCTGGGAAGTGGAATCGCTTCTTTCCGTATGCCGTGCCGCCATAAGTATCAATATCATCAAATTCTGCATACCAAGCTGACTTGTCAGCATCGTAGCCGTATCTGATTATGTTGTAACGGGGTGAATATCTGCCGATAAAGCTGAAATCAGAGCCAGCTTCAACCTTTGCACGGAATTTGAGCTTTGTGTTCTGTGAAAGACCCGGGAGATAGTATCTGCCCTTGCCCGTCACTTCCAGGTACTTGTTGCCTTCTTCTTCCGCGATTGTGCCTGTTGCACTGCCTTCATTAACCCAATATGCATCATACGCCATTTCGGTGTTGCCTTCAAAGTCGTCTGTGTGATAATAATTGTCGTCTGTACCCTTGATTGCAACAATTGTTGATGCTGAGGGGTTTGTCATTGTACGCTTCAGGTTAATCTTTGATGCTTCCATACAAGCAGGCCATGAACCCATCCATACGTTGTCACGCCAGAGCATACACATACCTCTTGCAACCGTCAGGCGATAGTAACCGGGTTCAACCTTGCCTTCAAGGGTATATGGGAAACGCTTGATATAGTTAACCATTGAATCCTGACGGGTTGTGTGGATCTGTCCGTCCTTGAAATCCAGCTTGATGTGGTATTCGCCGTCCCAGTATTCAAAGGTTTCGTCCGATGCGTCGGTCTTGTCAAATTCAACCGAATAGTTCACCAGGTTATCACGCTTGTTGAAGCCAACAACCGGGTCGGTGGGGTTATACTCAAATGCGTAGCGAACACCAAAGTCGCCAAAGTACTTGTCATAGGTTTCAGTTCCGGGCCAAGCTTCGGTAAAGAAAGTTGATTTTACTCCCGTTCCACCGATTGAGAAATTCTCAACACCCGAGAAGTCCACAACATTTTTGTTTGTTGTTCTGGGCATCTTGAAGGAGAATGCAAACTGACCGTTGTAGTAAACATCCACTGTACCCGATGTCACAACTGCTTTGTAAGCACCTGCACCAAGGTTATATGTCTTTGTGCCGTCAAGGGTCTCATAAGTAACCTTTTCTGCACCGTGGGTCATTGCAAGCTTAAAGTAACCGTCTTCAATATTGATGTTTCCTGAGCCGTTTGAGCTATAATTAATCTCGTATTCACGGTTGATTTCAACATTCTTCTGATTGTATGCAGTAACCGTCAAGGGCATTGCCTCTGTCAGGAAGTATGTTCCGTTGCTTGCATTGGTCATTTTTGCGTGAACCGAATGTGTTCCAACGGTCAAGCCCTTCAATTCAAGTGCAAAGGGAGCAACTGTTGATGCACCTGCGTATTCGTTATTCACATAGTATTCAACCTTGCTTACGGGATATTCGGGAATAAGGTCTTCAGCCTTGATTTTTACAACTGCACTTTCACCAAGGCTGATTGCAGACTTTTCAAATTCAACATCTGCATCATAAGGCTCGTTAACAAAGAACTCAACAGCAAGAGATTCAGAATCCCCAACCTTTGCAGTTACAGCATAAGCACCGTTTCTTGCGTTCTTATAGATATATTCATATTCATTCTCTCTGTAGCCTCTGCCCACGTTAATTCCGTTGATATAATAATCAACATATTCCGTTGCATTGTCAGCTACTTTTGCTCTTAATATTACGTCCGAGCCAACCGCATATTCCGAACGAACATAGGGCTTCTCGATTTCCACTTCGGGGAAATAGGGAGTATATGCAAACTTACCGAATGACACACGACAGGTACCGCTTGATGTACCTGTTGCGTTCATTCTCCAGTAAGTCTGGGTTGAGCTGGGCTGCATCTGCATTGTGTGGATTTCCTTGCCGTCCATGAAGAGGGTCATAAATTCCTTTCTTCTTTCCAGCTTGATGGTGTGCCAGTCACCGAGAAGGGGCGCAATTATACCAAACTGTGCATTTGTGTCTGCCGGAGTTGTTGTAATCTTCCAGCCGTTTGCATGAAAATAGGTATTGAAACCGCCGCCCTTGAATGCAAACTGAGGATTACATCCCACAATTTCACGGATATACATATCAAACTCTATATCAAAGTTATCTGTAACCTTCAAGGGACGTTCTGCGGAATAAAGTACCGAAGATACACCGTCAACAACATCAAAGTTCAGAACACCGTTTTCGGTATCCCAGTCAAGCTCGGGACCGTCATAGATAACCCACGCAGGGTCAATATCCTTATCCTTCCAGTCTTCAACAAAGGCTTCGGTGTATTCAGCAGGCGTTACGTGAGACACAACACCTGCAGTTGACGAATTATCAAGGTTCCAGAACTGGAAGTTTTCAACTTCAAGAGTGTGTCCTCCCTGTGCCCAGAATCTGATTGCAGGTGCGGAAGAATTCAACCCCATATTTGATGTGCCGAGGAACTGGTTGTCCAAATAAATCGTTGATGTTCCCGCAATCTTATCAATCTCGAAACGATATTCGTGCCATGTATAGCCAATAGACGCACGGTATGTTGTGCTGGTTTCCGCAAACATCGTTAGTCGGTCGTCACGGAGATAAAAGCCTGTTCGATAGCCGCCGTTGAAAATCTGAACACCGCCGTTAAGTGTGCCCATAGCATTCAGCTTCATTGAGAACTTGAGAACGTACTTGTCGGCACTTTTCAGATTGTATGTTGCTGTCATGCTTGAATCAGCCGCGTTCAGCTCAAGAACACCGTTGGTAATCTTTGCACCGCCACTGCAAGAAAAACCTGCAAAATAGTTTGTTTGAGCCGCCGAAACATTAACCACAGAAAGCGGAGCACAAACGGTCATTATCATTGCAAGCATACAAATTAATGCAATAAATTTTTTCATTTTTATTTTTCCTTTCTATATAATTTAAAGGATTTATCCGGAGAGTTGTTTTGCAAAAACTCTTAGAACTTCTTCCTCAAGCTCAGAGTAACAACATTTAATCCTCCGCACTCAACAACTCTCCCGAATTTATTAATCTTCCTGAACCTCAATAATGAGTACCCAGTTGTGTCCGCCGCCATTGTGGTCATAAGCAGAAATTATCTTTGAGGGATAATCGGGATTCTGTGAGTAAGTCACAATGTCAGAAACTGTTGCCGGTGTCACAGAAATCTCACCCCTCAGGTTGGTGTACTTCCAGTACATCGCGCCGCTGGAGGTTGAAAGGGTGTCAGCACCGTAATTGGGATCAAATTCGTATTCCCGATCATCAACCGTTGAATATGTGAATCTCATATATCCGTCTTTGATTGAAAGAATTGTTCCGTATGCTACCTTGTAGTTTGCAAGGATTGGAGTTTTTACCGTATTACCGTTAAAGTCAATATGTCTGTTTGCACGAGGAACATATTCAGATACATCAAACTCAACCTGAACCGCCTCTGCCTTGCCGTACTTGTCTTCGATAACACGGATTACGTCACCGACTTCAACTCCCGCAAACTTTTCGGGCTTGCCAACATAAGTCTTGGTTGTCTTTTGGTAAATACATTCCACAGTTACCTGTGCTTCTTCATTTTCGTCAAGTGTTGTTTCCATTGTCGTCACAATTGCAGGCTTGATATAACGAGTAAACTCAGCTGTGCCTGTGTTTTCAATGAACACACAACCTGCCTTTGCCACATAAACCTCGTCGTCAACGTCCGCCATCTGGAATGTATATGTCTTGGAGTCTATAAGGTCAAAGGCTTTGTAGTTATCCTCATTATTTCTGCCTGTCTTTGGAACCATAAATCTTGCAGAACCGTTGCCGAAACCTGCAATATGCTGTTCACCGCTAATATAGAGATTACCGAAATTTGAATCTCTGTAAAAACGTGCCTGTGTGGGTTCAAAAAGCGTGAGCTTTGTGTCCTCATTTTCATTATCGCCGTCAACCAAAGTGTCAATAGCAATAACCTTGTTTTCACCATTCAATTTATACTTTATAAGCTGTGCATAGGGAGCTTCCTCATCACGTGCATAGAATGTCTTTGTCGTGTCAACATCTCCCTTTTCATCATAAACAATGTTGTCGCCTGCTGTAACAGAATTATACAGTATGCTCATAACCGCATCGGCATTACTGATACTTTCACCGTCAATCTTCACCGTTTTACCCATTTCATAAGAAACCGGAGTTGTATCAGGCTGCATAATTCTGAAACTTACCGTTTTGGAAAGCACACCTTCTGCACCAACATTCATCAGATAGCCGTACATCATTTCATCGGCCTTTGCACCTTCAACACGAACAACCATTCCGTCGCTGAAATAAAGTGTCACAACCTTGCCTGCTTTGAGCTGTTCTCTTGATTCATCACTGAGGTTTGTCCACAGGGTGTGCGACATACCTTCCTCGTTGACAACATCATCATTTGCACTGAGGACAGTTACGCTGTTCTTTTCGTTCTTGAGAACTTCAATGTCCACAAGATAATATCCGCTATTGGGATTTGTTCTCTTTACCTTCAGGAAAGTACCGTAGATAAGTCTTTCCAAGGGATAGTCCTCGCCATCCCATTTGATATTGATTACATCTGCCTCTTCCATATTGAGTGCTTCGATATCCTCAGACTGGTCGTAGATAATCTTTTTGTTCATATCTACATTATCAACCAGGAAGAATTCGTAGCTTTCAATTTTTACCACATCATAGCCGGGTTTTTCCTTGTCGTTATCAATAAGAACAACCTCGCCGTAGCTTGGAACCATATCATCATCTGTGTATGTGGGGTTTGCAATGCCGTTCAGAATCACATCGGTGCTTTCCCGGATTTCAACACTTTCAGCTCTGTTACCCTTATAATAGGTATATGCGAAGTTACCAAAGCTTTCAAGGTCAGCATCCTTGATAACAAATTCCTTATTATTCTTTGACTTTACAGCATAAATAATTTTGTTGCCGCCAGTCTTGTTGTTGAGACCTGTTTTGTAGTAATACTCAACATGATAACCGAGAAGGTCCGTTGAGTTGCCGTCATATTCATATACAGTTCCGTCAACCGACATAAGCCCGTCAATCATGCTGTCATCAGGGCTTTCAAGAGTTGTAGCAACCGCACCGTCAACAATACCTTTTGCGTATCTTACCTTTTCAAGGTGTTCCATACCGAGGTAATCATCGCTGATTTTGTATTCAACATCTCCACTGCTGGAAACCGCATTTGCAATACAAGCAGGTGCATGATATGCATTATACATCATCTTGTAAATCATATCCTGTGTTGCCGCATCCGCAATGGGAACACCATCCATAATTCCGGTTTTATTGAGAACTGCATCAAGCCCTGCAACATTGATATATTCTTTGTAGCCAATGCAATATGCCAGAAGTCTTGCAACATCCTTTGTCGCCATTGGATCTGCACTTCTGAATGTGCCATCAGGATAACCATTGATTATGCCACCATCATAGCAAGCTTTTATGTAGGGATAATAATAATCGTCGGTTGAAAGGTCATGGAACAGAGCCTCATATTCCTTGGGCGTTCCGCCATGCTTGAAGTTGCCGAAATAACTGATTACTCTGCAAACCTGACCACGGGTAAGAGTGCTTCCAACAATTCTTGAATACTCATATCCATAGGTTGACCCCATTGCATTTACAAAACCGTATTCAGCTTCTGTGATGTATGCTTTCACATCATTATCTGCTGCAGTTACAGGTATGCTTATGCATGATAAAAGCATTACCAATATCAAAACATTTGCTAATATTTTTCTCATTGTTCTACTCCTCCTTCCCCTTAATCAAGATAACTTACGATATTCCAGAAAAGAACAGCAGCTTCTGCTCTTGTAAGATCATTGAGAGCATTGAAGTTTCCGGTATCATCACCATTGATGAAATCTGCCTGCTGGAACATTACAACATAATTGTACCCGTATTCGGGAATTGTGGTATAATCCTCAAAAATAACTGCCTTTTCAATCTGAGCAAACTTGATACCAAGCTTTTCTGCGGCTCGTGCCGCCATAACTACCATATCGACACGTGAAATATTCTGACCTGTACCGAACTTGTTATTACCGATACCGTTGATAATTCCCATGTTCACGCCTGTGTATATGACATCGTTATACCATGCACTCGCATCAACATCGCTGAATGAAGTTTTTCCGCTCTGAACTTCAACACTATATGCATTCAAAAGAATTGAAAGGAATTCTTCACGGGTAATTGTTTCACCGGGTCTGTATGTACCGCTACCGTCACCACGGATAATACCTTTCACACGGAGTCCGTTGATTGCTTCTTCAGCCCAGCTGTATGTTGATGTTATATCTGTGAAGGGACCCACAGGAAGCCTTTCCGGGTCAACATTTGCAGGAAGTTTGGAATCGTTGTTGAAAAGGTTTTCGTTTGTGTTTTCTTTATCAATTGAACCGATTACAACATTTCCACCGCCGCCGAATCCACCGCCACCGCTACCGGTGTTTGCAGGTTTTTCAAGAGCTTCAAATTCCTTCTGGGCATCACGTGCTTCAATAAATGCGTCAATAACATCATCTATTGTGGCATAGTCGTTTCCAAGCATTCTTTCGTACAAGCCTTTTTCGCTTTTCACGCCCTTCTTTTCTGTCAACTCTATCAATTCACTGTATGCCTCAATTTTTTCAGCAAGATACGCATACTTTGTTTCAATAACATCACGAACATTACCCCAACGCTTTGCATCAACTGCATCATTGAGTTCCACAATAAACTCAAATATATCAAGCATTGTTTTTTCAAGGTCAAAAATTTCATTTGAAACCTCAAGACCACTTATTGTATTAGCATAATCTTCTTTTCTTTCCTCATATAGTCCATAAAGAATACCCATTTCGATTTCGTCGAACACGCCGTTTTTCAGCATTGCCTTATATTCTTCATTTGTAAGGAATGCTTCAAGTTCTTCCTTTGATGAAATATCTTTAAACATTTCAACCATTTCATCAATCTTTTCCTGAGAAAAAACAGGAACATAGAAGTTCCAGATATCAGCATTGGGAGCCGTAACCTTCATAATAGCCTCGGTTGCTCCGTCAAATCTTGCAGAGTTAAGTGGCATCACAACCTCAAATGCACCTGTCTTTGCAACTGACTTAAACTGCTGAACAAGGATAATTTTATCTTCATCATCAACAGGAGTAACCTTCACCGTTATGTTCTTTGCACCTGCAACCGCAAGCTTACCTTTGAGAACAACTACATTTGTTCTTACGTCAAGCACCCATGCATCTTCGTCAAATTTCAACTCCTTTTCAACAGCAACCGCACCTGTTTCACGGTCAGAGGCAAGCTGTGCTTCATATGCCGCAATATATGCATTTTCAATATCCGCCATTGTGGAGTAGGTCTGATTTGTCATTCTCTGCCACATATCAGCTTCAATAAGCAGCTTTGAATTATCAATTTCAAAGGTCATAATATCAGCATACTTTGATGTGAGAAGATTCTTGATTCCGTTGCCGTCACCTTCTGCCGCCTCTGCATTAATTTCAGCAAACAACTCAACACGCTTGTTATATATATTGATAATGTCAGTAATTGCATTGAGTACGCCATCCGTGTCTTCAACTGTATAGCCGCCTTCAACATAAACCTCATAAAGACCTGCAAGCTCTTCTTCCGAGAATGCATCTTCTCTGCCAAGCATTTCCATATTACCTGTCATAAACTCACCAAATGAAGCCGCATCTGTTATTGCTGTGAATTCATCAACGCAAGCCTCAAGCTCGGTTGCTGAATAAAGTTCGATTCCTGTGTAGGAATATGTATCTGTATTCTCAGCCGCAACCTTGATTGTTGCAACATTTTCAGCATTATACCAGTCTGTGTTGAGAACAAACTTCATATTGAAGCTTCCGTCCGACTCCGACACAAACTGCCTGAAAATCAAATCCTGATTTGTTGTTTCTTCATAAATCCAGACCGTGATGTTTGTTTCGTGAGCTGATGCACACAGACCTTTGACGGTGACTGTGTTCGCAACAACATCAATTTCAAGACTCTGAAAGTCTGCCCAATCCTCTTTATTGGTTTCATTTTCGAGCGTAATCGCACCAAAGGCACTCATACTTGAGAGCAACAAACAAGCAACCGTCAGCAGAACAACGCCAAGCTTAAATTTTTTCATAATTGCTTCCACCTTTCTTGTTTTTACTCTTCTACTGTTGCCGGAAGAACAATTTCATCAAAAATCGCTTCCATATTATCAATTGAATCCCAGATATAAAGTCTGACTGTTCCGCCCTCAAGCTGTTCCTTGATGGAGCTTATATCCAACCCAAATTCCATGCCCGGATTGTCGTAAATTTCAATTTCCACATCATTGTAGATTTCACAGTCAAGCATCATACCGTCCTTGTCGAATGCAACCATCATCGGTGTGAATACTGATGTGTCGGGAAGAATGCTTTCTTCGTTGTATGCCAGATCATAGTTTGCCGCATTAAAAACAGCCTTAACTGTGCCATCTTCTGTTATGTCAGCAACACTTGTGATTTCGGTATCATCAATCATAAACTTGAAATCATCAAGGTAAAGCCCCTGAATTACTCTAATATTGTCAAAACATATTTCACCTCGATTAAATCTCAGTTCTTTGCTGTTAGGCTTGAAGTAGCACTTAAAGCCTGCAGCACCGGCATTTGCTATAACTGAGTCTGAGGATATTTCTGTTTTACCGCTCCATTCAGTTGAATCCGAAGGCTTCACTCTGTAATATGCAGCTTTATTTACCTGATCAATATGAACCATAATGTTGTACCACTTGCCCGCTTCCATACCATTTGGGCTATGAGAAGTAACTACACGGGTAGCACCCAGAAAGAACTGCATATTGGCACCCAGCTTGCAATCGGGCTCGTCTGTCGGGAACATAATATCATAGAAGATTAAAGCTTCCCCCTCTATGCTCTGTCCGAAAGGAATTCGCATACTGAGCACGGTCTCTCCACCATCCTCTGCCATAGTTCCGTACATACGAATATATTCATCTACAATTTCAAAATATGTTTCGTCGCACCCTTGTCCTTCCTCCCACCCTTCCGGTTCACGCTTGTTTTCCACGCCGTCAAGAGTGAGATTGAAAATTTCTGCCGCACTTACGCCGATTGTCAACACCGCAAGCATTACTGCCGCAACGGTACAAAACAAGAAAAACTTTCTTTTCATATCCATTTCTCCCTTTCGTCTTATTTAAGTTCTACCGCATTTATGTATGGCAACATTCCGTCCCATAGATAGAGACCAACATAGCCGCCGTCCGCAATTGCTGCCGCCTCTGCATCGTCAAGAATTAATTTTCCGCTTACATCATTTGCACCGATATTCAAATTCTGTATACTCGTTGAAAAATCAATCATTTTGCCGGATTTATCATAGGCAACCATAATTTTTCTGAGATTCTCTTCCGGGGTTGAAGTCAAAACTGTATTTGACGCAGCTAATTCGCCGGCTGTGATATTCTGCACCGATTGAACAAGAGTGTCATCCAAAGAAATTTCACCGTTCAGTGCTTCAGTGCCGACAAATATTCTGAAATTATCAAAATATGCTTCTGCATCAAAGTCACCATACACAAAAAATCTTACATAATCATTACCGTGTGCCACAACATTTATATTTTCAGCCTTTACAGACCATTCCTCCGCACCCTTCGGTTTGATATAAAAATCACCTGTCCAATAATTATCATTTGTTGGATCCCCATCATAATTGCGATCCTCAGTTGGGTCGGACTCACTGTGCCAATAAATATGTATAGCCATACTCATCCATTTGCCGCCCCAGTCACCATCTGCTTCAGGAAATACATTTTTATACAAAAGAGTTCTTCCCCAGGAACCGCTTGAATGCTTCATCCTGTAATCATGCAGAAAAAACGAAATCCTGCGACCTCCGAAAAATATATCTCCGTAATAATATGATGCATCATTCATTGTATCGACATCCGGAATCATATAGTCAAAAGTGAATACAACTTCTTCGCCCTCAGACAAAGTATAGTCAGGAAGTGTAAATTTCCATTCTATATTATCATCACCTCTGACACCTGCTTCCTTATAATAATACAAGGCATCGTCACTCTGCTCAATTATCCAAGCAGAGTCCTTCGGTTTGCCGGAAATTTGCAAAATCTTGCCATCATTAACATCTATGTCCGGCTCATCAAAGTCATGATTTACATAGATTGTTGCGTTTACGGTTGTTGAACAAACCGAAATTATCATTGCAACTACTGCGATTAGTGAAAAAATTCGTTTAGCCATAATTTTTCTCCTTTTTTAATATATATTGCGATTATAACACAAAATAATTCAGATTTCTATGCAAATCCTGCTAACTTTATCACAAAATTGCAAGCATTTTTTCTCGGATTGCTTTCTGTAATATTTTTTCTCGCAAAACACCATTCATTTAAGAATCAAGTTCACAAAAAAACAATAAAAAAAGGTCTGTGACAAAATGAAAACAAGCGGTTCATTGAGGACGCCGAACCCTGCAAATTGTATTGTGTATTCAACTCACATACGATAATGCAGGGAACAGCCACTCGAATGTTCCGAAAAATCATTTTGCTACAGACCTATACCACATTTGCCGAAAGCCAATGCGTCTGTAATACTCTTTTCGTCATTCTCGTAATCTCCGTTATTTGTTAAACACAATGCTTCACAAAAGGAACAATTCAGCAAGACCACGAGAATATAAAATCAATTTTCTTCAGCATTTTTTTCTGCATTTATATACTTATCCAGTATTGGATCAATATAAAAGTTAGTAATAAACCCCGTTATTGGCGGAAGTATTAACACTTCCACTAAAAGCAAGATCAAAACTGTTATAAAACTTTTTGCTGTCAATATTATCGCTATAGGTATAACTGCGTATATGATGATGTTTAAAATCAATATAAGCAGACTCACAGGTGCTTTTGCCAATGCTATCAGAACAGAATTCCTTAAAATGCTCTTTAAAGGCAATTCATATGTAACCATCATATGATATACATATATGTGCATCATTGCATATACAACAGCAATAAGAATCATAATAAACTGCAATATAATTATCCCCGACTGTCCGTAAAACCTGATTGCAACTGTAAACAAATATAAAAAGATTAAATCAATTATCCATAACAATATACCTTGCTTGAAGTTGGATTTACATCTTTCAAAAAAATCACTGATAAGCCAACAAGGATGTTCTCTTCCGTGTTCTCGGAGAATATACGTATAGCCTGCGGTTATGGGTCCTTGTCCTAAAATGATTGTAAACCAAAAAGCTATGATTATTCTTAAAAATAGGTCCATATACACAAGACTCACAGCTTCAACCTGAGTTGCTAATCCGTCAATTATCGGCGAAGATATTACACCAACAATAACCATTGTTACAACAAAAAACGGTATTGCTATCAATAAATACAAAAAATTTAGTTTGAACAAATCCCACAATTTCCTTGGCATAACCTCCATGAAAATCTGCGACCTCGGTTGATCCGCATCTCGTTTATTTACACCCTTTCCGGGCTTTGAATAATTATTAAAAAACATTATTTTTCTCCTCTTTCTATATTTTTTTAAACTTCTTTGTATAATTTCACAAATGTAGCAAAATCACAGTTTCCATACTCAGGTCTGATACCTTTTTCCATAAGCTCATCCCCGCCATAGGCAATACCTGTTTCAGTATCAATGTATTCCTTTGCCCCATCAAGTCCTTCAAGGCATATTCTCGCCTCCCTGAAGTTTGCCTGAGACAGTATTCTGCAACCAAAAAGGAAAACATCTGCTTTATCCTTTGAAACAACCTGCCATACACAGTAGTTGCTGTCAAATGGACTCTGTAATCTGTAAAGGTCGCCTGTTCTCACAAGCTCCTTGATTTTGTTGTAAAACTCAATCTGTTCTTTTACAGTTTCCCGCTCTTCATCGGTCATTGTTGTTATATCAAGCTCATAGCCAAATACTCCCGCATAAGCAACCTCTGCCCTAGTTTTAAGCGAAGTACATCTGCCAAGCTGATGGTTAGGTGATGCGGTAACATGGGCAGAAATGGTGCTGAGAGGATAGCAAACCGATGTGGAGTATTGAATTTTCAATCTTGAAATAGCATCCGAGTTATCACTTGCCCAAATCTGAGGCGAATACGAAAGAATTCCAAGGTCAAAACGTCCTCCACCGCTTGCACAGCCCTCAAAAAGAACATCGGGGAATCTGCTTGTGAGCGTATCAAATACCCTGTAAAGCCCCAACGTATATTTGTGGTTGTAGCCCTTGAACGGCATATCTGTCATCATTCTGTTGTAATCCCACTTCACATACGCAATATTTGCTGTTTCAAGAAGACTTCCCACCGCCTCAATTATGTAATCACAAACTTCAGGCTTTGCAAGGTCAAGCATCAACTGATGTCTGCAAAGAGACGGATTTATGTTCGGAACGTGAATCGCCCAATCAGGATGCTTTCTGTAAAGCTCCGAATCAGGGCTAATCATTTCAGGCTCAAACCAAAGTCCAAAGAGCAAGCCCTCTGAATTTATCTTTTCAGCAAGACCCTTTATGCCTGACGGAAGCTTTTCTTCGTTAACGAACCAGTCACCAAGGGAAGATTTGTCATCATTGCGCTTTCCGAACCAGCCGTCATCAAGAACAAAGAGTTCAACCCCCACACTCTTTGCCTGCTTTGCCATAGCTACAAGTTTTTCTTCGTTGAAATCGAAGTATGTACCTTCCCAGTTGTTAATCAATATGGGTCTGTTTTTGTTTGTCCAACTGCTTCTGCAAAGATTGTTTCTGATTAAGTCGTGAAGAGTTCGCGAAATACCGCCAAAACCGCAGCTACTGTAACTCACAACTGCCTGTGGGGTAAAAAATTCTTCCCCCGAATCCAGAACAGCTTCAAATCCCTGAGGATTTATTCCCTGAGTCAGACGAACACTACCGTACTGGTCGCACTCAATCACTGATGAGTGATTACCGCTGTACACAAGTGAAAAACCATACACACTTCCCTGATTTTCGGTGGCTGATTTATCGCAAACCATAACAAAAGGATTCATAGCATGACCGCTTCCGCCTCTTGCATTTGAAATATCAATTTTTTCACCAAGTCTTATGTCTGTCCTCGTAAATTCACGTTCACGACACCATGCCCCCGGAAAGTACACCAAATCAAGGTCTTTCTTATCAAAGTCAACCGCAACACTGTATGCCGAATCAATTACCATTTTTTCGTCGGATTTATTGATAAATCGACTGCTTCTGAGAATCACATCATATTCATCAAAAACCGTATACGAAAGGATAACTTCAAGTCCGATTTTTTCATCACACAAGGTAATCTCCAATGTCTGAGCATTGCAGTCACCCTTAAAAAAGCTTGGCATACCTTGCACAAATGCAACCTGGTTTTCCTTTATGTCATAACTTTTGAACAAAAGTCTTGAAACGCTGTTGCCAAACTTGTTGCGAACAGAATACGCAGGATATCTCAAATCAGCATATCCGTAAGCCGGATATTCCTGCGGAATGGTTTCCATACATATTTCATTCTCATCGTAAGAAAGCAAGCTAAATGAAAGCTTTTCATTTTTAACAGAATAATCTTTGTCTGATATTTTGCGTCCGAAATGATAGTGCAAAAGGTCTCCCGCTTCGTTGATTGTCATTATATAACTTATATTTTTTCCTTGCAAATGAAAGGTGCTGTTGTTTTTAAAAATCATAGTTTTTCTCCCTTATGGATTATTCTTCTTTGGCAGTTTTTTACGATACAAATTACCACATATTATTTTATCAAAAATATCCCACATTGTAAAGTCTAAAATTTACTGTTTTTATATCATAATTCGACACACAAAATCATATTTTACTCCAATATGTTTGTTGTAATAAAATCCACACCCATATCCACTAGTTTTTCCGCATCCTTCTTTTTGTCACAAGTCCAGCAATTGACTTTTATTCCTGCCTTATGAAACTTCGCCAATGTTCTTCTCTTCAGCTTTTTATACTTGATATCCAAATCAAGTTTGTATTCCTTCAGAATCTTTATTGTGTTCCGCCTTACCCTGTGGGAAATCAACCACTGCACCTCACAATCCGCCAGCAGTTCACGCAATAAAATACAATTTTCCAACTCAAAAGAAATAAAAATCACGTTATCAATGTATTCCATTTCTCTTATTTCCTCAATAACCTTCTCAATGTCTTCCCGCGGAAACAAGTTTTTCAGTTCAAGAACACAGACCTTTCCGTATTTTCTGCATATTCTGACATAATCCGCAAGCAACGGGATTTTCAATTCTGGTCTGTCTGTGTTACCATCAATATCAGGAAGAATTATTCTTTCAATATCCTCATATTTGCTTTTCTCGACATTTATATTTATCCTCCCCAAGGTAACCCGTTCGGTGGTTTCATCGTGAATAACCACAAACTTTCCGTCTGCTGTTTTGCGAACATCTGTTTCAATACCGAAATAGTCTCTTTTTCCTGCCTCAACAAATGCCGAACAAGTATTTTCCCGTTCAATTCCGCTCAAGCCCCTGTGTGCTATCATTTTCACTTTCCCAGAATCTATTTTCACAGTATCTGTCATACTTGCATCAACTCCCGGATACAATTTTTAATTTTAATTATACTCACAATAAGTTATAAAGTCAATTAAATAATTTGCACATCATAGCCTCAACTATTGCAAAAAACCACATTCTTTGGTATAATGAAAAACACCAACTTGTATTGTGAAAGAGGTTATAAAAATGAAACAAGCAAAAAAACATATACTTCCCCTCAAATTGACTCCCGCATACAAGGACTATCTTTGGGGCGGGACTACTCTTAAAACAAAGTTCAACAAATCAACAGATCTTGACCCTGTTGCCGAAAGCTGGGAGCTCAGTTGCCATAAGGACGGTCACAGCACAGTATGCGGCGGTGAGTTTGACGGCAAAACTCTCGATTCTGTCATTAATCAATATCCTCATATTCTCGGCACCAACAACCCCGGAACAGAACTGCCTATTCTGATTAAACTGATTGATGCCGCTGATAATCTGAGTGTTCAGGTTCATCCCAATGACGAACTTGCAAAAAAATGGGAAGGGCAGAACGGAAAAACCGAAATGTGGTATGTTATTGATGCCAAAAAGGATGCACGCATCACTTACGGTGTCAAAGAAGAGACATCAAAAGATGTTTTGGCAGAAAGTATTCGCACCAAAAGACTCGAAACAATACTGAATTCTGTTCCTTCAAAAAAAGGAGATGTATTTTTTGTTGAAGCCGGAACAATCCACGCAATCGGGAAAGGAAATCTTATTGCTGAAATTCAGCAAAACTCCAACGTTACATACAGACTTTATGACTACGGAAGAATCGGCAAAGACGGAAAGGAACGCGAACTTCACATCGACAAGGGTGTAGAATCCTCTGTCTGCACACCTATTATACCACGAAAAACACCAATATGTTCTGACGGCACCCGTCTTTTGGGAAGCTGTGAATATTTTGCGGTTAGTGAAATTAAACTCAACGGCAAAAAAGAGCTTTTTGCCGACGAAAAAAGCTATCACGCACTAATTGTCACAGAAGGTTCTGCCGAGATAATATATAAGGATTTTCACGAAACACTCCAAGCAGGCGAAACCGTATTTATACCCGCCGATGCAGGTGAGTACACCTTGAACGGCAAGGCAACTCTTCTGCTGACTTCAAACCCTCCGAAGTATTATATCGGAATTGACCTGGGCGGAACAAACATCGTAGCGGCAGTTGTTGACGAATACGGAACAATATACGGCAAATCTAAAAGAAAAACAAATATGCCCAGAGACTACAAGCAGATATTTGACGATATGGCTGACTGTGCAAAAGATGCGGCAACTGAGAGTGGAATTGCTTTTGAACGCATTGAATCCGTGGGAATCGGTTGTCCCGGTGCAATTGACACCGAGTGCGGTGTTGTTGAATTCTCAAACAATCTGGATTTTTACGATGTTCCTATTGTTGAATATATGGAAAACAAGCTCGGAAAGAAAATATATGTTGAAAACGATGCAAACGCCGCTGCCTGGGGTGAATTCCTTGCAGGAAGCGGAAAAGGCACCGAAAATATGATTATGATTACCCTTGGAACAGGTGTGGGAAGCGGAATTGTTGAAAACGGACGTCTTCTCAGGGGTGCATACGGCAAAGGAGCCGAAATCGGTCATATGGTTATGCAGATAGACGGCGAAAAATGCACCTGCGGCAGAAAAGGCTGTTTTGAAGCCTATGCCTCTGCCACCGCCCTTATCAGACAAACGAAAAGGGCTATGAAGGAGAATCCGGGAAGCGAAATGTGGAAGATCTGCAACGGCAAGCTTTCATACGCAAACGGTCAGACAGCATTTAAGACAAAGGATACCGCCGCAAAAAAGGTTGTCAAAGAATATCTCAACTACCTTGCCGAAGGAGTTGTCAGCATAGTTAACATTTTCCAGCCGGAAATCGTCTGCATTGGAGGTGGAATCAGTCACGAAGGAAAACGGATTCTTGCCCCCACAGAAAAGGCAATTGCCGAAAAATCCTTTGCCCGATTCGGCAAAAAGCAATCCGAAGTATGTCTTGCGACACTGGGCAACGATGCAGGAATTATCGGTGCTGCACTTTTATGGAAAAACACAGAAACTAAATAAAAATTATGACCTGTCACTCTCAAACCGGACTGACAGGTCTTTTTTCAATCATTTTCTTTTTCTCAACACAAATCCGAAACACAGTACAACAAAGACAATAATCAAAGTCGGAAAGAACAGGTATCCAACCTCGCAATAAAAGGTCTGCGAATCCGAAAGTCTGACCGCTCCCGACAAAGTCCCCCGTTCAAGGGACTTGAGTTCGCTTTTTATTCTGCCTCTTCCGTCAATAAATGCTGACGCACCCACATTGGCACACCTGAGCATATCCCTTGAAGTCTCAATGCTGCGAAAAACACTGTGTGCCAAATGCTGATATGCGGCAGGGGAATCTTCCAGCCAGGCATCATTTGTTATTGTCACCAAAAGCTGTGCCCCATTTTGGACACTTTCCCTGGCACAGTAGGGAAATACGGATTCAAAACAGATAATACTACCCATGCGACCAAGCCCCGTTTCTACAATTGCCGCATCCGTACCCACATCATAATCAGCAAAACCTACTGTAAAATCATTCAGAAAAGCACAGTATTTTTCAAAAAAACTTCTGTACGGAATCTTTTCTCCAAAAGGAACAAGAACCCTTTTGTACGCAGGCTTTGAAGCATTGTTGCCATCAACCACCAGTGCACCGTTAAAAAACTGCTCCTCTGTTCTGTAATTCACTCCCATATAAATCGGAACATCAAGCTTCTGCGAAAGTTCCGAGAACATACCTTGCCACTTTCCACCTTCCGTAAGACTGACAGGAACCGCCGTCTCAGGCCAAACCAACAAATCTGTTTCTTCCGAGACACTTTCAGCCGACAATCCCGAATAAAGGTCATAACAATACTCAACAGCACTTTTTCCTTCCCATTTTTCATCAACAAGAACATTACCCTGAATGACAACCGCTGAAAGCTCTTCACCATTGTTCCCGGTACATAATCTGCAAATCCCAAACACAAAATTCACCAAAAACACCCCTGCAGCACAAAAAACAAAAGTTCTTCGTTTGTCAGGAATCATAACAGCAAC
>JAZNLK010000173.1:0-41713 GCA_045579055.1 Clostridia bacterium
ATTTTTAATTAGCATATTTCAATCTCCTTTTGAAAAAAAATTGGGATAAAGGGATAATCTCCCTTTATCCCATTGAGTCTTTTAATCAAGTACTAATATACAAAGAATTCCGTTTGCAGGAGCATAGTATGCAATGGTGTCACCAATTTCAATATCAGACAAATCCATTGCAAGGAACTGGGTTCCTCTGCCATCCTGAACTCTTTCGTAGCACACACATCCCTTAACAGGGTCAAGGAAGTATACCGCACCACTTTCAAAATAAACACGTGTATCGTCAATGCGTGTCACCTTGCCTGTTTTCAAGCCTGACGCAACCATTTCTTCAACAGTTCCGCTCAGGTCAACGGCCGAACGGATGGTAATTTCATCCTCGTTTTTGAGAATACCGCCTGAGAAATACTGAATATAAGCGTAATCAGGAATTCCGGCAGCTTCTTCTTCGGGCATAGTAAATGTCTTTCTGCCGTTCTGGTCAAGAACTTCCAATGTTGCAACAGTTGTTCCTTCATCATCAAGTGCCGCACCCTTGCCCACAACAATACCGAAGGCTGTGCCGTTGTCTGACGAAACTATGCCTGTATTACCGCAGAAAAGTGCCAGCCTCATATCCGAGCTTGATTCATATCCATAACATTTCGCCCAGATTTCAGTTGCAAGACCGGAATTTGAGTTATAAAGCTTGCTCCAGGGAACAGTTCTTGCATTAAGCACTCCATCCCTTTCATAAAGGAAGGTAAGTGGCGTATCACCAAAATACAAAGTCTGATTTTCGCCCGACATTGTATATGCTTTGTCAAGAGCAACCATTGACTGCGCCCCGTTATTGGGGAATCCGTTGAAGCGAACTTCTTCGGCAATGCCCGCATATGGCAGAGGCTTTGAAATTCCCATAATCTTATCGTTTCGGATATCAAACTCAAGAACAAGTTCACCATTTTTGGTGTTTACTGTTGTGAGAACTGTATTCAAATCCAAACCGTCTTCAAGCTTAACCTTGTCCGAAAGTGTGAGCAGTTTCTTTTCGATTGTGGGTTCAAGAAGAAGAACGCTCACAATTCTTTCACCGAAAATCTGTTCCTCACTGCCAATAACCATACCGATTCTCTTGCCTGAAAGCAAAGCATCTTCTTTCGATGCCTTCAGGTAAGCACACTTGCCTGAAGCATCAAAATATGCATCAACAACCTGTCCCAGAAGTTCAGATGGTCTGTTGCTCTTTTTGCTGTAATTCACACCGTCGGTTGAATAATAAGCCGAGTCTATTGCGTAGAAAATATTACCGATTCTGATTTCTCCGTCAGAAAATGAATGAAGAACATCGGTCACCTTTTTCTGTGACGCAACAACAACCATTTTTTCCTCGTCCTTATAATATGAGAAAACACAGTCTGGCTTCATATCTCTTATGTCAACGCTTTCGCCATCAACAAAGAACAGCATCTTTGACACAGAATCCATATCCTTTATTTTTGTGCTAGCAACTGCACCCTTGGTATAGATAATTTCTTCCGAATCAATACTCTTTATAATTCCGCCTTCCTGAAGATCCCAAAGTTCCAGAGACTTTACTCTGTTCTTTTCAAAAACCACCTTTGCAAAGTTTCCAATAACCTTCACGGGCTTTTTTGTTTCTTCAAAGTTGTAATAAAGAGCAAAATCGTCTGTTACGGAATAATCCTTGTTGTCATCATTGAATGCAAGTTCTGTCACATATGCACCGCTGTAACGATTGGCTTCATCATAATCCCCATTTACAGCGCTGACATACATATATTTCACATCAATGTTCCGTCCAAAATCTATATTCAAGAGGTTTTTGTCCTTATCAACCCAAAGAGTAACAGGAACATTCAGATACTTGTTTATATTGAGAGAGGAGTCCGCCTTAAAGCTATGAACCGAACCTTCATCAAGAATGGTATGATTTGTGTCGTATGTATTCCCATTAATTTCTGCGGAAACTACATATTTTATATCGTCAACATCCGTAATAATACCGCTATAAACACTTACTCCCAGCCAGTCGCCAAGAACCGTTCTTCTGTTGTTCAGATTGTACTCCGCAGAAATCGGAGTATTTCCCGTAATTGTCATTTCAGGCAAATCCGCCTCAAGGATATTCTGCATAAACCGAAGCAAACCGGCTCTTGTCATAACGGAACCATTAAGAAGCGAAACATCTTTGTGAAGTCCCATATGACTTGCAAATTTTATACTTTCTGCTTCGCTTTTGGCAATTTCAGAAAAGCCAAATGTTCTCATAACAAGAATATCGGCTGTCCCCATTGTAAAAGCTCCATTGGGATTAAAAACTGTTTCGCTTTCACCGTTGATTATTCCTGCAGCATTAAGCTTTGCAATATAACCGGAATAGATGCTTTCAGGATCAACATCCTCAAACTTCGTCTGAACCGGTGCCTGTTCTTCGAGACTATAAAGCTTCGCCATCATAAATGCAATTTCTTCTCTTGTTGCCGCACCGTCCATGCTCTTTGCGAAATAACCTTCGGGAACAAAACCAAGTCCTTCAACCAAATCAAAGTTACTCTCAACTGAAGCCGCCGAAACAACAAAGCTTTGCAGTACCAGAATCACTGCCAAAAATACCAATAAAAACTTTTTCATTTATTTCAAGCCTCCAATCATTCCACAGATTACCTTTGCCGCCATTGCTCTTGTTGCTGTACCCAAAGGTGCAAACATATTACCACCAACACCGTTTACGATTTTCATTTCAGACAAGCTGTAAACCGCTTTCTTTGCATAATCCGCAATCTCACCGTCATCCGCAAAACCATCAGCTCTGCCGGAAAGTGCTTTGTCGCCCAAAGCACGGTGTATTATAACCGCCATATCCTGACGGCTGATCTCATCACCTACGCCAAAGTTTCCTTTTTCGTCACCCTTGATTAATCCGGCTTTCTCAGCACTTGCAATATATGATGCATACCATGCATTTTTATCAACATCCTTTAATGTTGAAACTGCCTTTGCATCATAAACGCCCATGGCAACAACAACCATTTTTATGAATTCTTCTCTTGTTACGTTCCTATTAGGGTTGAATTTTTTGTCTGCGCTTTCAGAAATAACTCCCTTTTCAAAAAGTGTGTTTATGCTCTCAACAGCCCAACCAACATTTGAAATGTCAACAAATTCAAACTTTTCGGGATTCTGAACATCGTCTCCACCGGGAGTAATCGTTCCGATATTTATGGGCGAACCTGCAACTGAGCCGCCGGCAGGTCTAGAGGAGCTGTTTCCGCCGCCTCCACCGCCACTTGACTGTGCCGCTTTTGCGGTCAGTGTAACAGTCTTTTCGGTGATACCGTTTGTATAGGTTCTTGAGTAATCATCTTTGTCATAAAGATAAGTAATGGTGCCCCTTAGATCAATATCGTGTCTTCCCGAAACACCCGGAACAGTTACGAGTATTGTTGCGATATCCTTCAAATCATCAATAGCTTCGTCAGCCTTGATTTCAAGAGATATGCCCTTTTCCATTTCCTTTACGCTGTATGTACCGTCAAATTCAAGTGAAATATCCGAATTTTCAAGCTCTACATCATTTGAATCAGTTGTAACATCAAGAGTTATGTCCAAAACATCGCTCAGTTCATCAGCAAAAGCAATTTCCAGTTTCACACCCTGACCCATCTTTCCGCTTACGTCATCAACGTCCAAAGTTGCATCCAGTTTGCCCATTTCAACTGCAAAATAATCATTAAGAACAACTTCAAATTCCGTCTTGAAGTCATCAAGGGATTCCTGCTTGGGAATTGCCGCAACTGCCTCGCAGAAAAATATCTTGTGACCTTCAATCAAGTCAATTGCTGTCTTGTCAAGTCCAAGTGCAGAGCAGTTTTCTTCACTTTCAAGAATCTGCTGAACCTTTCCACCGATATGGGTCTGATTTAATGTTTCAAACATCAGCCAGAAGTCATATTCTTTTCTCACATCATCAACCGAAGTCTTTTCCATACCAACAAAGTGATTCAGGAAAAGTTCATGGTCGCCATCCTCAAGAACGGAAAGGTCTTCGGGATAATTAACACCAAGTGCAAAATCGTAGTCATCAAATACATCAGCTACATCCTCTGCTTCCTCCGCATACCGGAGTCCTTCAAGTATTGCAGTCTTTGCATCATTTGAAACAAATAGTTTTGTGAAGGGTGAAGCCTGTACATACTCGTCGCTTACAACAAATGTATATTCACCGCTTTCGCCGTCTTCATCAAGGTCAAAAGTGAGTTCAAAAGCACCTTCTTCTCTAGATATTGCAGTCGGTGATGTGTATATATTATGAGCAATTGGAGATGTTGCAGTCACCGTCAAGCTTCTGCCTGCAATGCCAACCCCGGCACTTGATTTCACAGTTCCTTTTACCGTAACAATATTTCCATCAATAACCGTTTCGCTTTCATTCACGGTTATTGTTCCGTCACCTGCATCATCATCTGCTGTACCTGTTGAAAAATTCAATGTCGTTTCGTTTATCTCTCTGCCATATGCGTCTTTTATACCGCTGACTGTCAAGGTATAATCGGTTTCAAAATCAAGAGTTTCCTTCAGTTTGACCGTAACCTTATCATTAAGGGTTTCAACCCCTACCGCAACAGGCGTGCTGTCTTCTGTTTTTATCAAGGATATATTTCCTGCCTCTGCATCTTCATATAGCGGATAGTTAAAAATAACTTCAAAGAAGTCCAGACCTCTTTTAACAGTTGCACCTTCTTCAATTGCTCCCATTAAAGAAATCACACTGTCAACCTCAAACTCATCAAGCTTTTCAAGAACAATTCCATCCAACGCAAGGGGTGCACCGCTTACTTCAATGAGCAATTCATTTATTCCCTGTTCAAGGTAAAGCTGACCACTTAGGGGTGATGTTCTCCATCCTGCCCCTGAAATACCCACGATCGTATCAGCAACTTCTGTGTCATTTGCAGAAACCGCAATGTTCACAGAACCGTTGCCCTTGTCAATTACTGCACCCACATTGTATGTTCCGGCTTCGGGAGCAATAACATTAACATATGCCGCACCACCATCTGCCACGGTTACAACATATCCGTTATTACCAACACCCAAAGTAACACCTCTTGATTTCACGGCATCAAATCCGGGTGCATCTGCAAAGGCAGTTACCTTGTCCGATGTGGTTTTTGTAAAGGTAATCTTGTCAACGGTTGGATAACCGTTTGCATTGAGGAATCTGATTGTGTGTTCACCTTCGGATAAATAGCACGGTCTGAAAGATGACACCATTGCATCAGCAAGATAAGAAGCAATATTTTCGGGATGTCCCACATGTGATGTATTGTCCGTTATCATGTCACTCCAGATGAGAACACCGTCAATATAAATATACGGATAAAGATTCCGATAAGATGTACCGTTTGCCCACCATGTCAATGTGGGAGTGTATACTCCTTCACTGGTCACATTGATTGTTTCTTCAATCCAACCGCAGGTTGACACTCCGTTAAGAATGTTTCCTGTCGTATACGGATGAGGCGACCTGCCCGATGCCAAAGCAATTCCCACCGTGGACTTGTTGGAAGTTGCAAACTGAAAATCAGCCACATATACGTCATCAACCGCCCACACAGGCATCGCAAAGAGACTGAAAATCATTACCACCGCCAAAACAACTGATAAAACTTTTTTCATTTTCCTTTCCTCCTCAAATATAATGTCATTTAATGCTTACAAAGGCAAGCGATATGAATCGATCCGATTTAATCTCAGCCAAAATTGATTCATATGCCCATTTCGTGGCTGTATTTGCTCAACATTAGCAAATACATGCGGTTCAAATCGATATATATCGATTGCCCCTGCACCCACATTTATGTGTTTAGAAGGTTTTGTCCGGTCCGTTGAGGACCGTTGTGTGAAAACTCACACAACAGTCCCAACAGCCATGATTTTATTCTGCAACTGCAGGTAAGATTTCTGTTGCTTCAGTATATGCTTTGAAGCTTCCAAACGCATCCATCACAAACACCTTTACGCTGTAATTTCCGGCAGCTTCAGGAGTTGTAAATGTCTTTTCGATTGTTGAACCAATCTGTGCCGTTCCTTCTGCAGCATAAGCAGCCTTCATAACGCCACCTTCATAAACCGCAACGATAAGTGCAACGCCCTTGTTCACATATGCACCGCCAATATCAGCAACAGCTGTATACTGGGTGTTTGCCTTTACGCTCTTTGCAAGATTTGCATCTGCAACTTCACCTTCATAAAGTTCGCCTTCCTTGGGTGAAAGCACACGATCTGTCCAAACCACAGGAGTGAGAACAAGAGTATCAATCTGCAAGCCTACATCCATAGCACGAACAGTCAGATTATTTATGCCCTTTTCAAGATAAAGCATTCCTGTTGTGGATTCCGTTCTGTAGCCCATATCTGCTAAGCCAAGTATAATTCCGCCTGCCTGTGTTCCGTTTGCAGAAACAGTTACCTTTGAATTTCCATTTCCTTTATCTGTAACAACGCCAACAGTATAGAAGCCTGCTTCAGGAGCAATAACTTCAACGTTAGCATATGCATCCGCATCAAAAGTAACTACGTATCCACCGTTACCTGTTTTTGTTGTAACACCTGCAGAATTATCGGCATCAAATCCCGGAACATCTGCAATTACAGTTCCGTCAGTTTCAGCACTCTTTGTAAAGGTAATCTTGTCAACTGTGGGGTAACCGTTTGCACAAAGAATCTTCACCTTGTGTTCACCTGCTGACAGATAGCAAGGTCTGAATGATGAAAGCATCGGCTCTGTGTCTGATGCATAAGGATGACCAACAGTTGTAGTTGTATCTGAAATAGCATCACTCCATACTAAAACACCGTCAATATAAATATAGGGATAGAGAGTACGGTATGATTCACCGTTTGCCCACCAAACAAGAGTAGGTGTATATTCACCGGCAAGTGCCACATTGATTGTTTCTTCCATCCAACCGCAGCCTTCTATTCCGTTGAGAACGTTTCCTGTCATATAGGGTCTGTCAGGTGTATATACCTTTGCTACACCTGCAGCTGACGTAACTGTTGTTGCACTTGATATATTATAGTTTGCAACATATTCAGGATAAGTAGCTATCTCGCCAACCTTCTTGAGGTAAACTTTGTCAACAACACAACTGTAGTTATAAGGCTCATCACTTTCTATAACAATCTTGTTTGTACCTTTTGAAAGGGGAATCTGGTTCACAAGAACCTTGTTTACCCATGTTGTATAACCATACATTTGTTTTCTGTATGCGGCATCACTGCTCATCTTGTCTGTATCTGCTGTATCTTTATTAGCTTTCCATACATCCGCATTACCTGCATCAATCTTTGTGTAAACATTACCGCCAGCCGTAACCTTTACATCATAAACATCAGGAGCGGCTGAACCTGCGTTAAAATAGTTCATGATATCCCAGCTAAGTTCATAAAGGCCATCTTCTTCAACCCCCATTGTTGCTATAACCGTATGCTTTACAGGGTCAAAGTTAGCGTTATTTTTACCATACTGCAACAAACAACCGTAACGGTAATCTTTGTAAACAGTACCTGCGTACTCATAACTAGCACGTGTTGTATATGTTGTGGGAACTGCTCCACCTGCATTAACAAATCTGAGGCTTGAAATTGCATAAGAGCCCCTCATGTTAATCATACGAATGGTGTGTCGACCCGCTTCAACGTTTATATAGTAAAAATTGTTTGAAAAAAGGTCCTTTACATACTGTGCAGGAAGGTCACAAACACCAACACGAATACCGTCAAACTCAATAGCTGTTGCAATATCGTGTGCACCATTGAGGCTCCATACATTTCCTGCAAGCAGGAAAACACCTGCGCGGTCGGTTTCCAAAACAACTTCAAAGCTGTCGCCAACTTCGTCAAGGACAACCTTGCCGTCTTCATCTCTTGTAGTGTTTGCACCAAGAGCAAACAAACCTGAGCCTGCTGACCAAACAACATCTTCAGCTGCTGACACCGGCATCACAAAGAGACCGCAAAGCATCACTGCCGCCAATAAAATTGATAAAACTTTTTTCATACTACATATCCTCCTTTTAAGATATATAAATTATTTTTTTGGAACAGCTCAGGGGTTCACAAAGATGTTACAAAAGGAATTTTCACCTCTGAGCCGTTCATTTTTTTGCATAAATTTATTTCACTATAACGCCCTCGTCAAACAGAGCGTCGTTTTCGGTTCTTTCAACTCCGTCATGGAATCTGAAGGGACCAATCATCATAGGTCTGTCAGGACTTTCAACCCTAATTGTGTGAACACCCTTTGTAAGTGTCACCGTTCCGCCGTCAAAGACACTTGTCACATACTGTCCTTCAACGGTTGTGGGAACACGCTGTTCCACCTTTTTTGTGCCATCAACATAGAACCTGATTCTTGGTCTTTGGAAACTGAATGTTGGATTAACAGGATGTCCTGCTTCATAGGTCAGAGTATACGTTCCGTCCTTTGGAATATATACCTCATATTCCACCCAGTCGCCTGTTGTGAATTCAACACAATCAGCAAATTCATAAAGAATTGTTTTGTACCATTTGGGTGCATCACCGTTGTTGTCATGGAAATTTGTCCAATTTCCCATATCAATCCAACTGTTTTCACCAACAAAATGATACCACGCCTCTGCACCCGGCTTCACAAAGTCAGTACGCCATTCAGGAAGGGCTGTTCCTTCAACAAGGCTGCTGAATTCGGATGTAAGTCCGGCATTTTTCTTTATCTCCATCGCCTTGGGGTACTGCGACAATGAATCCTCTGTGAGATATACCGTATTCTGAACATCAATCTCTGTCAGGGAATAATTATCCACATCAAGAGTCTGATCCATATTGGTAAAGTTATCAACAGCCGCATTATGATTGCCGTTTACATTCTTTTTCAGCCACTTCGGAACATTCAGAACAAGATTGTCACTTGCCGTTTCATAGGACGAACCGTTGTCAAAGTAAATTCCGCCGTTTCCGAATGTTGCACCGTTGATGTAGTTGTTTGAAACCACAGCATCATGCATATTCCCCAAGGTATAAACCGCACCGCCATCTGAAGTAAGCTGCATAATGTTTTCAAAGGAATTATAACTAATTTCAATTCCCTTGCATCCGATTTCGGGAGCATCCACATTGGTTGCCCAGCCCCAGCCGGCAGTTATGCCCGTATATGGCAAATCCTTGAAGATGTTGTTGGTCACAGTTACATTATCAGCATAATAAACACTCATTCCACAGGTGTCAGTAAACTCGTTTGCAGTACGTCTGAAAACATTGTTTTTCACTTCAATATCCGAAGGCTTTTCAGATGTTGCTTTCAGATACTTTCCGTTGTCCCAGCTGCTTATAATTAAACCTGTTCCGCTGATGTCTCTGAAAACGTTGCCTTCAACTCTTGAATTTGTAACGCCGTCGATGAAGCCAAGACCACCTGAACCAAGACAGGCAAATTCACAGTTGAGAATTTCAATATTATCCGCAAACTCAAATCTCACCTGAGGGGGAACCATATATCCGCCCGAAACCTCACTAAGCTGATTCGAACCCGAAACAAACTTATCTGCCTGACTTGTTCGTTTTCCTGTTCTGCTCACATCATTCCATGCACCGTGCATAAATGTGAGATTTTCAAAAACAAGGTTTTTCAGTTTGTTCTCCTTACTTTCACCCTTTGCCTCAACAAGCATTTCGGTTGTTCCTGCATAAACCTCCGTTTGTGGGTCTGTGAGATTCTCTTCTGCAAAGGGATAATAATAAATCAACTTTTCATCCTTGTCAAAATAGAATTCACCGGGTTCGTCAAGAAGTTCAAGAGCATTTTCAAGATAGAAGGTTCTCTTTGCCGTCTGCTGTTCTCTGGGAGAAGTTCCCACATAGTCAACAATGGGCTTTGTATAGTTACTCAGACTTGTTCTTGCCCAATCCCAGTATGGCTGATCCATAACAATTGAATATGTATTGTCAGAATTCTTCACAATGTCATTGACAGGAGTTCTGTGATGACACCAAAGCATTCTCCATACAACCTCTACGTTTTCCGGGTTATTGGTTATAACCGGGAAGTTATGGGTCGAAACGGTTAATCCGTCATCAGCATATGAGCTACCCTCAGCATAATAATAATCAAGTGCTTCATATAGATACTTTGACCTTGCACGCTGTGCCGGATAACCGTTCACATACAGAGTTCTTGTGTCCGTAACATCACTTGCGTCAGCAACATAGATTTCGGGGATATCGGTCTGTTGCCAGCCGGAAATCTTTGTGCCGCCGCTGATGACGGTTTTTCCGTTCTCTGCCCCCCTGTAAATCACCTTGCCGCCTCGGCCGGAATCCTCACTTGAGAACTTGAGGGGTTCGGTGATTCTATATACACCTTCGTCAATTGAGATGATAAGGTCTCCGGGAACCTCCCACACCTGGGTACGTGCAAGCTTTTGCGCCCTGCCGATGGTTGCAAAAGGCTTTTGGGGGCTTCCGTCTCCTGTTTCATCATTGCCTTTGGTGGATACACAAATTATTGTCTCATTTGTAAACATCGCAAGAGGTATCATTTTTTCGAAACCGTCAATGCAAAAGAGACGCAATTTCCATGTGCCGTTTGACACATCAACATTTTTAAGTTCAACTGTCGATATATCTTCCTTCAACACACCTGTTTCAACAGACATAAGGCTGTCATTTTTGTAAAGTGCTGCAAAGATATATCCTCCGCTGTTTATTGAAGAAGTATCTGCTTTGATTGTCAGATTTCCGTTCTTTAAAGTCTCAATCCGCTTTCCGTCCGCATCAAAAAGCATCACGTCAGGGCTCAAAAGATTATTGAACGCAAGCTGTGAAAATCCGCTTGCCACATCTGCAATATCTGTAAAATTCTTTTTCAGCATACCGTTGAAAACCGGTGTATCATAAAGAATTCCACTTGTTGCATCTGCCACGTCAACATAAAGTTGATTCTGTGCCGCTGTCAGAATCTCTTTGACCTCAGCACCGTCTCTTGCACAGTTTATTCTTGATGCAAATGCCTTGCTTTCATCTTCGGTTATGCTGAGAGGTCCAACCAAAGCAAAGCTATCCAATGCAACCTCGCCGTCACAATCAGCCGTAAGACGGGTTTTCCCTTTTTCAAGCCTGATGATTGCAGAATTTTGAGTGTCCGACTCTCTGAACAAAACCTTTGCCGAACCTGCGCCCTCTGCCGTCACCTTCACAAGTGCATTGTCCGAAGGAGTTCCGTTCACCGTCAGCTTGTAATAGCCTTCTTCGGGAACAAGAAAATCATAAACCGCATAATCGCCTGTATAAAGGTTTACTTTGCCGCTCGAAACCGATGCATCTCCACCAAGCTTTGTATAGTTTGTTGCCGGAACCCTTTCATTTGTTGCTCCAAGTCGTTTTTCAAAGAGCAACACCAATTTATCAATATTAACCGCACCATGGGCCGAATCCATTTCTGACGGTTCAGCAATATTGGTTATCTTCACACAGTTGATGCCTTTCACCAAATCAAGGTTTCCAAGATCAACGGTTCTGTAGGTTCCCAAAGCCGTGGTTTCTGATGTGCTTCGTCTGTAAACCTTGTATGTTTCGCCAAATCCACCTTCGATTGAAAGTGCGTAATAATTACATTCTTCAAGGACTGCCGAAAGAGCATATCTTCCGCTTTCGGGAGCATAAATATCATAATTCAGCTCACCATACTGTCTTGTGTTCATCACAAAACCGCCGTTGCCTTCAAACTCTGCCACAGGCTTGAATTTTTCCACCTTGACGGACTTCATATATGGAAAGCCGTTGATAAACACAATTTTCAACGTGTGTTTGCCCTGTGTCATGGGGCAGGTCACCGCATCGTACCATGTGTAGGTTGGCCATGCAACTCTGTCATCATTGCTCAGGGTATGAGTTCCAACCTTGTTGTCATCAACGTATATATCAAAAACCTGATCGGCAGTATGGCTCATTCCGTATGAAGTTGTATAAATTCCAACAGTATAGTCACCCTTTGACGGAATATCAACCTCATAGCTCACCGATTGTCCGTTTGCGGTGAAAAGAATCGCTTTGTATGATGCTTCATATCTTGCACCGTCAAGCTCGGTATAGCTCTGATCCACTGCATTGAAAACAATAAATTCAGCCTCCTCTGTGCCTTGCACAATGCTTTCGGCTTCAACATACTGTTTCATATTCTCGGTGACACCAAGATAAGTAAAAGTCAGCTTTTCAACGGTATAATCCTCGGACAGCTTTTGAAGTTCAACGCTGTGACTGCCCTCTGTAAGCATCAACAGATTAAACCGCATTTCATTTGTCTGTGGATTTACTGTGGCTGATGCCTGATTTCTGCCGTCAATCAGCATTTTTGCCTTTTGTGTTTCAGAGACAGTCTCCGATGAAATTTCCGCAACTGCCTGATAATAACCTGTATAGGGCAAATCCACCGTTCCGCTTTCCCCGTTCAGAACAACCTCTGCCGCATCAAAGGCTTCGCCAGCCTTCAACCGCAAAGTCCGCAAAAATGGGAAACCGCTGACAAATGCAACCTTCAAGGTATGCTTGCCCTTGGCAAGCGGATATGTCACCGCATCATACCAAGTGTAGGTTGGCCATGCAATTCTGTCCTCATTCTTCAAAGTATGAGTTCCAACCTTTTCGCCGTCAATGTAAATGTCAAAAACCTGATCGGCAGCATGACTCATACCGAACGATGAAGTATAAAGTCCCACAGTATAGTAAGCACTTGACGGAATTTCCACATCATAGCTGACATAATGTTCTGTACTACTGAAAACAAAGGCCTTATACGTTTCATTATACGTACCCACAAGCTCGGTATAATTCTGATCCGCTGCGTTGATAATCACATCGCTTGTTGCAGCTTTGGCGGGCATAACCGCCAAAGCCACAAGGAATGTAATTGTCAGAAAAAAAGATATAATTCTTTTCATATTTACACGTCCTCTCACGTTTAAAACATACCGTAAATTCTCAGAATTGCCGTTGCCGCCTCTGCACGTGTAAGATAACTCTTGGGTTCAAAATTATTTCCGGGCTTTCCGCTCATTATTCCAAGAGTCTTTGCTCCCAGAACTTCGTGGAAATATTCTTCGTCAATGCTGTCAATATCGGCATAAGCCGCCTCATCATATGTCAGGTTATACTTACCGTTAACAGCAACATACACCTTTATCAAAACATCCGCAAAACGCTCTCTTGAAATTGAAGCATCCCCTTCATTAATATCCTTCAACATCCCGTAATCCACCGCAAGCTGTTTCCAGTTGTCGTCCGTATACTGAATATGTGCCGCACGAAATGCCAGCCAGATTGCCTGATAAAGTGTCACGTTATCTTCGGGAGCAAAATGGGTTTCGCTTACGCCCTTGATAACATTCTGCTTTGCCATGCGTTCAATGTTGTCCTTTGCCCAATGCCTTTCAATATCCTCAAACATAGCCTTTTTCACCGGCTTTGGAGGAGGCGCAACATAGGGAGTTCTCGGAACAACTGTTCCTTCGTCATAGAACTCATCGTTTTCAACCCTGTTGGTGCCGTCGTCAAACATAAAGGGTCCAACCATCATATTTCCGTCAACCTGTTCAACACGGATTCTGTGAACGCCCTTTTCCATATAAACCTGACCGACTTCAAACGTACCTGTTATATACTGACCTGCAACAAAGGTGGGAACGGGAGCTTCAATGAGAATTTCGCCATCACACCAGAAGCGAACCTTTGTTCCGTCATCGCCTCTGGGCTGACCACCCTGCATTTTGAGGGTATACGTTCCGCTGTCATGAATCTCAAAGTCATACTCCTGCCACTCGGTATTTGTGGTGTCACCAATAAAGTTGGTATATTCACCAAGAACCTTTTCATAAAGTCCGGGAGCTTCTGCTGTGTCATAGAAGTCCACATAGGTCGAAACATCTGACCATGTGTTTCTGCCTACGAAATGATGTTCGGGGTCGGTAATCATAAAGTCTGTGCGCCACTGGGGCAGGTCAAGACCTTCAGCAAGATGCTTGTATTCAGCCGTGAGACCTGCATTCTGTTCAATGGAAACCGCCTTTGGATAGCCCGAAATGTCGTCGCTTTCAAGGTAGGTTGTTCCTGTTATGGTAATTTCCGATGCAGGATGATAGCTGTCAAGGTCAAGGCTCTGCTTCATATTTGTGAAGTTATCAATTGAGAAGCATTCGCCGCCGCCCGGATTCTTTTTCTGCCAACGGGGAACATTCAGCACAACATTGTCTTTCGCTGTGGCATAGGATGTACCGTTGTCAAAATAAATACCGCCGTTACCGTATCTTGCGTAATTTATATAGTTGTTCGAAACCATGGTATTGACCATATTACCAAGGGTATAAACCGCACCACCGTCAGATGTTGCCATCATAACATTTTCAAAGCGGTTGTAGCTTATGTCAACATTGCTGCAACCAACCTCGGGAGTTCCCACATTTGTTGCCCAGCCCCAACCTGCTGTGATTCCCGTATAAGGAACATCCTTCATATAGTTGTTGGTGATTGAAATGTTGTCCGCATAATAAATGCTGATACCGCAGGTGTCCGTCAGTTCATTTGAAGGACGGCGGAACATATTGTTTCTGATTACAACATTTGAAGGCTTTTCCATATCATTTGTGATATATTTTCCGTGGTCCCAGGAGCTGATAATGATACCCGTTCCGCTGATGTCACGGAAGATATTGCCCTCAAAGAGAACATTTGTAACACCGTCAACCATGCTCACAGCACCGGAGCCCATGTTCATAAATTCGCAATTTGTGATTCTGATGTTATCCGCAAAGTTAAACTGAATCTGAGCCGGAACCATTGCACCGCCCGACACCTCGCTGAGCTGATTGGGTGCATCGCAATATTTGTCGGCCTGACCTGTACGCTTACCTGTTTTGCTCAATTCATTCCACGCACCATGGCGGAAGGAAAGATTGTCAAATACAAGATTCTTCAGCTTGTCATTCTTGTTCTCACCGTTGAACTTCATCATCATCTCGGTTGTGCCCACATATGCCTCGGCAGTTTCCATATCTTCTTCAAAGAATGGATAGTAATAGATTGTTCTTGTTTCCTTGTCAAAATAGAACTCGCCCGGCTCGTCAAGAAGCTCAATTGCATTTTCAATAATATAATATCTGTGTGCGTGCTGTGCAGTTCTGTCACCTGCCACTGCATAATAATCAATGGTAGGTCTGCTGAACATAGCAAGAGATGTTCTGCCTATATTCCAGTAAGGCTGATCCATCACAACGGTATACGTATCATCATCGTTTTCAATAATATCCGCCACAGGCATTCTCTGCTTTGTCCAGAGCATTTTCCATGAAAGCTCCAAATCTTCGGGCTTTGAGAACTTGGGGAAGTTATGCTTTGAAACGGTGAAACCATCACTTTCATAAGGACTTCCTTCTGCCTGCCAGTGTTCTATACCTGTATAGCGGTATTTTGAACGTGCTCTCTGTGCCGCATAACCGTTGATATAAAGCGTTCTTGTGTCTTCAACGCTATCAAGCTGCGCCTTGAAGATTTCGGGAGTTTCGGTCTGCTCCCAGCCTGTAACCTTAACGCCGCCGCCGATAATTGGCTTATTCTCACCTTCTTCACCTCTGAAGATTACGTCATAGCCATTTTTGCCGCCATGTTCCTTGGTGAAGTACTCTGTTTCGGGGAGATAGTAATATCCCGATGCAAAGTTAACAACAATGTCGCCTTCCATAGCATCATTAATCTTTGCTATTTCTTCCTTTGCACGCTTAACTGTCTTGAAAGGACTATCTTTTTCACCGCTGTTTTCGTCATCACCGTCGGGTGAAACATAAAGTTCCTTGTAAACAGGATGAGGAGCATTTGCCTTTTCCTCCTCATATCTTGCAAGGTCATCAAACTGGTCAAGGGTTATGTACTCACCGCCGGTTGAAGTAATGAAATGAAGATAATCAATGTTCAAAATACCCTCTGCTTCAACCATTACAGAGTGAATACCCTCTGTCAGAAGAACTGTTATTGCATCAGTTTCCGCAAAACTGCCCGTTGCAGGGATAGTAACCGTTGCAGGATTGAGATTACCGTCAAAATACAGCTTTGCTTTTCCTGTTCCTGTTGATGCAATTTTCAAAGCATAGGCATCGTCCTTTTGAACCTTGAAGGTATACTTTGTCCAGTCACCTGACTGAAGACGAATGTAATATTCTTCAGCCTGACCCTGCTGATATATGTCAATTGCATCATCTTTTCTGTATTTTCTGCCGTCGTTCTTTCCGTCTGCACCAAAACTGCCGCCAAAACCAAGGTCAAAATCCTCTGCTTCAATCACAGCAGGGAGATACACATTTTTATAAGCACCCTCAGTCTTTGAGAAGTCAACACTGTTGTTTTGCGCTACGGTTTTGAATTTGAAACTAACAATTGAAATAATTGCATGAATATCCCACTCTATCCGTAATTCATGCTGACCTGCTTCAACAGGAAAGACTAAATCAGTTTCATAAACCTGACTGTTGACCCCTGTGGGAACCTCAGGTGTCTCAAAAGCACCTACCTTTTTGCCGTCAATCAAAACATTTGCTTTGGCAACTCTTGATGCCGCATTTGAAGCATAACCAAACTGAATTTCCTCAAGTATATAATTTCCCGTTTCGGGGAATTCAACATCATAAACCGCAGTATTGCCCTCGCCGCCGAACAGAACGCCCTTAACGCCCTGACCGACACCGGTTCCGCCAATAAACTCCTTGAATCTTGCACCCTCAACAACGACTTCTGCTTTTGCAAATGTTGCAAGAGGCAGACTGCAAACAAGCATTGCGATTACCAAAAATATCGCAAAAAATTTTTTCATAAAAGCCGCTCCTTTATGTATTTTTATTGCATTATTCAGGCAGCATCGTCTTTGCAATTTCAGTCATTGCATCTTCCATCGCCTGAACATCGCAAATTTCGTTCACGGTATCAATCATATCCTTCCAGCGCTTTTCAAATTCTGCATCATTCTCTGCAGCAAAAGCCAGCTTGATTTTATTTTCCCAAGCTCCACGTTCTGCCCAGAAATCAACAACTTCAGGAATATTTGCATACTGTGCTGCCCAAATCTGACAGGGAGGGTATGTGGGAATGTTCTGTGTGTGTTCACTGGCACTGGTAAACTTAAATCCATATCCGTAAAGTGGTAGATTTGTGTTACCCTGTCTGTACATAATCGAAGGCGTCCACTTACTCTTATGGCTTGCTGTAACCAGCATAAGACCGCCTTTGCCGCCAAGACCCATTTTTTCTTCTTCACTTGCGAGAGCTGAGCCGTCACCTTCAATGAAAAACTTGTTTAACTTTTCATCATTGAATCTTCTCTTGCCATCTGCATCTTCTGTGTAAAGACCCGCATCTGCAGGACCCCAGTTTCTGACCTGTTCATATTCGTCTGAGAACTGAACGTCAATCCATTTGAGAACTTTATGAAATTCTTCCTCGTTGAGTGTTTTGAGGATACAAAGTGATTCTGACCAGAGTGCGTTTTCACGATAAGCTCCATAACCTTTCTTTGCCGGAACCTGTGTGATAAAAGGTCTGTAACGGTAAGGCTTGCCTGCAGCCTCCAGCGAATCATTAACAGCCTGTGCACCGCCTGATGCCAATGAAATGGGAACAATTGCGTATCTTCCGTTCATAACCTTTTCGTTGAAGTTGGTTGCTGTGTGTGCAAGACTTTCAGCCTCAATTACACCGTCATTAACCATCTTGTTCTGAGTTCTTACAGCTTCTTTCACCATTGAACCCATCAGAGGGATTTCGATTCTCTGGGTTTCACTGTTCCATGTACTTGTGTAGTTATGACCCTTATATCCATACATATCTGCACCAAGATAGTTGATTGCAGCCCATGCATCGCTACCGTTGTACCCGAATGTATAAATTGATTTGCCGTCTTCCTTCAGATTAAGGGCAGTTATATCATACATAAACTTGATATAATCTTCTGTGGTGGTAATCGGAATATCCAGAAGTTCATCGCCAACCGGCTTTCCTGTTTCTTCTACAATCTTCCAGAGTTCATCATATGATTTTGCTTCAGGATAAAACTTCTTCAGGATATCATCGCGAATCCACAGGCAATTTGTGGGGCTGTAACTCACGTCATTGGCCATTGCAACCTGTTCATCAATCATAAACTGATATTCTTCATCCGACATATTGGCAGGCTGTCTCCATGTTGTTGCAGCCGCATAAGGAATACCAAGAATATTGCCGTTAACGGTCATTGCATCCCAGAATTCCTGAGGTGTTCTTTCCCAAACATTGGGAGCATATTCCTTCAGCAGTTCAGGAGTGATATACCACACCTGTTCCAACTGGTCAAGCTTTGAAAAGTGTGCAGGACCCTGAAAAGAACCGCAGTGTAAAATGTCGGGAAGGTTTCCGCCTGCAACGAGCTTTGAAAGCTTTGCATCCCACTGTCCGCCATCATTTCCGTACATATTTTCAATTGTTACTCCGGTTTTATCTTTTAGCCATTTTGCAACAATGTCATTTTTGTAAACTGCTGTGGGTGCATAGTCTGTTCCCTGAGTTTCCCAAACTGTCAGTTTGAGCACACCGTCCTCAGACTTTTCCTCACCGCAAGCACTCAGACACAAAATACACATTGTCAATGCAAGCATCAGCGCAATTACTCTTTTGAATTTTTTCATTTTTAAATCCTCCTTTAAATATATAAATTTAATTTTTTACTCTTTAACCGCACCTAATGTAACGCCCTTGATGAAATACTTTTGCAGGAAGGGATAGACTACAATAATCGGAACGGTGGTAACTATCAGCGAGGCAGCCTTCACGGATTCCGAGGTGGTCTTTGCCACATTCTCCACACTCTGACCCATAGAAAGCTGTAATGCCATCTGCTGTGCCATTTCACTTTCCTTAACAAGTCTCATCATCAAATACTGCAACGTGTATAACTTTTTGTCGGTTACATACATCAAGGTGTCTGTCCAGCCGTTCCACGCATTCACAGCTGACCACAATGCCACCGTTGCAACAACAGGCATGGAAATGGGGAATATAATTTTCAGCATAATCTTAAAATCCGATGCACCGTCCAGCTTTGCACTTTCTTCCAGACTTGCCGGAATTTCCTGAAGGAATGAACGGATTATTACTATATTATAGAAAGAATACAGCACCGGGAAAATATATACCCAAAATGTGTTGATAATATGTAAATCACGATAAAGCATATACATAGGTATAACCCCGGCTGAAACATATGCCGGAATCATAAGGAAAAGTGTAATCGCCTTTCTGTAAGGCAATCCCTTTCTTGTCAGACCGTATGCTGCCGAATAATTGATAAATGTTGCAACTACTGTTATTAAAACAGTTTTGCATACCGAAACAATTGCAGCATCCAAAAAATCTGAATTAGAAAAAATTGCTTCGTAATTCTGAAGTGTAAACACACGCGGGAAAACAGTGATTCCTCCACGCGCACTGTCAGCTCCTTCGTTAAAGGAAATCGCCAACTGATTCAAGTACGGATAAAGCATTATTACCGCAAGAAACAGCATGAATGTAATATTAAAAACGTTAAACGTTTTTTCGCCCAATGATCTTTTCACTCTTATAACCTCCGAAATTCATTATAGTATTCTAAAAGTCCATTACCATATACTTGCATTTGCAATCTTTTTGCTCAGGAAGTTTGATATAAGAATCAAAGTGATATTAACAAGTCCCTGTGACAATCCAAATGCCGTAGCCGCCGAATACTTGCCTTCCTGAATACCGCTTCGGTATATAACCGTACTTATGGTATCGGTGGTAGGTTGAGTAAACACGTTCTGAAAACCGTAAATCTGTTCAAAGTTGGAACTTATCAGACCTCCCATACTCATAACAAGCACAACAATAATGGTTGTTTTTATTCCCGGAAGCGTAATATGCCATGCCTGCTTCAACTTGCCGCATCCATCAATTGACGCGGCTTCATATAAGGATTGATCAATTCCGGCTATTGCTGCAAGGAATATGATGGAATTCCATCCGACACTCTTCCAGATGTGAGTCAGAAATATTATCGGAAGGAAATAGGAATCGTCCAATAAAATATTTTTTGCCTCATAGCCTTCTCCGACAATATTGCCCATGATGGTGTTGAAAATACCTTCTGTTCCAAATATTGTATAAAACAATCCCACAACTGAAATCCAAGAGAGAAAATATGGCATATATGTAATGGTCTGCATCGTCTTTTTAAACGCCATATTCTTCAGTTCATTAAACATAAGGGCAAGGATAATAGGGAATGCAAAGCTTCCGAACACCAGGACAACACCATAAACCAGAGTGTTTGATACCGCAAGGAGCATTTCCTCCTTTGTAAATATATCAACAAAGTGTTTCATGCCAACCCAGGGACTTCCGTCTACCCCTTTTAAAATGTCAAAATCCTTGAAGGCAATAATAATTCCCTTCATTGGCACATAATGAAAAATTGTTGCCATCAGGATCGCAGGCAAAATCAGCAAATATATACTTTTGTACTTCATAATGTTGCTCAAAAAACCGTTCTTGCGTTTCAATGGTTTTTTTAATTCAATTCTTGCTTCATTCATAACATAACCACCTTATCGTAATTTATAATAAATTTTATCATATTCCGTTCTTTTCCATAAGCACAAAAAAGAACTTTTCGGGTACTCTATCGTACTTTTAAGTTTTAAATCTAAAGCGAATAGTAACCGTTGTTCCATAATTCAACTTGCTTTCATAGTGGATTTCACTTTCATCTCCATATGCCAGTTTTAGTCTGTTATAGGAGTTTTTTATTCCGTAGCTTTCATCATAATCTTCCAAATTATTTAGCTTCATCAGTAGCTCTTTATCAATACCAAAGCCATTATCAGAAACCTTAATTTCCATAAACTCCCCATCACGCTTACACTCAATCCGAATTTTACATTCTTTTTGCTCTCCGTCAAAGCCGTGTATAACAGCATTTTCGACAAACGGCATAAGCAAAAGATGAATTACCGAGCATTCCTCAAGTTCATTTTCCACCGAAACCTCAAACTTATAGTCAATTGCCCTTGACAGCTCATTGATTGCAATGTATTTTCGCATGGTCTCTAACTCGTCTTTTAATTTTACAAAATCCTTTCCTTTGTTGAGTACCGCACGATAATAATCCGTCATGTGATTCACAATATCAATGGTTTCTGTATCATTTCTGATAAATGCATTGTATTTTATAACTGAAAGGGAGTTGTAAAGCGTATGTGGATCAAGCTGTTTCTGCAGAAGGCTAAACTCCATATCCTTTTTTTCCAACTCAACTTTCTGCTTTTGACGGGAAAGCTTTTTTATTTCAGAAAGCAACTGCAAAATTGCCTTCTTTACAATTTGCATTTCCTCCAGAGCTTCTTCCCGACAAAAACTGTCTTCATCAAGTTCCAGAATATTCCGCTTCCTCAGTTCCTTCATAAACGAAGTTGTACTCACGGTATATTTCGCCGCACTCTGCTTTGCAACAAAATAGGTCAGCAGCAAAGCAAAGACCATAATCGCTACAAAAACCATAACCATTTTCAAAACTTCCTGTTGAGCAATATTTGAGTCCCTCATAGCCTGTACACTGTAATGCTCATTAATTGGAACCACCATATAATTATCGTTTCCTGTTTTTTCATCTTTGTTTGAAACAATGCTCATATTACATTCTTCCGAACCACCCGGAATATAAACTTTACACGCCAGGATATTGGTCTTTTCGGTCATCAACTTTCTGTAAAAAACAAAATAGCTGTTTTCATTTTCGTCCCGGCGAACATCTTGTTCCCAAACCAGATTCGTAATGTTATTTTCAAGTTGTGCCTGTATCATATCAGCATTTTCCAGCTCTTCTATTCTTGAAACGTACCTGTTCACATAAATCGTTGGGTTTGAAGTATATATGGTAAAAACATTTTTACCGTTGCCTTCTGCATCAAAAAGACCTATATATTCCATCAAATATTCCGACAACAACAGTTTTGGAGTATTTTGTGTAAAATCAGTATCCAACTGTTCGGAAATATAATCTGACTTTAAAATATAATCACTTTTCTGATGTGTGTCCTCAATCTTCGCCTGTACACTTGAAGCATAGTCTCGTGTAACCTGCTGAATTTCAGCAACCATACTTTTTTCGTTTTTGTCATATACAAAGAAGCAGAAAATAACCGATATAATCACAAGAGGTATACAGGCGCTAAGCAACGTATTGTATACAACCTGCTGGTAAATGCTCTTTGGTTTAAACATACAAACCTCCTATCTTTGCTTTTGATTAAATATGTTTCTAATCTGCTTTCATTTTCTGGTATTCACTTGGCAGCTGTCCAACATACCTTTTGAATGCTTTAACAAAATAGGGTTTACTTTTATATCCTACACTTTTTGCAACTTCATACACCTTTGCCTGAGGATTTGCAAGCAATCTTTTTGCTTCTTCCATCCTCTTGTTGTTCAGGTATTCTGATATAGTTTTCCCCGTACTCCTTTTAAACAGACTTTTTGCATAACTGGGACTGATATATACGCTTGATGCAATCTGCTCTACGTTCGACACATCGCCGTAATGTTTGTCAATATACCTGATAATTTCCGATACCAGTTTTTCCTGTCTGTTTTCTTCCTCATCACCAAAGAACCCAATCACAAGATTTAATATATTATAAAGCCACATACGGGCATCCTTTATTGTTTCAAAGTTGTCCATCTTCTGCCAGATAATTTCGCTTCCGTCAAAGACATCGTTCAGGTCAAAATTGCGTTCACTGAGCAAAAGCTGAAGTGTCACCATAACAGACAAGCAGAAACTTTTTATTTCATTTGCATGATATGATTCACTACGTAGCCAGTAATGATTCAAAAACAATTCCACCGCTTCCGAATCTTTTCGCGACATCATCTCATCAAGATTTTTCTTCAAATCCACAATATTGTATTCCATAGAAATGTAGTTGAATTTTTTAAAGAAATAAATATTGCTTTCACCAATATTCAAGTTGTTTTCCAATACATAAGATGCCTGTCTCAGTAAATTCTGTGCCTCAAAAAGACTTTCACCCTCTTTTGAAAAGCCTATGCTGATTTCAGTATCAATGGTATCCGATAATACTTCCATATGTTTTGAAACAATAGTTGAAGCGTATTCAAGAAAAGATGTTTTCTTTTGCTTGTCTCCCATAAGTATTACATTCAAATGGCGTTTTGTTTCAACAAATGCCTGACCTTCAATTTCTTTTAATATGTTTTCATTTACAAAGTTGAGCAGTGCCCAAATTTCATTCCAATCCTGCACAGGCGATGTAATTTCAAATCTAACCACCAGATATGAGCTGTAATTCTGAAGACCTAACTCACCAAGTGTTGATGCCGTATAGTGAAAATCCATATTGTCTGAATACAACAGACGAAACAAAAAGCTCTCCCTGAAAATCCCACCATTTTCTTCAAACATACGATTTAGCGCCTCATGTTTTTTATCCTTTTGCAATTGTTTGAGCACATCTTCAATTGCGTTTGACAATTCCTCGGTATCAAGAGGCTTCAGAATGTATGACGTCACCTTATTGTTCATAGCACTTTTCAGGTACTCGGTGTCTTCATAACAACTCATATAAATAATTTTAACATCGTTTTTGATTTTCTGGATTTCCTTGGTCATGGCAATTCCATCCATAACAGGCATCACAACATCGGTGATAACTATGTCAGGCATAAAGCTTTCGAAGACTTCAACACCCTTTTTTCCGTTGGAAGCAGTTTTTATATCTGTGATTCCAAATGCGTTCCAATCAATAAAAGTCAATAAACTTTTTATTTGCATATTGTTGTCATCTACAATCAGCATCTTGTACATATCACCGTCTCCCCTTTCGTTCTGATTTTTACAATACTATTTATACAAACGGTCACATATCTCCATTTTTCAACAGTTCTTCAACTCAACACCGTCAAGAGTTGAAAGCTTAATACCGTCATATTTTATGTTAGAATACATCACCGTTCCGCATCCGCTTCCGCTAAATACCGAATCAATTCCACTGCCGTTCAATTCGACAGAATCAAATCGTACATTTTTCAATTTTGTCTTATTAAAATAAACCGCTGCAAAGCCATCTGTTTTGGTCTGATTCCATTCAACATAAATATGTTCGTCATCAGGATGCGGTTTTGCGGTTTTATCAAAACGTATATTTGAAAATTTTACATTTTCAACAGTTCCTTCGCCCATATACGTTGCCATATGTCCATTCCCAAATACTCTTATATTGTCAAATGTTGCATCCCGCAAGGTATTGTTTATGGAAACCCCAAACCGTGAATGAGTCATCACATTGCTGATTGAAATTCCGTATGTATCTCCGTGCTGTGCCTTTGTGTGAGCATACCAATAAGATTCACCGATTCTGATTGCCGCTTCCATTCTATAACCTTCGTCACCCAATTTAAGTTTTTCAAACGGAAGTATATTCCCTTCTTCATCTGTTTTTATAATCAAGTCAGGGTTTGTTGCAAGAACCTTGTCGGAATCAGACCACGGCGAAATTTCTATTATATTGTCTATTCTGATGTTGTAAATTCTATAGCCATCATGATTCAACAGTCTGATCATTCCACAGCCGCTGGTACTGCAAGTCATTATATTTCGTATTGTCACGTTATACACATCGCCGTCTCGTTTATTTTCATATGTGTCGTGATAAATTTCGCTGTCAGTCACATTAAGTGCAACGCTGTCATCCCCCACACAACCGGTAATGTTTTCAATAATAAAATCGTGACATCCCTTGCTGAGATCAACTCCGTCCTGGTTGGGAATATTCCCATCTGTCTCAAAATGTATTCCCGAAACTCTGCAAAAGCTTGCGGCACGAAACCAGATTCCCCAATATCTTTGATTTCTTACTGTTATATTTTCAATAACCATTTTTGTCACATATCTGAATCTCATCATACAGTTTTCAGTAACGTGATAAGGCGACGGCTTCATCACCTTTCTCGCAATACCGTTATTCTCATAAAGCTGATTATGAATTCCACCGTCCAGAACGGCATTTCCAATTCCCTTTATGTGAATTCCTCGCTCCCATTTGTCAAAGGGCACAGGATTTTCAGACTGAGCAAGGCTGTTGGTGAACATATTACAAACAGCACCGTCCATCAGTCTCAGATGAGCGTTTTGCAAAATGATTATGCTGTCATCAACCAAGGTCAGTGCCTTATCAATTTCCCATATATCTTTACCGGTTCTTTCGTTGTGCTTGGGAATAACAACCGATTTGCCCATCTTTGACGCATCGTGAATCGCAGCTTGTATCATAGCTGAATCACTTTTCTCGTTTGTATATCTGTTTACATCAATATACATAGTTTGCCCTCTCCGTTTCTTCATTATTTAATATATTTAAATATATTATTACATAAAATATAAAAATCAGAAAGAGCATTATTGGAATAAAGTCTAATTGCAACCTCAAAAAGTTTGAATTTAAACCACATAAAAACCACAAAAAAGCAGTTCATAATGCAAAAACGCATACGAACTGCTTTTAAAAATTCAATTATTCCGGTCATCCTTTCAGGATTAAAGCTCGCCTATTCTGATCATCTCAGCCTTAACATTCTCATAAGCACCGGGTCTCAATTCTGACACATAATCCGGGGCAAAATCACCTTCATAGCCCAGCATATTCATAGATGCTGTGAAAGACGGCCACAAGTCATTTGCAACATAGCAATCTCTGAGAGATACAATGTTGTTAAGACATTCTGCAGCAGTATCATAATCACCTTCAGCCATTGCCCTGAAAAGCTTTCCTGTGTTTTTAGGTGTTGCAGAAAGCATACCGTCAAGACTTTTGTCAATTCCCCACTTGTATGCAACATCAAACATATCAAGTCCCGAATAAACCATAACAAATTCCTTGGGAACAGCAGGATTCAGCTTGAGCTTGCGGAACATATGTGTGTCATTGGATTTTATTCCCACAAAATTTGGAACAGTTTCAATCAATTCCAGAACAACATCATATGTAATCTTTGACTGTGTAACACCCGGCAAATCGTAAATCATAACATTATGCTTTGTGAGCGCCGCAACGCCTTTGAAGAAATTAACCATCTGATCCCTTGAGCACGCATAATAATAAGGTGCTGTGAAAACAAATGCATCAACATCTGTTTCCTCAAGCTCTGCAATTCTGCTTTTCACTCTTGCAATTGATGTATCCATTGCACCAACAAGAACTGGTATTCTTCCCTTTGCTGCCTCAACAGCTGTCTTTGCAACCTGAGGATAAACATCGTCACGGATATATGGTTGAATTCCCATTGAACCCATACAAAGAAGTGCGGCAGCACCTGCATTAATCTGATCCTCAATATGCTTTTTGTAGCTGTCCGCAAGAAGCTTTCCATCCTTGTCAAGCGGTGTACCCAGTGCAGGAACAAAACCTGCTCCAATTTTTAAATCCTTCATTTTAAATCACCCTTATATATATTTTTTTATTTCATTTAATAAATTTTCAAAATAATACCCAAAGCCTTTATCATTTGGATGCACAGATAAGTCTCCAAAGAGCTTTTCATCGTGCGGAACAAGCTCCATTCCCGAAATCACAGTTATGCTTTCATCCACAATACATCCTCTGATTGTCTCATCAACATCTTCAAATCTTCCAAAAGACTTTTCTTCATTCATAATGGCTGTCCATATGGGTGTTATTGCAAACTTTTTTGAATTTGGGTATGCTTTGCTGAGGTTATCAAAAAATCGTCTGCAATCCTTCTCATACTGTATTCTGGATTTGTGCGACCAGTCATTTATTCCATATGCCACCGTTACATAATCGGGAACAAAATTTTCCGCTGATGCCGCAAGCTCCGGCAGGAACATTTCGCCCCCGATGCCCTTATTCACTTCATCAGCATTTAGTGCCCTTGCAAGCCTTGCAACATATGTTCCTGACGACCGCAATGCATCGTAACCCTGGGTTATTGAATCTCCAAAGGATAGCAATGTCTTTTTTCTTTTCATGGGATACAGCACCGCACCATCATCAATACTGATATCTTCAATCATGGTACCAACAGACCATGGAAGATAAACTGTAATCTCCTTCATCCCCTTCCATAGTTCAAAATTCTTTTCAAAGCTACCCAAAGGCAGTTCTGTCGCTGTGTAATCACCTGTCATTTCCGCTTTATTGTAATTATTTATAACACCAACACATTCACCATTCGCAAAAACATCAATGGAAAAATACTGTCTTGAAGACCCCGGAGTTACAAAAACCCTCAAAAAAAGACTTTCACTGTCAGTTCTGAAAGAAAGCTTTATTCCCGATGTTGATTTTGCACGCAAAAGGCAAGCCTCTGATCTTCCTTCAAAAATTGCCGCCTGTTCTTCGGAAAAATTCTCATATAATCCTTTTTGTTCCTTTGTAAACCTTGAAAATTTGTATCCGCCGATGCATTCTTCAATAATCTCCGCTCCAGTAATCACAGCCTTGATTTGTTCATAGTTCAGTCTCAAATTCTAACACTCCCGATTATTTTTTAAATACATATCTGGCCGCACCGGTTTTATCGTCATACTCAAGCATCTGAAACTCAAGACCGGCATTTTCTGCCACAGTTCCCATAACCGTTTCGGTTGTGTAACGGTACATTGGCGAAACCTCAATACCTTTTTTCTTGAAATGCTTCACAGCAGGACAATATGAAACCTTCACCTCAAGAGTTTTTCCGTCACAAACAATTTCAATGGCATCCTCAGCCTTTTCCTTTTTGTAAGTGCTGCGGATATCTTCTTCGAGTGGTTTGAATCCATCCTTCTTTATACTTTCGATAAGCTTTCTATGAACATTTACCGCATATTTGGCAAGGTATTCTTTAACCACTGTCTCACCATACTTTTCAACGAGATAGAACATTCCTGAATTCATTCCATTGTGAAAATCCATATGGAAATATTCATTGTCCCCGGCTCTTCTGTCCATAACCTTTGTGTTTTCATCAACAATCGCACGTCCGTCAAATACTTCAGGGTCATAAATAAAAATATTACACGCCGCATGATCAATGCCGGTAAAGTTATAGATATATTTTAGACCACCGGCTTCAACAGATTCACGATAATGGTCACAATGGAGGCAATAATCATGGTATGGCGTTAATCCATATGCCTCCTGCATATCAAGAAGCTTGCCCTTTGAAGGACAGCGATGCATGGTAATCATAAACCACCCATTTTTCTCATTGAGATACATAGTGAAATCTGCCGCTTCCTCATTAAGCGTTCCTGACCAGTATGTATAACAACCCCTGATACCTTCTTTTTCAACCATTTCTGTCAAAGGCATTCTGCCCCCTGACGGATTGAACAGAAACTCCCAGTAGCGTTCAACCTCATCTCTTCCGTATTTTTCTTCAAGAAATGCAAACAGCTCGCTGTATGCAGGTATAAATTCTGTACACGAAATCATAGTGTCCTCCTCCGTTCTTTATCTCAACTCTTTCAGCAATTCCTTGCCGCTCTCTGTAATTATTTCAGCAACACCCGATTTATACGGGGATGTACGTGCTTCATATCCGCCCTCATCATATGCCGACTTCACAGGGAAGTACCCTTCATCACCATTTGTCTGGGCACAGGGCATAATCATCGACCAACCATCAGCTTCCTTTATTCCAACACCAATTTCGGTAAATGGCTCTCCGGGAATACCAATCATCGCAACACTTCCAAGCTTTATACCAACAATATCAAGCTCAAAGTTTTCAGGACCGTTTTCCAATTTGCACATTCTCATTGCCTCCGCAACCACCGTTGTCAATTCCATTGCGGAATAAGGTATTTCGTTATCCTTTCCTGCTTCATGAAGCTCTTTATATTTGTGTGCAAGAGGTAAGTCCTCAGGGCTTGGTGTATTTGCCGGGATAAGGATTTTCTTGTGAAGTGCATCTACCTCGTCCACATCAATATAACAAACCTTGTCATAAACCTGAAGAACCGTTCCAGCTAAAGCACGTCCCACAAATCTTGCCATTCCGGGGCTCTTCATTTCGTTGTCGAAGCTGATTTCGGTGTCGTTCATATCGCCGCCTGACGGATGGACATTTGTGCTTCCAACATCACCTTCGGCGCCAGCAAAGAACATACATTTAACTCCATCCAGAGCCTTTTCAATCGTCTTTCTCATCCAACCCGGCCAATCAGCGGACAAAAGCTCGCCCCCTATGGTGTCTGCGTGGAGACCGTAGTTTACCAAAACAATACTCTCGCCATCTTCACGGTCAAAGCGAACAACATTCACCCGATTGTCAAGTTCGCCTATGGGATAGTCAATATTGGGATCTTCAATTGGAGGACAAGTCATTGTTGAACCGTCCTTCATCTTGTATCTGCGTATGTACGCAACACGTTCAGGGGCATTGCCAACACAATATCCCATTTTTGCAGAGCAAAGATTGGCAAGTGCCAGCTTTGCACCGTCAACCAATCGCCATTTCAGAAAATCTCTGTATTCCGCAACCGGGTCAAGCTCAAAATCAAACATATCCATATCCCTGATAAAGGGCGTGGTATGGGAATGTGATGCCGAAATAAGGATATTATCCTTTGAAACACCTGTCTCCCTTTCAATTGTCTCGCACGTATCCTTGGCAAATTCCATATCTACTGCGCCTGCATCCACCGCCATAAGAATTACTGTTTTTTTGCCGCAAGAAACCGCCAATGCAGACGCCTCAAGATCATCAAGAAAGCCCTTCGCATATCTTGGAACATAATAACCGTAAACACCTATTCCCAGTTTGGGGTTGATGTTAACCGATGCATAACCTACCTTCAAGCTGTTCATTATATCTCCTCCAATTCGCCGCCAACCATAACACGGCCTACGTTAAATTTATCATCAACAAACACCAAATCTGCGATTTTCCCTTTTTCAATTGACCCTATTTCGTCATCCATTCCGATTATCTTTGCAGGATTCAAAGATGCCATTACAAAGGCCTGAGCAATGCCACAGTTTGTGTGGGTCATAATATTTCGACAAGCCTTGTCCATTGTCAGCTTGCTTCCTGCAATATCCCCTCGGTCGTCAAAGTTAAGGTCAGTAACGTGCGAAAATCTTTCGGGCGCAGGATAGGAAAATTCCATACAAGCAGCATCAGTAATCAAAACCACTTTGTGAACACCCTTTGTATGAATGAGAAGCTGTTGCATCTCGGCATTCACATGTATACCGCAGGAATCGCTGATAAGCTCGCAGAACATATCAGGTTCTTTAAAGCAATATTCGTCAGGACCGTAACTGCGTGTTCCCTTTGCAACCTCCAATCTTCCCGTAGCACACATAGAATGTGTCTGTAGAGATGGACGGTATTTGCCCAAAGCACGAATTTGTGCAGGAGTTGCTTCGCTGTGACCAACCGCAAACACAACATCAGGGTTCACCGATTTTGCATATTCAAGAAATGGTAAAATTCCTTCACGTTCGGGGGCAATTGTCCACACCTTTGCATCTGTACCCGCTTCGTCCACCAACACCTTGAACTGCTCAGGACTAATGGCACCACGCCATGGGTTAGAGTGAGCAAAAGCTCCGTATTTCACGTTTATGTACGGACCCTCAAGGTAAAGACCTTTGATTGTCTTCGCTATTTTTATAGCTTCCTTGGATGCACGAATTGCCGCCAGAAACTCCTCAAAATTCAGCTCATAAGGGGGTGTCGCAAGCATTGTGGTTGTTCCGTGCTTCAGAAATTCTTTTGATGCCTCAACTGCATCAAAGTATGTAGATTTGTCCTCATATCCATGAACGTGAATGTCAACAAAGCCGGGGCCCACATATGCACCCTTTGCGTCAATTACTTCCGCTCCTTCGGGAATATTTATATCTCTTTCACTTCCAAAATCTGTAATTCTGTCATCCTCGATTAATATTGCTCCGTCCCAGAAAATTCCGCTTTCAAGAACAATATTGGCGTTCACAATTGCCCTATTACGTTTATTCGCCACCGTCTCTGCCTCCTATCAAAACTCTCGTTTCACATTTTCACTATACTATCACAAATCGAATAACATAACAATGCCATCCGATAACTTTGGTCTGTTTGCCACCTCAAAAAGTTTCAAAACAAACCTGAAAATCTATTTTCTATTTTTCAGAATCCTTTCAAAAAGTCGCTCCGAATTATATCTGAGAATGTTCGCCTTATCCTCCTCAGAAATCATGGCAAACTCTATTCTTCCGCGCTGAAAAGCCGCCGAATATGTATCCGTGCCGAATAAAATTTTTTCTGACCCCACTCTGTTTACCGCATATTCAATTATTTTGTTCCTTGAACTTGCAATCCCTGATGTGTCAGTATAAATATTACCATACTTTGCATATTCCACCGCATCAACAAACTCCACACCCCCAAGATGAGCCATAATCAACGTCATTTCGGGATATTTATCCGCATAAGTCAAAATGTTGTCAGTTGGATGAGTCAGCACAATTGCCCCATACTCCGAAGCAAATGAAAAAATCTTGTCACCAAAATCCAAAAGTGTATAATCATGACAGCTTGGGTGAATCTTTATTCCCACACATTTTTCCGACTCCAGCATATCCCTTGCCTGTTCAAAGGTTTTATCGTTTCTTGGATCGATTACCACCCATTGATATAGATCTTTGTTTGTTTTGGCAAGATTCATCAAATATTCATTTTCCTGTTCAACCTCTTTATCACTGAGAACCGATGCAAACGTAGAACAAAACATCTTTTCAATTTCCACACTCTTATTTATCTGCATAAGCTCATCAAAGTCAGCAGTATATATTTCACTCACCTTCGTATCGTAAACACTCCCGTGGTTTATATGTGTATGCATATCAATTGCTTTTAACATTTTTATTTCCCCTTTATTTTGATATCTAAATTTTATCATAACAAAACTTAAATGTAAATAATAGATTTCGACCTTTTTAGAGGTTGAAATCGTACTATTTTCGTAAAATTACTTTATAAAACTTCTTTATTATGTTATAATTTTCAAAAACGAAAGGATAAAAAATAATGTCAAGCTATATAACAAAAAAGACTCCCGGAGATACTTCATGGTTTATGAATGACAGATTTGGGATGTTTATTCATTTTGGCTTGTATTCAATGCCGGCACGCCATGAATGGATAAAGTCTTACGAACAAATACCCGAAGAACAATATGATAGATACTTTACATACTTCAATCCCGACTTGCTTGATGCAAAAGAATGGGCAAAACAAGCAAAAGCGGCAGGAATGAAATATGCAGTGCTGACCACAAAGCATCACGAAGGATTCTGTCTTTTTGATTCAGAATACACAGACTATAAATCCACGAATACCCCCTTTGGTCGTGATATTGTCAAAGAATATGTTGATGCATTCCGTGCCGAAGGCTTGAAAATAGGATTCTACTACTCCCTTCTTGACTGGCACCACCAGGACTTCACCATCGACTGGCTTCACCCACGCCGTAATGATTCCGACGCTCAGGAACAGAATAAAACCAAAAACTTCAAAAACTACGTCAAATATATGAAAAACCAGTTAAGTGAACTGATGTCCAATTATGGTAAAATTGATATTTTGTGGTTTGACTTTTCCTATCCCGACAAATCACAGTCTGACCCTGCACATGATATTATTCCCAAGGACTGGATGGAGCCCAAGGGCAAGAATCAATGGCATAGCGAAGAAATCATTGAACTGGTCAGAAGTCTGCAACCCCATATAATTATCAACAACAGATTGGATATTGATCAGGATCTGTGGACACCCGAACAAAACACACCAACCCAATGGGTAAAGCATCCCGAAACAGGCGAGCTTGTACCTTGGGAAGCCTGTCACACTTTCTCCGGTTCATGGGGCTATAACCGTGATGAAATGAGTTGGAAGAAGCCACGTATGCTCCTTGAACTCTTGATTAATTCAGTAAGTTGTGGCGGCAATCTCATTATGAATGTCGGTCCCACCGCAAGAGGCTGTTTTGACAACAGAGCCGAGAATGCCCTGAAAACATATGCCGACTGGATGAAATACAATAGCCGTTCAATCTATAACTGTACCATGGCAGAAGCTGAATTCACAGCACCACGAAGATGCAGACTTACACAAAGTAACGACGGAAAGCGTCTTTATATTCACCTATTTGACTATCCAAACGGATTTTTACAGATGCCTGAACTCTTTGGAAAAGTTGATTATGCACAATTTCTGCACGACGGAAGTGAAATCTTCTTTTCGGAAGGTTCTTTCTCACACATGGGAGATGTAATAAGCGGTCAGGAGAAATGCTTTACTCTTGAAATTCCTGCAATCCAGCCGGATATTCTTATTCCCGTAATTGAAATAATGCTTAAATAAAAAGTTAAACCAATAGTCGCAGAAAGGAGAACACACAATGAGCTGCATTCATATACCTGAAATTCCATTTTTCAACAATAGCAGTTTTTTCAAAGACAGTGAACGTGTGTATATTCATTTATCAACCGAATTTCCAGATTTTGTTGGTGTTCTCCACCGCCACCAATTTATTGAAATTGTATACATTTTGTCCGGACGAGCAATCCATACAGTAGGTGACAAAGAATATGAGGTTAAAAGCGGAGATATAACAGTTATCAACACAGGTGTTCCGCATAAATTCACCTCAATACCCAATTCAAATGAGAGCTTTGTCACATATGATTTGATGTTTACACCCGACTTTGTTGATTCAACAGTTATTAATATGAGCAGATTTGAATCCTTAAAATACAGTATGCTCTTTCTATCGCTGTTTCCTTCTAACAACATTTCTTCTCCCGATATGTACATTCCCGGAAAGCTGTATGCTGATTACGGAGAAATTTTTACAAGGATATACCGAGAATTCGGAGGGAAAGAAAAAGGCTATGCGGAGCTGATTCGCGCCTACGTAATTGAGCTGCTTATTAAAATTTTCAGAGATATAGAAAAACTGGGCAAGGTCACCCTTTCTTCAGCACAACTCAAAACTATACACGAAGCGGTACAATATATCGAAAACCATTACAATCTTAAACTTTCGGTAAACGATATTGCCGCAAAATTTTTCCTTGGTCCGGATTATTTCCGCAAGCTGTTCAAAAAGGCAACAGGGGAATCGGTTATGTGTTTTCAACGCAAGCTTCGGATTGATACAGCGTGTCAACTTCTATCCACAACAGATATGCCCATCAAGGATATCTGCTCAACAATTGGATATGATGATATGAAAACCTTCTACAACACATTCAAAAAAGCAACAGGAAAAACCCCAAAGGAATACCGAAATCACCAATAAAAAACCCATTTTAACCAATGACATAAACTCCCTCTTTTGCTATTCTTAGAACAAGGAGGGAATTTTTATGGCTATTCAAACTGTAACAGGTATTTTACCTAAAAAAGATGCAGGCATTATGACACCTCATGAACATATCTTTATTGAACTGACTGCATTTTTTGAAGAACGTGAACTCAAGGACTGCGAAAGTCCGTCAACCGCACCGGTAACAATGGACAAACTGGGCATCTTGAACAGAGACCCGTATGCGCTGAAAGATAACTTGAGAATGAACGATTACGAAACCCAAAAAAAGGAGATTCTTCGCTTCAAGCAAGCCGGCGGTGCTACCATTGTTGACGCAACCATGCCCGGCATCGGCAGAGACCCGGCTATGCTCAAAAAAATCTCCGAAGCAACAGGCATTAATGTTGTTATGGGTACTGGTTTCTATGTTTCATCAACACATCCCGAATCTATGAAGCAAATGACCGAGCAGGAAATTGCCGATATGATGGTGAAAGAAATCACCGAAGGTACCGAAGGAACAGATATCAAAGCAGGCGTAATCGGTGAAATCGGTATCAGCGAAATCTTTAATGAAGAAGAAAGACGTGTGCTTCGTGCATCGGCTTTGGCTTACAAAAAAACTGGTACAAGTGTTTTGGTTCATATCAATCCTTGGACAACAAACGGCATTGAAGCTGCAGACATCCTGCTCCAAAACGGTGTGCCGGCAAACAAAATCGCTATTTCTCATATCGACGTTGAAAACAATATGGAGTATATCAAAACACTTTTGGACAAAGGTGTTTATGTTGAATTTGACAATTTCGGCAAGGAATATTACGTTGACCGTGAAGCAAGAAGACCAGGTTATGGCTTGTTTGTTAATGATGTTCAACGTATTGAATGCTTGAAAACACTATTAGATGCAGGATATGGTAATCAGATTTTAATGAGCTGCGATGTGTGTCTGAAGAGCTGTTTACGCACTTACGGCGGCTGGGGCTATGACCACGTTCTTGTCAACATTGTTCCAATGATGGAAGACGCAGGTATTTCAAATTCGGACATTAATAAACTGCTTATAGATAATCCGGCAGAATTTTTAGATAACGGAGGTTTAGAATAATGGACATAATCAGAATTCCTGATAGCGAATTTAAAGAAAGAGTACTTAAAGTTCAAAAGAATATGGCGGCAGAAGGTTACGATGTACTTCTTTGCTATGGCAACGAAGCAGAACCCCAGTACGTACGCTATTTCAGCGATTACTGGCCGTCATTTGAAACAGCGGGCGTATTGATTCCCCGTGAAGGTGAAGCAAAGCTTCTTATAGGACCTGAGAGTCTTACTTATGCTTCCGATCGTTCCAGAATCCCTGATATTCGTTTGCTAAAGGCTTTTCGCGAATCTTCCGAACCCGAATACCCCGGAAAACCCCTCGACACCTTTACAAGTGTAATTCGGGAGTGTCTTGGTGATACACCTGTTCGCAAATTCGGTGTAGCAGGCTTACCCCTTTTAACGGTTGGTATTTATAATGACTTGGCAGAGAATCTCAAACAATACGGTGATGTTAAAATCGAAAAAGCCGACCATATTGTTTCTTCCATTCGTATGATTAAAACCGAAAACGAACTGGCTTGTATGAGAAAAGCAGCAGAAATAACAAGAAAAACAATGGATTTTGTCATTGAAAATATCCACGTAGGAATGACCGAAACACAGGTGGTTGGTCTTGCTCTCGGAAAAATGCACGAGCTCGGCGCTGAACGTGAAAGCTATCCCCTTTGGGTGCTGACCGGTGACGGTTCCGATCAGGCAATCAGTCGTCCCAGACAGAAAATCATTCAACCCGGAGATATGACCTTTTTGCAGATTGGTGCCCGTTATGAGGGCTATGCTTCTTCCATCGGTCGCCCTGTTGTGTTCGGAAAAGCAACTGCTGAACAAAAATCCTTGATTGAAGCAGGCTATGCGGTTCAGGAAGCAATGATGGCTATGACAAAGGCAGGTGTCCCCGCAAGAGAAGTCGCACTGCAACACAAAAAGCTTGTTGCAGAGCTTGGTTATGAAGACCATTATCTATACGGACCGTATCACGGCAACGGCTTGATGGAAGGCGAAGCACCTTGGGTTGAAACAGATTCTGACTATTTGCTACAGGAAAATATGACGTTTTGTTCTGACATTTTCCTTGGTTCTCATAAGACCAAGAGAGGCATCCGTATTGAAGATGTTGTGAGAGTAACAAAAGACGGTTGCGAAAATCTGACGTCCTACCCTCGCAAGTTATTTGAGATTTTATAATTATTTGTACAAAAAGGAGAAACAAAGATGTTGTTGCGTGAAAAATTTTGGCTTTGGGGACATCCGGAGGGATGTTATAATGATGCATACGGAAACAAGGGTGTTTCCCGTATGACACCAATGGAAGCGTGTCTTTATCTTGGTATAACAAATACCTTTATGGTTCCGGATGGGGAGCACGAAAACGTAAAAGTAAACCGCCGTCAGTACAACAAATCATTCAAAACTCTTCAGCACGTGGGTTGGGAGTTCGGACATGCATTTTTGGATTCAAACGGAAATACAGATGCTGTTGACCTGTTTTTAGACGAAGTAAAGGACTTTCCCAACATCAGTTGTGCGGTATTCGATGATTTTACTTGGAGACAAGGAGAACAGATTTCCATAGAAGATTCCAGAAAATTTCACGAAAAGTTCCGCAACAATGATATCAAACGATTGGATACATGGATGGTGCTCTACACTCATAACTTCGGATGTGATCCGGCATATGATGAAACGTTGAAGCCCTACCTGGCTCTGTTTGACGGAATTATTATGTGGACATGGTCTGAATGTGATGTTCCGCTGATACCCGAAAAATTTGAACTTCTGAAAAAGATGGCACCCAATCAGCGTTTTATGTTTGGTTGCTATCTGTGGAACTTCGGCGAACACAAAGAGGCAACAAGAGATGCTGTCAAGTGGCAGCTTGATTGGTATCGCGAACGAATTCTGGCAGGTGAAGCAGAAGGCGTGGTTTTCCATACAAACACGATGGCAGACTTAGATTATGATGCATATGATGCAGCCGTTGAGTGGATGGAAGAACACGGCGATGAAGTATTTCCCGATTAACACAAGTACTCTTTTCCAAACGATATATGCTTCGATGCAATACGGGCAGAAAATGCACAGCACACAGTAAGGGAATACAAAAAAAAGTCAATTTGCGATTCATCTAAATTAGGTTTGCAAAAACCTTTTCCTTATGCACAAAAGACGATGTGGATTTAATCATATGTGACAAAAAATTACCATGGGAATAGTCAAAGCCACCGACTGTGATGATCGGTGGCTTACATTAACCCTGTAAGTTTTTTTCCAATAGTACTTATAAATGCATTTATTTTCCCGACTACTACTGAAGCATTTTTCACATCATAAAACCCATAATATCTTTCAACCCGTATTCCGCCGTATATATGCTGTTTTATATGACAGAATAAACTTATTTATTAAATACGAGCTTAATGCCATTCATCCATCAGGACGTGATATTTATTATATTTCTTCTGAGAATTTGTCCAAGTCAATAACGGTATCAGTGAGACGTGATTCTTCAGCAGCAAACGCAATCAGATGGTTCATATAAGATGTGCGAACATCGCACACCGATTTGCTTGGAATTTCGTCGTTAAAATGCTTCACAAGGTCAATCATTATCCCTGTATCACCACCTCCATGACCCGAGGTGATGTCCTCCCCAACTTTATCAAGATAAATTTCTTCGGTTTCTGCTTTGATAAAATCACGAATTATAATCTTATTTTGAGACATATTGGCATCTATTTCCCCATTTGTACCAAAGATTTTGATTGATCGTCCACTTGCAAAAGCAGTCATTGTGAATACAGCAGTGCATCCGCCTTCAAATTCCATATTCACGGTCTGATGATCAACAACATCATTATCGCAGGCAAAAACACACCTGCCGTAAGGACCCGTACGAAGGGCTTCGATGATTTCTTCATCCGTCGCACCCACATGGTCTGCAACAACATCACGCCAGGGATTCGGTTTTTTTCCACTATAATTGGTATAAAACTTAATCGGTTCATATTTGCAAGTGTCAGCATACGGACAATTGTCGAGACACCTTTCAGGAGCCCCTTCTGGCTTGTTTTCTGCTTTGAAGTAATCAAGCCTGCCGAATGACTGGACTTTTTTACAGGGCTTTCCTATAAGCCATTGCATAATATCCATATCGTGACAGGATTTTGCCAGAATCATAGGCGCTGATTCAACAGAATTTCTCCAGTTACCACGGACAAAACTATGGCTCTGATGCATCCTCTCAACTCCTTCGATATGTATCATTGACATAGGAGTGCCAATTCTTCCGCTGTCGAGAAGTTCCTTTATTGCATACCAGAATTTTGTAAATCTGAGAACGTGGCAAACAACAACCTTTACTCCGTGTTTTTCGGCAGCTTCGGTTATTTCCTTACATTCTCTCGCAGTTGGTGCCATAGGTTTTTCAAGCAAGAGGTTATATCCTTTTTCAATAAGCTTTATAGCCGGTGCATGGTGCATTTTGTCCTGGGTTCCGATTATTGCAAAATCTGCAAGTTTGGGAAGCTCGCATAGCTGCTCCCATGTTTCAAACGCCATACTATCCGGAATGGCGTGTAATCTTTGCGCCTTTTGGCGTCGGGATTCTTCAGGTTCAGCAACAGCTTTGATTTCCAACTGTTTTGGGTTGTCAACAGCAAATTTTGCATATGCTTCGCTGCGCATCCCATAGCCCAATATGATTGCAGTAAGTTTTTCCATAATGCTAATTCTCCTCAAAATCATTACCTGATTTACTTTATTCTTTTATTATTTTTCTTTTTTCACCGTCATAAAGAAGAATTCCATAACCGTGACCGAAGTCTCCGCCTTCATTTATGTATTTCACAAAGCTTCTTTGCAAAGAATTATCCTGAGAAAGTTTTTCTGTTGTTCCGTCAAATTCACGGCCAAATATTCTCCAACAATCACCAAAGGATGCTTCTTCCCTGCTATATAAAATTTCGAATTCCTTCACAAACTGTGCTATGTTTGATGTTTCAGAAAAAACCTTCTCTATATATGGCGGCCACAACAAATATGAATGCAAAACTATTGGAATAATCGAACTGCTCAGTTCTTTTTTGAAAAACTCATAAGCTCTATGAAAAGACTCCATATAAAGTTCCTTTGTAAGTTTGCCCATCGAAGGGATATGGCAGGAATAAACCCTATCACCTTTCTTTAGCTCAAAGCTTCCTTTTTTATAATTTTCACATTCAAACTCCGCGATCTCATACTGAAGTCTGCCTAAACCAAAGAGCTTTATGTCGGTAAAAAGAAAATACCAGTCCTCATACGTCCCTGTTACACCATAAAGCTCACGACACTCCCTAATTTTGCACGAAATATCAGCCATAGTTTCATAAAGGACTTCTTCCGGAATACCCTGATTTTCATAATCATTCAACATCAGCGGAATACAATGAATCCAAAAAAGAAGATGAGCCGTGTATTTATGAAATTCTTCGGTTGCAAGCGCCTCTGCACGTTTTCCGTACTCAATTGCTCGCTTATATGATTTTCTTCGTTCTGCTTCCTTCACCGAGTAAAACTCTTCTGCAATTTTACGAATTTTCTCACCCAAAGTCTCGTTTGCACGAATAATGTATTCTGTATCCGTTTTTTCAACTCCAATTTTTTTCAGTAGTTCTCTCAAAACCTTAGCCTCCGTTTATATTGGTTGTAGCTACTCTTGCATCTTTTTTATCAATCAAAGCTATCTGCCCAGCAGAACCTCTTTGTTTGTTCCGTAAAATATGTCAGAATGTCCGCTCATCATTTTGCAGAATTCCTCAAATTCTTCCCAACGGTTGGGATAGGCATCAAAGGGATAAGAATGTCCCCAGATAAAGAAAATCTGCGGTGTTTTTGCATCCATTTCAAGGAATCTTCTTCCTGTTTCAAAGAGGATATCCCAGCTTGTGCTGTCCTCAAAAGTGGTTCTGTACTGAAACAAATCATCCCAAGGTTCAAAACTTTTTGTGATGTCCACACTTCGAGCATATTTGATTCCTGTGCGGTTTTTCACAATATCCGCAACCCTTTCGTTGCTGTTTGGATAGCCTCCGGGATAAGCAAGTCCCACAACCTCATAGCCCACAAGCTCGGAAAGATTTAGTCTGTCCTGTTCGACGTTATAAACAATATCTTCGTCATTTTCCAACGTTGTGAGATTGGTATGCTTAAGTGTATGTGCCGCAACCTCATGTCCGTCATAAACATACTTCACGTCCTCGGCTTTGATGCGTGTGTGGTCAAGCATTTTGCCGTTTTCCTTGTTCAAAAGCTCGCCCGGCTCGCCAAAACGTTCAGAATTGAGATTAAATGTTCCTTTGAGATTATATTTATTCAGAATACCAATAAGTCTCATATCCTGAAGAACTCCGTCGTCATAGCTGAATGTGAGAGCCTTCATTTTTCCATCAAACATAAGCTTTTCCTCTTTTGGTTTACAGATTATACATCGACAGATATTCCTTTGTGTTCTCTACCATTTCATCAAAGAGCTTTCTTGCATCTGTGAGTCCGCAGGTCACAAGAGGGTCATTGGCAAAGGCAAGGAAGATTTTTTCGATGTTTCTTTCCTTGATGCCTTCTGCTGTCAGTTCCTGAACTCCCACAACTCTTGAAATCAGCGAGTAAATTTCCTTTGGTACTTCTCCTGCACATACAGGTGTCACTCTGTCTGCTGAGAATACTGCATTTGTTTCAACAACTGCACCAAGGGGAAGGTTGGGTATCTGTCCAACGTTAGGAACGTTTACGTTTGTCACAAAGTCACCAAGTCCCAAAAGGGCTCTCATCTGGTCGACTCCTTCTTCTCCTGTGTTTGATATTTCAACATCAAGTTCACCCGAAAGAAGCTTTTCACTCTTCTCTATGCGGTCTGCGTATAATTCATTTTTTCTGAAGCTGACAGGGGTTAAGCTGAATTTCATTTCTTCAACTCTTTTTGGATTTTCAAGATACCAATATCCGGGACAAAATTCTGCCAAATGTCTATCACCTGCCGCCGCAATGATTCCGTACTTTCTGAAAAGCTCAAACTTTACCTTTTCAGCACTTCTGAAGTGGTTGTTAAGCCAGTTGTCATCTCCTGCCTGTTCAAGCCCTTCTTTATACTTTTCTGTAAATTCCTTATACAATGGATAAAGGTCAATA